>JADFJT010000111.1 GCA_022566015.1 Pseudomonadota bacterium | reverse complement strand
CAAAAATCTACTCGGCACCTTAATTTTCCAAACAGCTTACAAACAGATCACTTGCTTTCATTGTTTTTCCAGTTATTGAGTTACTTCATCAAGAGTCGACAGGTCGGCGCCAGTATCGCCTACCTGGTCCGGGTGACGTCGATGATCACTTTACCTGATTAAATCCCTCTTGGCGAAGGATGGAGAATGCCTTTCACCAGTGGCGACCAGAGGTCGGAGCCGGCAACACCGACCCCGCAAAACGGTCTACGCGGGAATGCCTGCTGCGGTCATACGGTCACACAAAAGTTTATGTTTTTCTTTATCCTGGTAGGTTTCGAACTGGGTATACAAGTTCGCCGACGATTTAGGTTCTATCACCAGTGCTTTTTGAGCCGCTTCTTCGGCTCTGTCGATCTCGTTCATCGCGATATAAGTGGCGGCAATTAGCGCCAGGTCATAGGCTTCTAATTCCCAGTTTTTATAATAGGCATCGATCGCTTTTTGGTATTCACCCATACTGTAGTAAACAATCCCCAACTCCATCCAGTACCATCCCGGATGGAGTGGGTTGAGCCGCATTGCGCGCTCGACAGTCCTGAGCGCCTCGTCATACTTATCGATATACGCATAATACCGACCCGTTTTAACCGCTATATGGGCATCATTGGGACTCAACCTCATAGCTTCGTGATAATGGTGGCCACTGAGTTGATAATTCCTTTGATACAAATATAACGAGCCCAGTATTCGATGGGTTTCGCTTTCTTTCTCATCCAGTTTCAAAGCATATTTTGCCGCCTCCAGTGCGTCGTTAATACGCCGGTCCGATTTAGGCCGCCACATCGATGCCTCGGCACATAAAATCCAGGCACGGGCACGAGCGAATTTCGGATCAAGTTCGATCGCCCGGGTAAATTCCTCGAAAGCCTTCACATAATTGTCGTAACTGACATAACCGTTTTTATGGTAGGAGAGACCCCGTAACAGGTGATCGTAAGCGCTAAGATTATCGGTGCCGCGGGAATTGGCCCGATCGGTTTCGATATTTCGAATTTGCCCGCTAATAGTCGAGACGATCGTTTCGGTGATCTCGTCCTGGATCTTAAAAATTTGGTCGAGTGGGCGATCGTATTTCTCCGCCCAGATATGATTTCCACTACTTGCATCGATCAATTGCGCATTGATCCTAATCCTGTCCTGTGTGCGTCGAACACTGCCTTCGACCAGGTACTCTACAGACAACTTCTCGGCAATTTTATTAATATCGAGCGACGCACTGGTGAACTGGAACGCGGTATGTCGAGCAATCACCTGTAAATCGGTAAATCGGGATAGCTCCGTGGTGATATCTTCACTCATACCCTCGGCAAAATATTTTTGCTCCGGGTCTGAGCTCATATTCTGAAAAGGCAATACAACGATCAAAGGGCCTCTATTTTCAGATCTCCCGATGGAATCATCGACTGGAAGCGATGCTAGATCACTACCGTGGTTGATGATTTCGTCGGTGCTGGCGATAAACTGATAACCTCGACCGTGCACAGTCTTTATGCAGGACTGACTCCGACCATTATCACCAATCACTTTACGCGCCGACTTGATGTGATTACTCAAAGAAGTGTCGGATACAATTCGACCCGACCATATTTCGTCAAATATTTCTTCTCTCGATACCAGTCGGTTCCGATTGGCTATCAGGTATTTTAGCAAGTCGAAGACCTGCGGTTCCACCGCGACCTGGTTCCCAGATTTGATTAGCTGGTAGTTCTGAGTATTTAGTTCGAAATGGTTAAATCGATAAATCAAAGCCTCCCCCTCCTCTGCACCTATGGAAAATTAAAAATCCACCAGACTTCAATGATTTTTGCACAAAAAATGTGTTCTGTTCATCATTTTTACGAAATGATTAGGAAATCTTCACATTTACTTCAGGTTTGCACAGTCTGCTAATGGCACGGTACACAGCATGCAAAAACAGGTTTCGGCATTTGCTTGAATACCAGAAATGAACAGCCCCGAAGCCCCGAATGCATATCATTATCAACAATATGAGGAAAGAGAAATGCCTAGATTCGTAATTGAACGTGAAATCCCCGAAATTGGTTCGGCAGATCGCGATGCACTTCGTGGTGCCTCGCAAAAATCTAACTCGGTGCTTGCGAACATGACAGCGCAGGGGAAGTTTATTCAGTGGGAGCATTCTTATGTTACCGCCGACAAGATATTTTGTGTCTATCTGGCCGATTCGGAAAACGAGATTCAGCAACACGCGACCGAAAGCGGCTTCCCAGCTACAAAAATTACCCTTGTAGCCAATGTCATCGACCCGGTTAGCGCCGAAGCCTGACCTATAGGGGCGGGGGTCGGTGCTGCCTACCCCCGCCCTCCGTATTATATCAAATAGTATATTGCCTTATCGCATCCTGGTTAAAGCTGAATCCGATACTTGCCCGTTCGGGTTTAATGCACCCCAGAAATTTTGCCAGATTTCGCCAATACTATGCGGGTCGCGTCCTTCGACCTGTTCCGCGAAGCTTAAAACCATTTCATGCAGCACTTTTAGCCGCACGCCGTTGAGCGTGAACACATAACTTTCACCCACGATGCCACTGATCGGTTTCGAGTTCCAGCAGCACACAGCCGACACTGTTAATCCGATAGATCGCCATGGCAATCGGTTTAGACAGAGGCAGGTCGATTAATATAGTTTTGAATTGGGTTATTTTCACGGGATTGCTTTTCTCAGGCCCTCATTGTCCAACCAGCGCATAGTTTACATATTAAACCGAGCACAGGATTTACGCCAGACGCTCTGCTCCAGCTTAGCCACTCGGTAGGAAAACTGGTTGGGCTTAGCCTATAATAGCCATTCGACCAGTACCGATCGCATTGGCAACACTAATATTAAATCTTATTTGATCAGGGGGAAGGATGGAAATCATACAAACGTGGCTCTCACAAAATGCACCGGACTAGGGGATAAAAATTGCCCTCGCCCTGGCGATTTTTATAATCGGTAAATTCTTTGCCAAACTAATTGCCAGGCTAATCCAAAAGGCAATGGAGCGCGGTGGAACCGATGCGATGCTGGTCAAATTTCTCGGCCATATAGCTTACGTGGTCTTGCTGGTCGCCGTGGTGCTCGCGGCTGTCGATTCACTCGGTATCAATGTCACTTCGCTGTTGGCCATCCTCGCCGCTGCCGGTCTCGCTATTGCCCTCGCGCTAAAAGATTCACTGTCCAATTTCGCCTCGGGAGTAATGATCATTATCCTTCACCCATTTAAAACCGGCGACTATATCACTGCAGGCGGTACCTCGGGTACAGTCGATGAAATCGGGCTGTTTGCCACTACGATGCACACCGGCGACAACCAGCGCATTATCGTACCGAATTCGGCCATTTTGAGTGGCACAATCGTGAATATCAGCGCACTGCCAACACGACGCCTTGACCTGATTTTTTGCATCGGATACGACGATAACATCGGCCAGGCGCGCGATATTATCATGGCAATACTGAGAGCCGACGAACGCGTTCTGGAAGACCCCGAACCTGCCGTATCAGTCGGTGAATTGGCACAAAGCAGCGTCAATCTCAAAGTACGCCCGTGGGTAAATGCAGACGACTACTGGACTCTGCGCCCGGACTTACTCGAACGAATTAAACTGGCGCTGGAGGAAGTGGGAATCAGCATCCCATATCCACAGTATGACGTGCACCTGCACGAGGTAAAATCGGTCGGTTAGGCCGATAGCATTCGGATCGACAGGTCGAATTATTCCTGCCGCTTTCTCGCGCAGAAATGCCCGTAGTGCATGCCACCTTCGGCGAGACCGATCAGTCTCGACTGAGTCCAGGCTGTAAATGCCATATACTGCTGTTCATCCATCGAATGAAGTAGCTGATCGTGTAATTCGTTTTCGACACGGGCCAGGCAATGGCGCGCGTTATCGATGGTCGCCTTTGTTCGATCCATTACAAATATATTGATAAACCCACTGTCGGCGAGCGAGGTCTTAAAAGTTTCGCGCGATACAAAATAGAAATTCAATCCTCTTTCACGCAATAGGTTATCCCATTGGACAAAAGCAGCATTATCGCTGGCTTTAAACCACTCACCACCCACCAGGTATCCGCCGGGACGCAAAACCCGCTCTATTTCATCCAGGAAAGGCGACAATTCCTGCACATGACAGGCCACGGCGGTGACATAAACCACATCAAAACTACTGCGCTCAAATGGCAGGGGGCCGGGTTCAATACGAGTTAGGGCAACGCGGTCATCCAGACCTGCCTGCCTGACCAGCTCCCTGGCGCGAGCCAGCAGGCCGACATCGATGTCTACCCCCTGCACCCGTTTCGCACCATGGTCTCTGACCAACGTAACGACCGCTCCTCCCAGCCCGCAACCGAGATCCAGAACATCTTTATGCTTAATCACCAGCGGCGAGACAATACGCGCAACCTCTTCGTCACCACCCATGGACAGGTAGCCAGTACCATAAACTATTTCCATGGTATCGATGTTTCGCTGATCGTAGAGGTTAGGAGCTGAGTCGCTCATCGACTGATAGCCTGGATTAGCTGATTCAAAATAATAGTATTTGTTCTAACCCATCGATTCAAGATAGACTTGCACTATTCATTTTAAATCAGTATTTCGCCGCAACAAGATGGCGCTGACCAGGCAGATTATTCCACATGGGAACAAATATATTTAGCGTCGCCGATGCGCGTATGGCTGCCAAACGGCGTATGCCGAAAATCATCTTTGACTACATCGACGGCGCAGCCGGCAGCGAATACGCCTGCGAACAAAATTCTGTTCAACTTGACCGTATTCGCCTGCTACCGCGTGTATTGGTCAACGTCGATAATCGCCGATATAACAAAACCTTGATGGACAAACAATGGGGTTTTCCCTTTGGCATCGCACCGATGGGCATGTGTAACCTGACCTGGCCGGGTGCGGACCGGATGCTTGCGGCCGCAGCGGTAAAATACAATATTCCAGTCACCTTATCGACCATGGCATCGAGTAGTATCGAAACCATGCGGCAATATGCCGGTGAGAATTCTTGGTTTCAGTTATACGTGGGCCAATCGGAAGAAGTCGCCTTCGACATGGTAAAACGTGCCGAAGCTTGCGGCTACGATACTCTAATGCTGACTGTCGACCTGCCGATGATCGCGCCCAGGCCACGCGATTTACGCAATGGTTTCCAGTCACCGTTAAAAATTCGCTCTAAACAGTTTTTCGATTTCGCCACACACCCTCAATGGTCTATTCGTACGCTGTTATCGGGTGTCCCAAAAATCGCCAATAATGAACACCCGGGCTCGGCAAAATTTATTCGCGACGAAAGTCGTGGCAAAGTCGATTGGGGCTTTCTCGATCGCTTGCGCAAGCGCTGGCCAGGAAAATTGATAGTAAAAGGCGTATTGTCACCACAGGATGCGGTGCGTATCGCCGATGCTAACGTTGACGCCATTTACGTATCGAACCACGGTGGCAGGCAACTAGACGCGGTACCAGCAGCGATCGAAATGCTGCCTATGATTCGCGAAGCCGTGGGAGAGGGCTATCCGCTTATTTTCGATAGCGGCGTGCGCAATGGTGAAGGAATTATCAAGGCTCTCGCTCTCGGTGCCGATTTCGTGATGCTGGGACGCCCTCTATTGTATGGCATCGGCGCGGCTGGAACCGAAGGACTCGAAGCGGTTATCGATCTCATAATACAGCAAATAGATGCTACCCTGGCGCAGATAGGGAAGCCCGATATTAACCAGGTCGATAGAAATATTGTATTAGATAACTAGCAAACCCCTGCCCTAATCCCTCACTTCTTGATTTAAGTCAATAACTACTCAGTTTTTTACAGATAACCTCTGCTAATCAAAAAAGAGGTGAGATTATGCATAATGACGACAGAATTGCTGCGATCAATATTGGCATTGTGGTAGCGGTATTCCTGCTTATAGGGATTCTTCTGGTTATAGTTGCGAACTTTATCGCATAAATTTTAAACACTGATGAATATCGATATCGACCCCTACCTGGAACAACAATATAATAATCGCAAAGCAGTGCCTGAACACCCTGAAATTATCGATAGCTGGGCCAGGCGCAGCGAAGCCTGGAGAAACCAGTGCGATGCGGAACTCGATATAGCCTACGGCGACAGCGCACGCGAGATACTGGATATTTTTCCGCTGGGTTCGGGCGACGAACTCGCACCGGTTCATATTTTTCTGCACGGGGGTTACTGGCAGAGAGGGGGTAAAGACTGGTTTTCATTCATCGCAGAAATATTTAATCGACGCGGCGAATGCGCTGTGATCGTCAATTACGACCTGTGCCCCTCGGTCACGTTGGGAAAAATTGTCGAGCAAATGCAGACGGCCATCGGCTGGGTGGTTAAAAATATCGCGCGCTATGGCGGCGATAGCGAGTCGATCAAATTAACCGGGCATTCGGCAGGCGGTCACCTGGCGGCGATACTGCTGACCCTGGACTGGTCGGAACTGGGTCTGTCACATGCCCCCTTTCAACAAATCAATCCACTCAGCGGGCTATTCGATTTGCAGCCATTGGTGCCAACCTCGATCAACCGTGCCTTGCAACTGGATCAGGCCACTGCAAAAACACTCAGCCCATTATTCATGAAACCCTGGAATCCCTCACCCTCGCTACAGGTGAACCTGCTGGTCGGTGAGCGCGAAAGCGACGAGTTCAAAAAACAGTCACAGCAATTGCACGAAGCCTGGAAAGATTCGATTGATATTCAATACAGGGAAATACCCGATAGACACCATTTTTCCATCCTTGATGATTTCTTTTAAAACTGTCCGCCTTATGAGCCGGAATCCATAGCGCAGGAGACGCGACAACCGGTATATTTTTACTGGAACGCCGTACCGATGCGTCGGACCGTTCCCTCCCTGGAGGCTCGCACGCGACGTCCCTGTCGCGTAACGTCCAGTAAAATTATCCCAGCGGTCACGCTTCGATAAAAGGGCCGCCTAAGAGAAAGAACCGTATCTAAGCAACCGGGACGGTCCATCGACTATTTCGGTATACTGCCGATCTTGCGGATAAAACGACAATATTACGGGTATGTTCGAACAAACTTTCAAGAATATAGACGACATCCTGCACAAGGATGCCGGTTGCTCCAGCGAGTTAGACTACACCGAGCAAACCTCGTGGATGCTATTTCTGAAATACCTCGACGACCTGGAATATGAAAAATCGCTCGAAGCCGAATTACTCGGCAAAGACTACCAGTACATCGTCGACCCGCAACACCGATGGACTAGCTGGGCCGCACCCAAAGATGCCGACGGTGACTTCGACCACAACAACGCGCTCACCGGCAGTGATTTAATCGAATACGTCGATGGCGAGTTATTCCCCTACCTGAAGGCATTTAAACAAAAAGCCGACAGCCCTAATACCATCGAATATAAAATTGGTGAAATTTTTGGCGAAATCAAAAACAAACTGCAAAGCGGCTATTCGCTGCGCGACGCACTCGAAAAAATCGACGAGCTACGTTTTCGCTCGCAGCAGGAAAAACACGAACTCTCGCACCTGTACGAAAGCAAGATCAAAAACATGGGTAACGCCGGACGTAATGGCGGCGAATACTACACCCCGCGCCCATTGATCCGCGCGATGATCGCCGTTGTAAAACCCAAAATCGGCGAGACTATTTACGACGGCGCGGCCGGTTCGGCGGGTTTCCTGTGCGAATCCTTCGACTATTTACGCCAACAGGAAAATTTGTCCACCAGCGATTTGAAGACCCTGCAAGAGCGCACCTTTTACGCCCAGGAGAAAAAGTCGCTAGCCTACGTAATCGCGATCATGAACATGATTTTGCACGGCATCGAAGCGCCCAACGTACTGCACACCAATACACTCGCCGAAAACCTCGCCGATATCGAACAAAGCGACCGACACGACATCATCCTCGCCAACCCACCGTTCGGTGGCAAGGAACGCAAAGAAGTCCAGCAAAACTTCCCGATCAAGACCGGCGAAACCGCATTTTTGTTCTTGCAACACTTCATCAAGAAGCTCAAGGCCGGTGGCCGCGCCGCGATCATAATCAAGAATACTTTCCTGTCCAACACCGACAACGCCGCGATTGCGCTACGAAAAGAACTACTCGAGAACTGTAACCTGCACACGGTACTCGACTGCCCGCCGAAAACATTCCTCGGCGCAGGCGTGAAAACCGTGGTGTTATTTTTCGAGAAAGGTGCGCCCACGCAAAAAGTCTGGTACTACCAGCTCGACCCCGGCCGCTCGCTGGGCAAGACCAACCCGCTCAACGACGACGACTTAAAAGAATTTGTCGAGTTGCAAAGAAGCGTCGCCGATTCGGACAAGTCCTGGTCGTTTGACGTGGGTGATATCGATACCGCCACCTGGGATTTGTCGGTGAAGAATCCGAATAGTGATGATGAAGTGGTGTTGCGGGATCCTGCTGTGATTATTGAGGAGATTATGGCTTTGGATAGGGAGAGTGAGGAAATTTTGGATTCCATTAAAGAGCTAGTTTAGCAATGGGTCATTGGGAACAAAAGAAAATTGGTGACTTCCTAACTCTGGAATATGGCAAACCTCTTGAAAAATCTTTGAGAAAAGCTGGCGGGGCATATCCTGTATATGGAGCCAATGGAGTTAAAGATTGGAGTGATGAATTTTACTATGATAAACAAACTGTAATTATCGGTCGCAAGGGATCCGCTGGTGAAATTACCTTATCGGAAGAAAAATTCTGGCCTTTAGATGTTACTTACTTCGTTAGATTCGATGAAACCGAATATGATCTAAAGTTTGTCTATTTTCTACTTTCTCAATTAGATATTCCAAGTTTAGCAACGGGAGTTAAACCAGGAATTAATCGAAATAATGTTTACGAGATAACAGTATCTTGCCCTCCCATCAACGAACAAAAACGCATCGTCAATATTCTCGACCAGGCCTTTGCCGATATCGAAAAAGCCCGCGCCAATGCTGAACAAAACCTGAAAAACGCGCGCGAATTGTTTGAAGTTATTTGCAGCAGGTGTTTAACCAGCGTGGTGAGGGTTGGGTTAGTGAGAGGCTAGATAATTTAGTCACTATAAAA
>JADFJT010000110.1 GCA_022566015.1 Pseudomonadota bacterium | reverse complement strand
GGTCAGGTCTTTCGAAATCGTACTGAATCTCCCCCATATATAGATATATGTTCATTTCAGTCTTTTGATGTCCTGGATTCCAGGCATATCTTATAATTAACCAATGAGAATGCCAAAGCCGGAGGGCCACAAAATGGGCACTAAAGACTACACTCCACCAAAAGTCTGGACATGGGACAGTGAAAACGGCGGCAAATGGGCTGGCATCAACCGACCGATCGCCGGTCCAACCCACGAGAAAGTCCTGCCAGTCGGCGAAAAACCATTACAACTGTACTCGTTGGGCACACCCAATGGCGTGAAGATTACGGTAATGCTGGAAGAGCTGCTGGCACTGGGTAAATCAGATGCGGCATACGATCTGCATATCATCGATATTGGAGAAGGCGAGCAATTCGGTTCAGACTTCGTGAAACTCAATCCGAATTCGAAAATTCCCGTACTACTTGATAAGTCTATATCACCCGCTCTATCTGTATTTGAGTCCTGCGCTATTCTGCATTATTTAGCAGAGAAATATGGTGCTTTGCTTCCAGAAGATGTTGTGGGCCGAACGGAATGCCTATCCTGGTTGTTCTGGCAGGAAAGCAGTGCATCATTCCTCGGCGGTGGCTTCGGACATTTCTACTGCTATGCACCTTACCCGATGAAATACCCGATTGATCGCTATGCGATGGAAAGCAAACGCCAATTAGATGTACTGGATCGTCATTTGGCTGAGCGTGACTATATGTGTGCTAGCGGTTATTCGATTGCGGATATTGCAATATGGCCCTGGTACGGACGGTTAGCCATGGGTGAGATTTATGATGCCGCTGAATTTTTAGATACTGCTTCGTATAAGCATGTGTTGCGCTGGGCGAAGGCTATTCAGGAGAGAAAAGCTGTTCAGAAAGGGCTGGCTTCAAAATGAAAAATCAAAGAGGAATTGGAGCGGAACTCCTCAGGTAAGCGCATTCAGAACGCTACTTTTCATCCGTTTTCCCGATTCGTTTCATACTAATAAAAAGCCTCTCCACTTTTTCCCTTGCCCAGGGTGTCTTGCGTAAAAATTTTAGACTCGAAGTGATGCTCGGATTGGTGGTAAAACAGTTAATCGCTATACGCTCGCCTAATTCCTGCCAGCCATATTGTGTCACTAACTCGGTGACGACTGTCTTCAGGGTTACACCATGCAGTGGGTCGGTTGGCGGCTCTTTAGGCATCCCGTGTCACCGGACCAGCATCGTCTGCGGGTGATTTCGGTGCCTGCTTTTTAACACGGATTTTCTGGCCATCAAGATCACTACCATTGAGTGATTTCATTGCCGCTTTAGCGTCGCCCTGTTTGGGCATATCAACAAACCCGAAACCTTTCGATAATCCACTGACTTTATCGGTGATCAGAGCGCAGGATTGCACTGCACCAAATGCCTCAAACTTTGCGCGAAGTTCATCTTCACTCGTGCTACGTGCGAGATTCCTGACAAGTAGTTTCATATTATGTCGCTTTAACTGGTGATTGCTGGGTAACCGTGATAATACAACGTGTAAGCAGAGTAGTGAGGTATGGGAGTGTGAAGGATCAGGTCTTTCGAGATCGTATAACAACTTTTCAATTCCCTCGTAAGAGCTATGTGATTTGGAAAGACCCTCGGGATTCTTTACTGTTCGGGATGATACAGCCAACCCAACCAATACTCCCAGTAAACCGCCTTTAAAGTATACTGTCCTTCGATTTTCAGGATAACGACTATGGTTCAGAAGCTCATTCAAGAGAATGCTGATATCACCCTGGGTTATTGGGGCATACGGGGTTTGGCACAGCCCATTCGATTGCTACTGGTCTCTGCGGGTGTGCCTTTTTCTGAAGTCCGACTCGGCGTTTTACAGGATGGTACTGTGCTGGAGAAAGACGAAGAAGGTGAAGACTGGAGTAGTCTGCGATCAACACTGGATATGCCATTTCCCAATTTACCCTATTTAATTGACACCGGTGGGGATTCCCCGGTTAGCCTGTCACAAAGCAATTCGATTCTTCGATACCTGGCCAGACGTTTTGATTTTTACGGGGATTCGGAAACTGACCGAATCGAAATCGACATACTTCAGGATGAAGCCTACGATTTCCGTAATGAAATCATTGATACCGCCTATACGCTGGGTGAGGGATATGCCGCCGTATTCGAAGATTTTTCAACCAACACCTTGCCACGCTATCTGGATAGTTTTGAAAACTATCTATCCCGTCGTGATAATAAAAATTTCTTTGTCGGAAACCGCTTATCCCTGGTGGATTGCATCCTTTACGAATTATTCTGGCAAATGACCTTGATGGTGCCGAATTCGATATCTGATACCAACCGGCCAAAGCTATTTGCCTTTATTAAAGCATTTGAAAAAGAGCCCAAAATCGCAAACTACATGCAGAGTGAGAACTATATTGAGCGCCCCATCAATAGCCCCTGGGCCTCTTTCACTTAGCGACAATAAGGGATCGGAATAACATTTGAAAATATAAGAGGAGTGTTCAGGTCTTCGAATTAAATGATCAATAGGGTCAGTATCGATTGAAATTGATGGTAGAAGAATTCCGGGGACAGTATACCTAATTTACCATCAACCGCTTTTCGGCCCGGTCTTTTAGGAACGTGTCTGGAAATAGGTGTCAGAGAGCAATTTTCTTTAATATTAGAAACAATTGCGCCCTGACACCTATTAGCCCAAACGTGAAGTGACGCTTAAGTGTGTGGGAACAGTTCCGGTAAAGTCACAATTGCAGGGTTTTTTAATGAGTCTGATTTTTCTCTATCGAATATCCCTTGGGTAACAATACAAAAAGCTTTCCTTGTTGCTTCATCAGCCCCGCCATTTTTTCAGCTTCGTCTCCTCGGCCCCAGAAAATATCCGCGCGAACATAGCCTTTGATGGCGCCACCGGTGTCCTGTGCCAACATGAGTTTGTTGAGCGGTGATTGTTTTTCGTCCGGCAGTGTGGTCTGCAACCATACTGGTGCGCCTAAAGGAATCACATTTCGATCTACAGCAATACTACGTTGTGGTGTCAGCGCTACGTTGAGAGAGCCAAACGGTCCGTCTGCCTGGGCGTCCCTTAGTTCGAAAAATATATAACTCGGGTTCTTCGAGAGAATCTCGTTCAATCGGGTTGGGTTTAACTTTAACCAGTCCTTGATCGTAAATAGCGTGACTTCTTCTTTTTCCAGTTCCCCCATTTCAGTCAGAACTTTGCCAATGGATTGGTAAGGGTGCCCATTTTGCTCGGCGTAGCCCACCGCTGTTGTAGAACCATCAGTAAGCTGTACTCGGCCAGAGCCCTGAATATGCAGGAAAAACGCGTCCACTATACTGTTCACCCACAAAATCTCTGTGCCCTGAAGCAATTCTTGATCGTAATCCAGTTGCGCGCGATCGTAGTAAGGCACTACTCTGTTTCCATCCAGTTTTCCGCGTAAACGCATGTTCTTCAGTTCCGGATAAATACCCCCAAGATCAACAATCAGTAAATCCTTTGGAACACCATATAGTGGATATCGGAATTCCTCAGACCGTTCCCAACTACCTTCTAACAAAGGCTCGTAGTAGCCTGTGATCAATCCCTCGGTTACACCGCCCTCCGCGTAGACTGGCCGAACCTCGAAATTTGATTCAAAGAATTCTCTGACTTCAGAATCGCTCAGGTCTCCGCTATTCCTGGCGAGATGGCAGACTTCCTGCCATTGTTCGTGGCTGAGTTTTTGGCAACTCTTTAGAAAACCTTCCCACACGTCACTTTGATTGTCCGATGTCCAGTTTTGAAGACTTGACCATTCAACCGGACTGCCTATTCCGGGCGGTCGCGTTGTACACGCGCTCACCATTAATGCACAGGATACGAAAATTGACAGGGATTTAAGCATGGTGAAATTGTACCTTTGTTACCAGGATGATGGCGGTTTTGTTTTGCAATCGAAGCATCATCTGTTACTTGATATGCAAATTGGGTGTCAGAGAGCAATTGTTTCTAATATTAGAGAAAATTACTCTCTGACATCTTACAATGTTAATGCCCGTGCGAAACTAGAGCGATTAGCGCGGCGCGCCGCCGTAGCGAATTCAAATAAATAAATCTGTCCCGATTTTACCTGCGTTTGCCGCCGCCGGATATCACAACATTGACAGATCCGAAATTTGTGGCATGCTCCAAACTATCCGTAACAACACAAAGGGGGTGATCTAGTGTCTACAGAGATATTGGAGAAAGGTGTCAAAACATTCGGAGATACCGAGGTTTGAAAGGAGGCTGAAAGACCTACAGGCTTTTGGCCAGGCCCGGTTTAACCGATGCCCTTGACAGTCTTTCTCCCAGGTTACTCGAAGGGCCACCGGAAACGGTGGCCCTTTTTTATTCCCATTTTACAGGCGCTTTTAGTCACTCAAAATAAGGGGCCGTTAACCTTTAAGATTACGTCAAATAAGGAAAGTCCCTAATATCATTGAGAGCCGGTTTCAATCTTCCATGTTTCTGCTCGGAGCAGTGGTCAACCCGCTTTTGCGTCGCGTCTCATGGTGAATCGTAAAAATCGCCGCCACAATGACGATGGCCGCTCCAAACCAGGGCAGCAAACCGGGAAGCTGAGTCGGAAGTTTTTACCGGTGCCCAGTTATCAATCAGTTTTTAACAACTGACAATTCGATTATTGCTTAATTTCGGGGCAGATTCATACAATAACTGCCATTCGAAACGCTACCCTATTCCACCAGCTCACCGAAAATCCAGCCCAGCAAAATGAGCCTTAACTCCTTCGGCAATATAAGTCACATCTAAGCCTACAGAAATAATATCCACACCTAATCCATGAAGCATATTTGCGGCTTTAGGGTCGATTGAAAAAGCGGCTGTCTTTATGCCAGCCTGTTTACAGCGAGCGACGATGTCTTTAACCACGTCGATGGTATCCACCCCATAAGCATCGGGTATCGGGTTCTGTCGAAATGAGATAGACAGATCCCCAGGCCCAATTAGCACACCGCCGATGCCGTCGACGGCAATAATTTCATCCAGATTTTGGTAGGCTTCGCGCGTCTCGATCATTGCCAGTGCGAGCGAACACTGATCGAAATTCTGCAGGTATTCGTTAGTATCGATACCGTACAGCGAAGCGGCATGCCTCGGTCCAAAAGAGCGCTCACCGACTGGTACAAATCGCGTCGCGGAAACGAAAGACCTGGCGTCCTCGGCTGTGTTGATCATTGGTGCGATCACCGCGAGCGCGCCAAAATCCAATACCCTCGCTGCTGTGTCCCAACGTGCCAGGGGAATACGCACCAAAGGCGCCTTACCGCGAGCGACCAGTGTGGCGATCGCATTTTGTACTGTAGTCTCATCGAAAAAGCCGTGTTGCATGTCTAACACGATGGCATCAAAGTCGTACTCGGCAATGGCCTCCAGATAGCGAGGATCAGTGATGCCGCACCATCCCGAAAGCACCACATTGCCAGCATCGAGTATCCGCATTAAACGTTTCATTCATTCACTCCTGTATTTTACCTGCAGACCTTTCATAAAATTTCGCAGTATTTGATCTTTGCATTCGCGGTAATGTTTGTGCCCCCTTTTTCTAAAAAATGCGCTGAGTTCGTGGCGGCTCATGCGTAGATCGGCAAGTTTCATTATGGCTAGAATATCGTCAGCTCTAAGATCTAGCGCAATTTTCAATTTTCGAAAAATGATGTTATTCGTCAGCTCCGTTTCCGGCGTAGGTTGCGCACCCTCTTTTTTGCCACGTCGGTCATTGATTAAACCGTTTAAAAAAGTCGCCAACTGGGAATCGCTAAGCGCCTGATAATCATCTTGATCTTCTTTTTTCAACCAATCGCTGACTTGCGCTCGGGTAACTTCGCACTCTGCCTGGGCAAATAGCGCAATCATCTTGTCGTCGCCAAAATCAAAGATATAGCGAATGCGACGCAAAACGTCATTGTTCGTCATGTTTTTATTCCAGGTTTTTCCAAACAAACATTGTAACCGTAGCTGAGCGATTCGACTCTACTGATTTGGCCTGACGGAACGGAATCAATGGGGTCAGTATCGATTGAAAACCGAGGACAGAACACAACTAGGATAAAAAGAAACAGTACCCTTTAGCCAGCTAACATTTAGTTTTAGAGTACTTTAGTCTGATCCCGAAATTACGTCATGCCCCGATATTATGGCGATAGTCCCGCAGTTTTGATTTTTCTCGGCATTCATTGCGCCAGTTCTGGATGGTTTTTAACTAACCAGTGACGTATATGTCGCATTAATGCTTCACCCGCTGCGATGCAGGCTTCAACACTGGCGATATCCATGTCCTCGCCGGTGTAATTAATCGCGTTTCGCTTGACTCGAAATGTATCCAGCACCCGCATCTGATCGGGATCAAGCCCAACCGAATGTACCAGGGACTGGATCATTGTCCTGTGATGACCGGCGGCAGTGGTTGGTCTGTACCCGTTAGCCCAAAGCGTGAGCATGCTGAGCTGCATGATGGCGCGATAACCGGCTTCAAGGCGCGTTTCCACCGTAATAGAATCCTGACGGGCGTCGGCAAGGCATCGAACGGCGGAATCCAACAATCGACCGACCTGCACGGCATCGGTTTCATGCCGTTCAAGCTGCCCGATCTTCAACAAGTTTTCCAAACTCATCTTCGTCTCCGATTACAAATATTTTCGGCTCGTCCCACAGACGTTCGGCAAAGCGCTCGTGCTGCGCCAGTTGATCGATAAACCGGGTAACGCTCATCACCACCGGGTTGATCTCGCGTTGCAGACTTTCCGGTATCGATCCCAGCGCCTTGACCACATCCAGCAACTCAACTTCCCCGAGCACGCAAATATCCAGATCGCTGTGCGCCTGTTGCTTACCCGCCGCCACCGAGCCAAACACGAATGCCACCCGTATCTTCGAGGCGATCGGCGCCAACGCATCTTTGAGTAAAGTGGCCAGTCCTACCGTTTTACGGAAGATAGACGCTAGTTCCTCGAATATCGAACAGGAGCGGTCTGCCCGGTACAAAACTTGGTTACCCTGCCGCTCACGAATCAGCAATCCGGCCTGCGCCATGGCTTTCAACTCACGGTGCAGCGAACCCGCCGATATTCCGGTTAAACGTTCGAGTTCGCGTACATAAAATTTCTCGTCCGGGCGCAGCAATAGCAACGCCAGCACCTGGCGCCGGTAGCGGCTGAATAAGAAATCGATGGGTTGTTTCTTCAATAGGAATGCCAATTGTTCTCAATATCGCTACAATTGTAGTAATTTTGAGAACAAATGCAATCATCGAACGACAGCCGACATCTCAGTCGTTCCCGCTCGCAGCAGTGGTCAACCCACTTTTGCGCCGCATCTCACGATAAATCGTAAAAATCGCTGCCGCAATGACGATCGACGCGCCTATCCAGGTTGGAACTCCCGGCAGGTGGCCGAATACCAGGAAACCGAACAAGGTGGCCCACAACAGGCGCACATAGTCCAGCGATGCGAGTAGCGACGCTTCCCCGTGTTTGTAGGCGAAGATATTGCAGCGCTGTCCGAAGTAGGAAACCACCGCCACCGCGGCGAGCAGGTACCATTCCGTTGAAGTCGGTGGCTGCCAGAAATAAATACCGGGCACTATCATGACCAGTCCGACACCCAGCGCACCATAGGTCATAATCGTATCCGTGCTGTCACTACGCGACAGCAATCGCAGCAGTATCATCACGGCAGCGGCACCCGCCGCACCCACCAGCGAGGCCAGACCATATATAGAAAAATTGTCGGTGCCGGGTTGCATCATGATCATCACACCGACGAATCCGATCAGCACCGCGCTCCAGCGGTACACGCCGACGGTTTCAGCGAGGAAAAACACCGCGAAAACTGTGACGAAAAAACTTTTGGCGAAGAAGATTGCGGTGGCGTCGGCTAATGGCATATGAATGACTGCGGTGAACCCAAAGAGCATCGCCACCAGCGCGCAAAGGACGCGAATCAATTGTAATTTAGGACGCGCAGTGCGTAGCGAACCGGGGAAGTTCCGCAGTATCGCCGGCGCCACCATGACGACCATGCCGATTTGACGTACTAGCAGAATCTGCGTGATGTGTAAGTGTTGCCCGAGCAACTTGATAATCAAAGCCATCAGTGAAAACACAATCGAAGCCAGCATTAAATATGCGATACCTTTCAGGTTATCGGGCAGACGATGGAACCAGTTCAAGCAATTTATCCATTTAGAAGCAGTAGCCGAAATAGATTGATACACGGCGACAGACTAAGGTAACTGAATTACTTAATGCGACCGATGAGTACCAATTCTCGAGATTAAGCGGCCATTGTCATCGATGCAGACCGCAAGGTACAGATTAATAGAACAAAACAATATGCAAGCTTCAGGTGGTTGAATTTGTCAACCAACAGATTCCAAAGATTCCTGCCTGCGCAGGAAAGACAATGGTATTGCGCTTGTCAAACCGAAGTAACCATGTCTCCAGAAAGTTTCCGACATTCGACAGGCGATTGCTGATAATAGCGTTTAAACATGCGCGAAAACGACGGTAGTGAATTAAACCCGGTACGGATGGCTATTTCCTGCATGCGCAGGCGCGTATCGACTACCAGACGGTGCGCTGACTTTAGGCGTAATCGGCGATAGTAGGCTCCGGGCGACAGATTCAATGTTTGCGCAAACAGATACTCCAGCATCCGCACCGAGAGTTTTGTGTGTGCTGCAATTTCGGACACCGAAATTGTTTCGTCGATATGCTGCTCCATTAAATGAATCGCTGCAGCCACACGTGGTTCGCGATTTTCCAGCGAGCCAAGCGATACCAGCGGTTGCGTATCGGTGGCGTCGTGTGCACTATCGTAGATAAACGCACTGGATACCTCGAGTGCGAGCGGGTAGCCGTAGCGCACGCGAATCAGGTGCAGCATTAAATCGAAGGTAGGTGATGCACCGCCAGTGGTA
Organism: Pseudomonadota bacterium; assembly: GCA_022566015.1. Classification (GTDB taxonomy): domain Bacteria; phylum Pseudomonadota; class Gammaproteobacteria. Next base: position 257 of record JADFJT010000110.1, on the reverse strand, counting down.
AATATCGAGCCATCGATCACAAAACGATCAGTCTTTAAATTCACTTTCGGAAATTGGGTCCTAAACTCTTCCAGATCTTCCCAATGGGTAGTCGCCGCTTTTCGATCGAGCAGCCCACACCGGGCGAGCAGCCAACTCCCCGCCTCGATTCCCCCCACAACCTTGAAGCGGCGGCTCAACTTCTTGATCAACTTCAATTCTGCTTTGCCCACGTGATTTTGGTGATTAAATCCTGCGATCACAAACAGAATATCGCC
>JADFJT010000109.1 GCA_022566015.1 Pseudomonadota bacterium | reverse complement strand
AGTTTATTGTCATGGTAGAAAGAAATAATAACTTGTCATTCCGGAAAGCTCAAAGAACATATCCGGAATCTATTGAAAACGAGGCCAGTGATACCTATCTGCTAGCAACATTAAGATAGATTCCGGCTCGTCGGCCAAATGAAAAGCTGGAGTCTAATGCTGAATAATCTGGCTCAGGAATAACTTGGTTCTATCATGTTGCGGATTATTGAAAAATTCGAGTGGCTCGTTCTCTTCGATGATTTCACCCACATCCATGAATATGACCCTGTTCGCGACCTTCTTGGCAAAACCCATTTCGTGGGTCACGCAGAGCATGGTCATGCCTTCCTCGGCGAGTTCGACCATGACGTCGAGCACTTCGGATATCATTTCAGGGTCAAGCGCTGAGGTCGGTTCGTCGAACAACATGACCTTGGGGCTCATGCACAGGCTGCGTGCGATCGCGACACGCTGCTGCTGGCCACCCGAGAGCTGGCCCGGATACTTCAAAGCCTGCTCAGGTATCTTGACCCGCTCCAGGTATTTCATCGCGATTTCTTTGGCTTCGGTTTTAGACATTTTTCGCACCCAGATCAGGGCAAGTGTACAATTTTCGAGGACGGTCAAGTGCGGGAACAAATTGAAATGCTGAAATAACATGCCAACTTCGCGTCGCGTTGCTTCAATGTGTTTGAGATCGCTGGTTAGCTCGATACCGTCGACAATAACTTTCCCCTGCTGATGCTCTTCAAGCCGATTAATGCAGCGAATCAGGGTTGATTTGCCGGACCCGGACGGGCCGCAAATGACAATACGTTCTCCGCGGCGAACCGAAAGATTGATATTTTTAAGTACGTGAAAATCACCAAACCACTTGTGCATAGCGTCGATTTCAATAATAACTTCATCAGAGACTTCAAATTTTCTCTGTACGCCATCTGCAGTTTCGTTCATCGGGACTCACCTCTGAAAAGGGTTGTAATAAAGGAACCTCTAATTAAATCATGAACGATCAACCTGGTTTCAAAATAACCAATATCCGCATCGTGATTCAGAGTAATAGAATTGCTATTACCCGCGCTCCACGCCTTGATCTTAACTATTTTGAAATCCATATTGTTTCATCCAGACTTAATTATGAGGTTTCCTGTCTTTAATGACCGGTATGAAGTTTGCGTTCGACCGACTGACTGTATTGCGACATGGAAAAACAAAATATCCAGTAAACAAACGCGCAAAAAACATAGCCTTCGATTGAATAACCTAGCCATTTGGGATCGGTCGAAGCAGCCTGGACTATACCCAGAAAATCAAACAGGCCGATGATCAAAACCAGTGTGGTATCCTTGAACAGGCCTATAAAGTTGCCCACTATACCCGGGATTACATGTTTTAAAGCCTGCGGCAGTACAATAAAGGCCATATACTTCCAATAACTCAGACCCAGGGCCTCGGCGGCCTCGTATTGACCTCTGGGAATGGCCTGTAGTCCACCACGCACCGTTTCAGCCATATAAGCAGCGGAAAACAGGGTAACGCCAACCAGCGCCCTGACTAACTTATCGAAGTTCACCCCGTCGGGTAGAAATAACGGGAACATGACCGACGACATAAATAATACTGTAATCAAAGGCACGCCACGCCAGAGCTCGATAAACCCGGTACAGAAGGCACTCACCGCCGGCATTTTTGAACGACGCCCAAGCGCAAGCATCAAGCCTATCGGAAAAGACGCAACGATACCGACGATGGCTATAATCAGTGTCAGGGACAGACCGCCCCACCTGGGTGTATCGACTACTACCAGCCCGAAGGATCCACCGGCCAGCAGGTAAAAACCGATCACAGGGAAGACCAACAAGATGAATGCACCGAGCCATGCCTTGTATCTGAAACTATCGATAAACATGGGTATCATTAACGCCACTAACAATAAAAATGTGATATCAATCCGCCATCTTTCTTCCACCGGATAAAAACCATACATGAATTGTCCAATCCTGACATTTATAAAGACCCAGCATGCGCCGCCGCTGGTACAGGCTTCACGGGTATTGCCAATCAGGTCTGCATTAAAAAACGCCCAGGAGATGACCGGCGGTATCAGCAAATAAATCAGATAAATGGCGAATATCGTCAGGAAAATATCGGTTTTGCTGGCAAGCAGGTTATGTCTTAACCATCCGATCACGCCAATCTCGCTGGGTGGTGGTGGCAGGTCTGGATGCAATCCGGGCAAATATTGGTTTTCGGTAGCCATGCGCTTTATCGCTCCACCAGGGCCATTTTGGCGTTATACCAGTTCATGAATGCAGAGATCGACAGAGAAATCGACAGGTAGACAGCCATCGTAATAGAGATAATTTCTACCGCCTGCCCGGTTTGATTGAGTATGGTTCCAGTAAACACAGATACCAGTTCGGGGTAGGCAATGGCAGTCGCCAACGACGAGTTTTTGGTCAGGTTAAGATATTGACTCGACAGGGGCGGAATGATCACGCGCAGCGCCTGGGGTAATATCACCAGGCGTAAAGTCGGTCCGGCCGTGAGACCCAGTGCATTCGATGCTTCGGTTTGACCATGGCTGACGGCCTGCACACCAGCGCGTACTATCTCGGCTATAAATGATGCCGTGTATATTGATAACGACACCCATAGTGCTATAAACTCGGGAATGATGACCGTACCCCCGACGAAATTGAAACCTTTAAGTTCCGGAATTTCCCAGCTCAACGGAAAACCGGTGACTACCAGCGCCAGTAATGGCAAGCCTATCAATAGTCCGATTGAATAATAGATCGTGTGGAATTGCTGGCCCGTTGCATCCTGCCGCTTATGCGCCCAGCGTGTCATTACCAGGACAGCAATAATTGCTATAACTAGCGCCCATATTACCAGCGAGAAGCCTTCTTCATAAATAGCTGAAGGCAGGTAAATACCCCGGTTATTGACGAACACGCCATCCGCGAAATTAAGACTGGCCTTGGGTGCAGGCAGCGCTCTTAATACAGCAAAATACCAAAAGAAAATCTGCAGTAGCAGCGGGATATTTCTGAATATTTCAACGTAAACCATGGCCAAATGTGATATCAGCCAGTTCTTCGACAGCCGCGCTATTCCTATAAAAACGCCGATAATAGTTGCCGCGATAATACCGGTAAAAGCTACTAACAGGGTATTGAGTAATCCGACAGCGAAGGCACGCCCATAACTTGAGTCTTCGCTGTATTCAATCAGGTGGGTAATGATTCCGAAACCAGCGGTGGTTCCCATGAATCGGAATCCGGTGGCTATACCCTGTTTCTCCAGGTTAGCGGCAGTATTACCGAAAATATACATGCCGAAAGATACCACTACGATCAGCAACACGGCCTGGAAAAAAATACTTCTTACCTTCGGGTTATTCCACGGTCGTGTGATTACTGTCGGGGGTCCTGCTGATTCTTCTTTGATCACGAGTTCTTCTCTGTCACGTTCAAGGCCACAGCACGAGGCGATAACGACTCGGGCGAACCCGTAGGTATTTCAGAGCCCTGTAACGCAAACGTCCTGCGATAATGCAGGACGTTTGCTTCGACAACTTAGCGAATAGGTGGTGCGTATTGAATGCCGCCCTTGCTCCACAGCTCATTCACACCGCGTGAAATATTCAATGGAGGGACTGACAGGTTACGTGCAAATGACTCACCGTAGTTACCCACCTGGGACACGATGTTTGCACACCAGGTCGGGCTTACGCCGAGATTTTCACCGAAGCTACCTTCCTCGCCGAGAAGCCGCTTGGTTGCGGGATCGCCACCCATCTTGCTCTTGATATTCTTGGAAGTAACGCCCATTTCCTCGGCGTTAATCATGCAGAACAGAGACCACCTGGTAACGTTAAACCACTGGTCGTCACCTTGTCTTACCACAGGGCCGAGAGGCTCTTTCGAGATTACATTGGGTAATACCTTATGCGCCGACGGATCTTTCAGCTTGGTACGCTGTGCATAGAGTCCAGATTGGTCGGTGGTATACACATCGCAACGCCCCGCATCATAGGCTGCAACAACTTCGTCCGCCTTTTCGTAAGCGACAATTGTGTACTCCAAATTGTTAGCACGGAAATAGTCAGAGACATTGAGTTCGGTGGTGGTACCGGTTTGCGTACAAACGGCTGCACCGCCCAGCTCTAATGCATCGTTTACACCCAGGTCCTTGCGCACCAGAAATCCCTGGCCATCGTAATAGTTAACACCGGCAAAGTTCAGACCCAACGCAGTATCGCGAGTCGCGGTCCAGGTCGTGTTACGTGACAGCACGTCAATTTCACCCGACTGTAGCGCGGTAAATCGTTCTTTAGCCGACAGCGGTGTGTATTTGACGGCTTCGGAGTCGTTAAATATAGCTGCGGCCATCGCACGGCAGATATCGACGTCGACACCAGACCAGTTACCCTTATCGTCAAATTGGGAAAAACCTGGCAAGCCTTGTGATACGCCGCATTGGACGAAACCCTTGCCTATGACATCATCGAGTGTGGCTGCGGATGTACTGGCGGAAATTGCCAATAGTGAAGCCATCATTACTGTTGAAGTAATTTTATTCATGTAAATCTCCTCGGATTTGGAAAATCGTTATATTTATCGCAGATTTATTAATTTACGGCGACTGCAGTGAACCATAATCACTTCATCAGTCAATTGCAAGTCTAAAATATCAAATCGAAACTGATCGATACTGAATTACATTTAGGTTAATTTTATAATTATCAGTTTACCCAGTAACGGTCCAAATGGCTCGGATTAAAATCGCAATATTATTGCTTCGGTGATATATTCAAGCCGGCCGACAAAGACTAATATCACCCCCTAATAGACAACAAAATTGATGCTATGCCTTACTATGTTTACCAGATAAATCAGTCTGCAAGTTCGATGGTTAAAAATCTGAAATTGCTTAAACAGTACGATGCATTTCAGCCGGCAAAGTCCGAAGTACGCAAGATGCGTAAGACGATGTCTGAGGAAGACAAATTCGAACTGAAGATTATATTTGCCGAATCCGAACTGCAGGCAGAAGAATTGCTACAGGAAAAGCGAGAGACGCCTGTGTTGATGGAATGGGAAATATAGAGATTCCTGATACTATTAAGTGTCATCCCACAGCTTGACCGCAGGATGCGAATTTACTAATTGACTGGCGTGTCGGAATAAGTTGAACTTTGCGCATCCGCACCAGCGATTTCATCTAGCGATACCGGCTTGCCGAGATAAAAACCCTGCGCATAATCGACACCCAGTATTTTCAGGGTCTGGATCGTGACTTCGCTGTCGGCACAGGTAGCAATGGTTTTGATTCCAAGAATATGCGCCATCGAATTGATAGAATCGACCATCGCATAGTCGATCGCATCGTCGCATATATCCTGCACCACGGCACCATCAATCTTGATAAAATCTACATCCAGGGATTTTAATATCGAAAAAGTAGCGAAGCCGCTACCAAAATTATCCAGCGCAAACAAGCAACCGAGTGCTCGTAACCGTTTGATCAACTGGCTTGCTCTGGATAAGGTATTGGTAAAAGTAGTCTCGGCAATTTCAAAACAAATCTGTTCCGGTTTCACTAGAGATTTCTCGAATTGTTGACGAATAAAATCTGCCAGCGACTCATCGGCAACCGAATTGGCAGAAAGATTCAAGCTTAATACCAGCCCCGGGTTTTGCATAAAAATGTATGGATAGTCGGTGAGAATTTTTTCGATCACCCAATGATCGATGATTTCGGATAAACCAAACCGATTCGCGGCGGGCAGAAATGACCCTGGCGAGAGGTGATTCCCGTCTTTATCGATCATCCTGAGAAGCACTTCAGCACGGGCATGGAGTCCGTTTTGATTAGCATCAAGCGATATGATGGGTTGGTAGAAAAGTTCAAATCGCTCATCATCTATCGCGGCACGCAGTTCGGAAACTTGCAAAAATTCTCCTCGCCGCCTGGCCAGTTCAGCATCTTTCTCAGTATAAATATGGGCTCGACCCCGACCCAGATCCTTGGCCGAGTAACAAGCCTGATCCGCCTGGTTCATTAGATCAATTTTATTGGTGGCGTCTGCATTAATCGATACCACGCCAATACTGACACCAACCTGATAGGTTTTACTCTCCCACACAAAACGATACTCGCGAATCGCGTCGATCAAAATATTAGCGATCTTGATGGATTTCTCGGGAGGGCAATGGCTCAGTAAAACACTGAATTCATCACCGCCAAGGCGCCCCAATGTGTCACGTTCTCGCAATTGACCCGACAGCAACGAAGATATTTGTTTGAGTAATTCGTCGCCTGCGGCATGCCCAGCCGAATCGTTGACTACTTTGAACCGATCCAGATCCAGGTACAGCAATGCATGAGTATTTTCAAATTCCCTGGCACTTCGCACTGCCCTGTCGAGCCGTTTTTCAAACTCCGCACGATTGACCAACCCGGTTAAAGGATCGTGGGCTGCCTGATGGGCCACCATTTTTTGCTGGCGTCTCGAATCGGTGACATCCTTAAACACCAGTACCACACCAGTGCAGGTATCCTGTGAATTTAACATCGGCGCCGCGGTACCCTGAATCGAGTAATACTCGCCCTGCCGGGATATCAACACATTGTCTGTTTTCGGCGCGATCACGCGTTTTTCGGTCAGGCAACGAATCGCCGGGTCAGGTATTATTTCCCCGCTAATCTCATCTTCCAGATGAAACACCGCTCCCAGGGACATTCCCATGGCTTGATGGTACCGCCATCCGGTCAGAATTTCGGCTGCAGGATTCATATAATCTATACACCCGAAACTATTGGTGGTAATAACACCGTCTCCCATCGCGTGCAGCGTGACCTGGGCGCGCTCTTTTTCCACCATCGCCTCGCTGGTGGCAAGCTTACGTTCTATTTCGGCCGCCGATCGGGTCGCAAACATCTTAATCACATCGATACCATTTTTATCGAGGTGCAGGGCTGCGCGATGCATTCCGGCCAGTAATCCGACAGGACTACCCGAAGCATTGAGTAGCTTGATGGCAAAAAATCCCTGTACATTAAAATAATCTCTAAGCCAGGTGGATTTGGGATATAACTCACTCGCAGAAGTTTCCAGGTAAATCAATCCGGCAATATCTTCGCCGGGACTATTTAACATAGAAAACGACAGGCTCTTAACGTAACCACCATCGCACCAGAATGCCTCGGTTTTATAGGTCGACTGATCCGGGCTACTGGCTAAAAATACCGCGTCGATTTCGAGGAACTGGGATAGTTCGCGTACCAGCGAATAGAAAAAAGATTCGCCGATGCTGGCAGAAACGCCCACCACCAGGGAATGCAAGCGACTGTCGGCTAAATCAGGCCCGTAGTTGGCCCTTAGCTGCTTTTTATGCCTGACTCGCCAGGCCCACACACCCACTATCACGACAGCCAAAATTCCAGCATTAATTAGTATTTCACCCATAAAATTACGCTAGTTCCCTGATTACGAATTATTATAGGAGAGTTCTAACAAGTTTGTGATAAACGCTTGCAACGCGTGTTGGCTTTGCCTAACCTATTTCGACTATTTCCAACACAAGCAGAATCATGGCCCCGAAAAAATCCAGCCTGAAAAAACACAATATCAGAAACTATTCCTCGCAAGTCGTCGATGGTGTCGAACGCGCTCCGAGTCGCTCGATGTTGCGCGCGGTCGGATTTGACGATGATGATTTCAAAAAACCGCAAATCGGTATCGCCTCTACCTGGAGCATGGTGACTCCGTGCAACATGCACATCGATCAACTTGCCCTGAAGGCAGCCGAAGGCGCCAATGCTGCAAAAGCGAAGGCCGTGATATTCAATACGATTACTATTTCCGACGGTATTTCGATGGGAACCGAAGGGATGAAATATTCGCTGGTATCGAGGGAAATCATCGCCGACTCGATCGAAGCGGTGGTCGGCTGCCAGGGGTTCGACGCGCTGGTTACGATTGGTGGCTGCGATAAAAATATGCCCGCGTGCCTGATGGGTATGGCGCGGCTAAATCGCCCCTCGGTATTTGTTTACGGCGGCACCATCATGCCCGGATGCCATAAAGGTAAAAACACCGACGTAGTCAGCGTTTTCGAAGCGGTCGGGGCGCAGGCACAAAACAAGATCAGCAAAGCCGAAGTCAGACAAATCGAGTGTACGGCGATACCCGGCCCGGGTTCCTGTAGTGGCATGTACACCGCCAATACTATGGCATCAGCGATCGAAGCACTGGGTATGAGCCTGCCTAATAGCTCGGCCCAGGCGGCAATATCGGACGATAAAAAGAAAGATAGCTTTGAAGCTGGCAAAGCCGCTATGCGTTTGTTGAAATCAAATATCCGACCCAGCGACATCATGACGAAAAATGCTTTCGAGAATGCGATCACTATCGTGATTGCGCTCGGTGGTTCGACTAATGCAGTATTGCATTTATTGGCCATGGCATCGGCAATCGGCGTCAAGCTCAAGCTCGACGATTTCACCCGGGTCGGCAAACGTGTCCCCGTGCTCGCCGACCTGCGCCCCAGTGGCAAGGCGATGATGTCTGATTTAATCGAAATTGGCGGCATTCAACCCCTGATGAAAATGCTGCTCGATGCTGGGTTGCTGCACGGCGATTGCATCACCGTTACCGGAAAAACGCTGGCACAAAATCTGGCTAAGGTTAAGCCCTATCCGAAAAATCAGAACATTGTGCGCGCGCTCAACGATCCGATTAAGAAAGATAGCCACCTGGTTATTCTGCGCGGCAATCTCGCGCCTGCGGGTTCGGTGGCTAAAATTTCTGGTAAGGAGGGGCTTCAATTCACCGGCAAAGCGCGAATCTTTGCCTCCGAAGAACAGGCGTTGAAAAAAATCCTCGATGGCACCGTGAAAAAAGGCGATGTAATCGTGGTGCGCTACGAAGGCCCCATAGGCGGTCCCGGCATGCGCGAAATGCTATCCCCGACATCGGCCATCATGGGCAAGGGATTAGGCAAGGATGTGGCTTTCATTACCGATGGCCGATTCTCAGGCGGATCCCACGGTTTCGTGGTCGGCCATGTCACGCCGGAAGCCGCAGTCGGTGGCCCCATCGCGTTATTAAAGAATGGCGATACCATCACCATCGACGCTGAAAAACGCCAGGTCAACGTCAAACTCAGCGATGCCGAGTTGAAAAAACGTGCAAAGGCCTGGAAGCCACCAAAACCACGCTACAAACGCGGCGTGCTCGCCAAGTATGCGCGACTGGTAAGCTCGGCCTCGGAAG
>JADFJT010000108.1 GCA_022566015.1 Pseudomonadota bacterium | reverse complement strand
CCTTTCTTTCCCCTTTCCCCCCCCCCCCTTTTTACCTCTCCTTCTCCTTTCCCCTTCATCTTTCCCGTCTTGACTATGACAGCTACAAGGGTGTGTTGGGCATTGGGCGTATTAATCGCGGCACCGTGAATCGTAATACTCCGGTTAAAATCGTGGGCACTGACGGCAAAATTCGTGACGGTCGCATAATGCAAATATTTGGCTTCAAAGGCCTGGAACGAATCGAGACTGAAACTGCCAGGGCAGGAGACATTATCGTATTTTCTGGCATCGAAAAACTTTTTATATCCGACACCCTGTGTGACCGCAACCAGGTGGAAGCCTTGCCAGCACTTAGCGTCGACGAACCGACGGTTAATATGACCTTTAGCATCAATAGTTCGCCCTTCTCCGGTAAAGACGGCAAGTTCCTGACATCCCGCCAAATTGATGAACGCCTACAGCGCGAATGTTTACACAATGTCGCTTTGCGTGTCGAACCCCTGGCTGATTCCGAAAAATTCCTGGTATCGGGTCGCGGTGAATTGCACCTCGGCATCCTGATTGAAACCATGCGCCGGGAAGGTTTCGAGCTCTCCGTGTCGCGTGCCGAAGTTATTCTTAAGGAAATCGACGGCCAACTATGCGAACCTTATGAAGAACTCACGATCGATATCGAGGAACTCTATCAGGGTGCACTGATGGAAGCCCTCGGTAGTCGTAAGGCTGACCTGAAAAACATGATGCCAGACGGCAGAGGTCGCGTGCGTCTTGATTATGTCATTCCATCGCGCGGGTTAATCGGTTTTCAATCTGAATTCATGACCCTCAGTTCGGGTACCGGATTGATATATCACGTTTTTGATCACTACGGCCCCAGGCTCGAAGGCGAAATCGGCCAACGCAAAAATGGCGTGTTGATCTCTACAGCAACCGGCAAGGCACTGGCTTATGCATTATTCAATCTGCAAGATCGCGGAAAATTGATGATCGGACATGCGGAAGCTGTATACGAAGGAATGATAGTAGGAATTCATAGCCGTGCGAATGATCTGGTCGTGAACCCGTTAAAGGCCAAACAACTCACTAACATCCGCGCCGCCGGTACCGATGAAAATTTAGTCCTGACCAGGCCGGTAAGATTGACACTGGAACGCGCGCTGGAATTTATCGACGACGACGAGCTGGTCGAAGTCACACCAAAAAATATTCGTATTCGCAAAAAACTGCTGCTCGAAAACGAACGCAAGCGCGCCAGGCGAAGCAGCGCGGCGTAATAGTTTATTTTTTCAGCACCCCAAAATTTATTGACCGCTCCATACTGCCCTGCCCTCGCTTGACAATTAATGCGTTGCAGCCTTTATAATGAGCGTTCAATAATACTGCGCACTACGGTTATCATAATTAATGAGTTATTTTCTTAAGCTAAAACACTGGGAACTTTTTTTGATGGTGGTGTTGCCGCTGGCGTTGACGTATATGCTGGGATTCAAATATACCGTGCCCCTGATCGGCAGTATTGTACTTTTTATGATCATCGTAGTATTTTCCTGGATATTTTCGATCGGTCTGTGGGCAAACCAGAATTTACCGCAAGATCAATCAGCAGAAAAACCTGACCCCCTTCGCGATTGGTTTTGCCACACCGCTTGTTTATATCGTGATGCTGATTCTAATTTACTTTCCAACCCTTAACCCGGAATCGAGGCCGCAGCCACCGAGCTGGATGCTGCCGTTGCATATTTTGTCAATGATGGGCATTTTTTACAGTATCTGGTTTAGCGCCAGGCAATATATTGCACTACAACGCGATCACAAAGTCGATAACATCATTTTCAGTAATACATTTTTCCTGATGTGGATATTCCCTCTTGGCATCTGGCTAATTCAACCAAGCGTTAATCAATTATTCGATAAACTCGAGAATACCAAAATTTAATTTTTGCATGTCGTTTATCTACTTCGCCTACGGCTCCAATATGGCCAGCCATCGGCTTTTACATCGAATACCCGGTGCGAAGCACTTAGGCACGGCATGGCTATCACAACACCGACTGAGTTTTAGAAAAAGCGATAATGGTGAGTCGGGCAAGTGCGATATCGATATGACAGGCAATCAGGTGGATTGTGTCCATGGCGTTGTTTATCGAATTTCTGTTCAGGAAAAAGCAATACTCGATTCGTACGAGGGGCTGGGAGTCAGTTACAACGAGAAGCTGGTCGAAGTCCATACGAAGTCAAATCAAATCCTTTCAGCATTTACTTATTATGCGCTCAAAATTGACGAAAGCCTGGTCCCCTACCATTGGTACAAAGGGCATGTATTACGCGGGGCTATCGAACACGAGTTACCGGCAGCCTACATCGCCCTGATCGAAGCAACCCCGTCGAAGATAGATCCCGACTATATCCGCAGTGAGCGCGAACTAGCCATTTATGGCTAAAAAAATTCTCGTATTCAAGCACATGCCATCGCAGAATCCTGGCATATTTCGAGAACTCGCTGAGGCGCGGGATATCGAGTTTTATGAAATCGATCTGCACGCAGGCGACCAGATCCCTGATATTGAAAACTTCGACGCCCTCTGGGTTATGGGTGGGTCGATGAACGTCTGGCAGGAACGTGAATACCCCTGGCTGATCGATGAAAAGCGCACGATTCGACACGCGGTCGAAGAACTCCGTATGCCATTTTTCGGCATTTGTCTGGGGCACCAACTACTGGCCGATGCGCTCGGCGGGAAGGTCGATAAAGCCAATGATCACGAGATAGGAGTTTTCGATGTTATGCCTACTGCGGCTGGTATCAATCACCCTTTGTTGTCGAACCTGCCAGTAGTAATGCAATGGGTAAACGTGCATCTGGTGGAAGTAACCCGCGCACCCGAACAGGCGATCATCCTGGCTGAATCCAGGGCATGCAAAAATCATATCATGCAAATCGGTCGGCATGCCTATTCCTGTGAGTTTCACCCCGAAGTTTGTACCTATACCGTAGACGAGTGGATGAAAATACCCGGTATTCCCGAGGTGCTGGAAGAGCTGATCGGTACCGACGGCCTGCAGCATTTCAAGCGCAGCATCGCCGATAATCTACCGGCACACAATGCCGCCGCAACGCAATTATTCGATAACTGGATTAGCCTGGTATTTTGAAAGGAACACTTCCTTCCTGCTTCTGAGTCGATAAGATTGTCAGAATTGGTAGCTGACCTCCCACAATGGGGGAGCAACTACCGATATATTTTCACAGGAACGCCGTTAACCCATCCATGGGGGCTCGTGTGCGACATCCATGTCGCACAACGTCCTGTAAATATATCCCGGTAGTTACACCTTTGATAGTGAATTTACCTCGGGAGGAAGACCACAAAACCGTATTTTTCAGGGATGAAACGGTCCGGCGCTCCGGATCCGAGCGCCCATGGATGGGACGGTCCGACGATTCGGCACAGCGTGTTTTTTGAGCTTTCACCCGAGGTAGCTGCTAAAAATCCAATGTCTTTTATAAGTAAGCAGCATCGCAGGAAACGAGTAATCTCAAACAAGCAGTGGAGTAAACCCTAAAACGCGTACCTGCCCGGGCATCGATGGGTTGAATAAATGATTGTGCCAGTAGGTGGCCTGAAAATCAGAATCGTCTTTATCAAGCTGGTTCACGTCGAAGTCGAATGCGTACTCGATGCTATCCTGTTTGAATAGCAATCGGCAATGACCGGCAGTAGCCAACGCATCAGCCAGGGACGATTCCAGGTTAAATAGAGCGGTCAGGTCGATGGAAAAATTGAAATCATCCTGATAATAACTTTCTGCCAAAATTTGCAAACCATTTTTCACCCATTCGGCCGAGTCCTGGGATTTGCGGATGATATGGCGAAATTCTGATGTGATATCGTGCGAATCCTGTTTCACAATCAAAAAATTCATTCGGCTCTTTTCGTCACCACCCGATATGGAGTGGATACCCGCACTCATTCCCATGGTGGGGCGACCCTGTAATTCACGCACACTCTGCTTGCGCAAGCGGCATTGCCAGGAGATAAAGCGCTTGTATTGCCCAGCTAGAGAGTGTTGCTGATCCATCGATATTGATCTAATAATCGATTCGGGCAATAACTCCGCTTTCGAATTCACTGACCGATATAGAAATTAAAATAAACCTTCGACCTGACCCTTGTCGTTGAGCCTGATATTGTCGGCCGAGGGTACTCGGGGCAAACCTGGCATGGTCATGATATCGCCACAAACCACGACTACAAACTCGGCACCTGCAGCCAGTCGAATTTCGCGAACGGGTACTTCATGGCCCTTTGGAGCACCGAGCAGTGCCGGGTCGGTAGAAAAACTGTATTGCGTCTTTGCCATACAAACCGGAAAGTGACCGTAACCCTCTGCTTCAAATTTAGCAAATTGGTCTCGCACTTTTTTGTCTGCGATTAGATCTTCGGCGCCGTACAATGTCCGTGCGATGTGCTTTGCCTTATCCCACAAAGGCATATCATCATCGTACAGCGTATGGAACTGAGCCTGGCCCGAATCCGCTACAGCAGCTACATGATGCGCAAGCTCCAGTGTACCTTTGCTACCCTCACCCCAGTGATTACAGTCAAATACCTGGACGCCAAATTCGCCGCAAAAAGCTTTAATCACGGAAAGTTCAGCGTCGGTATCGGCTGAAAATCGATTAATAGCGACCGTGGTCGGCACGCCAAATTGACTCAGATTGCGAATATGTTTACCTAGATTTTCACAGCCCCGTTTAGTCGCATCGACATTCTCACTGGTAAGTTGGTCTCTGGCTACTCCGCCGTGCATTTTGAGTGCGCGCGCGGTGGCTACGAGTACCACAGCATCCGGGTGTAGGCCTGCCTTACGGCATTTTATGTCGAAGAATTTTTCAGCACCAAGATCAGCACCAAAACCGGCTTCGGTGACTACATAATCAGCAAGTTTCAATGCGGTTTTAGTCGCGATCACCGAATTACAACCATGCGCGATATTGGCAAAAGGGCCGCCATGAATAAAGGCGGGGTTGTTTTCCAGCGTTTGTACCAAATTGGGCATAAATGCATCCTTCAGCAATACGGTCATTGCGCCAGGCGCGTTCACGTCGCGTGCATGAACTGGCTTCAGGTCGCGTGTATAGCCAATCACAATATTACCGATACGGCGACCCAGGTCGTCAAGGTCGCTCGCAAGACAGAAAATTGCCATGACTTCTGACGCCACGGTAATGTCAAATCCACTCTGGCGCGGCGTACCATTACCGGGTCCGCCAAGACCAACAGTGACTTCGCGCAACACCCGGTCATTCATGTCCATCACGCGTTTCCAGGTCACACGGCGAGGATCGATTCCTGCCTTGTTATCCCAATGAATATGATTATCGATTAATGCGCTTAGCAGGTTATGGGCAGCACCAATCGCGTGAAAGTCACCGGTAAAATGCAGATTAATATCTTCCATCGGTACTACCTGGGCATAACCACCACCTGCTGCACCACCCTTCATTCCAAAGCAGGGACCAAGGCTCGGCTCGCGTAAACATATGACCGCATTTTTACCAATACTATTGAGGCCATCACCAAGTCCTACCGTGGTTGTGGTTTTACCTTCACCGGCTGGGGTAGGAGATATCGCAGTGACCAGGATCAACTTACCCTCTTTCTTGTCTGCTATAGACTTAATGAAGTCTGGGGTAATTTTAGCTTTGTCGTGACCAAAGAGTTTCAGCCCACTAGCAGGAATTCCAATGCTTTCACCAATCTCTATGATCGGTTTCAGTGTTGCTTCACGCGCAATTTCTATATCGCTTTTTGCCATTTTTTCCTCGGAAATAATTATCTTGGTATACAATATACCAAGCCCTATGCAGTCACAAGTACCCGCTTGCTAAGTGGCGCCATCTTATTGGCAGAACGTATCGGGAAATATCCCAAAAGCGACATCTACCGGCAAAATATTACGCTAGAATCGCTATCTTTTGTGCGGAAAAAGTCGGTGAATCGGCGCGTAAATAAACTCGCTTAGTCCGGCAAGCGTAATCAGTATCACTCCGATGAGTTCACGCGCCCCAAAAGGTTCATTTGCCCAGATAGCAGCAGTTACCGTACCAACGCTGACTTCAATCATGAATAGCAGTGCGACGACTCCGGGATTCAGGTGCGGCGCACCCCAAATAACGGCCCAGGCCGCGGGGATCACCAGTATCAGAGCGACTACCAGAAACCAGGGCATTACCCCCCAGACGGAACTCATCGTTGGTAACTCAATATCACCGGCTAATGGCGATATGGCGATGATAACTGCAGCAACGCTGCCCCAGAAAAAATACGATAAGGTAAATTCCATCGCGTGGCTGCCATCGTCCTTACGCAATAAAACCGCAGCAACGGCCCATCCCATACCGCCGAGCAAACCCATCCAGTCGCCTGTATTTCGCGGTAATGGCATACCGACATCGATCCCCAATAGCACCAGCATGCCCAGGAGGCCTAGCGCAATGGCTAACATCCTCGGCGGTGTAATGGCTTCGCCGAGTACAATCCTGGCGAGAATGAGCGACCATATCGGCGTCATGTAGAATAGCAACAGACCTCGTACCACCTCGGTATAGATCAAAGCATCTGCGTAGAGTGCCAGCGAGGTACCGCTAGCCAGTCCAATAAAATGTAATGGCAGGCCGCATCGTAATATTTTATTCCAGCGAAAAATCAGGTAAGGAAGAAATAGCAACAAAGGCACTACATAGAACAGTACCGTAGCCCAGGCGCCATAGATTCCCGCCCTGTCCAGCATGCGCAGCGGGATCCAGAACAGACCCCACGTAATGCCGGCGTAAATGCAGGCGAGTTTGGCGCGTGAAACAATATCGAGGTTTGAAATAGATTTCATATGGAATGAAAAATCCCCGCCAATTCACAGGGGAATGACGGAGAAAGTTAACTTGAGGAATAGTCTGACAGCCTAACAATCCAGTGTATTGTCACGTTCCCAGTCGCTCAAGTGAGCCGAGTAGCTATTCCAGTCATTCATTTTTAGTTTCACATAGGCGTCGATTAACTCATCGCCTAAGCCTGCTCGAATCACTTTATTTTTATCTAACTGGCGCAAAGCGTCGAGCAGATTTGAAGGCAGCATCTTCGCATTTTTAACCTTGTGCCCTTCTTCGTACATATTGATATCCAACGGGTCACCGGGGTCACGATTGTTTTCCACCCCGTCGAGGCCAGCGGCCAATATGCTAGCCTGAAGCAGATACGGATTGACCGCACCATCCATCAGGCGTAGTTCGAAACGGCCTTCCTCTGGAATACGAACCATGTGTGTACGGTTATTACCTCCGTAAGTCACCGCATTGGGCGACCAGGTGGCCCCCGACTGGGTACGCGGCGCATTGATACGTTTGTAACTATTGACAGTCGGGTTGAATATCGCAGCCAGGTCATGGGCACTGTGCATGATGCCGCCGAGGAACTGGTAAGCCAAAGGCGACAGCCCGAGCCCACGCTTATCTTTTTTGCTGGTAGCAAACAGGTTTTTCTTGCCGGTTTTGTCCCAGATCGATACATGCGCATGGCATCCGTTACCGGTTAGATGGCTAAAAGGCTTAGGCATGAAAGTGGCTCGCATGCCATTATTCTCCGCTATGGTCCTGGCCATAAACTTGAAGAATACGTGCTTGTCGGCGGTTTTCAATGCATCGTCATAATCCCAGTTCATTTCGAATTGACCATTCGCGTCTTCATGGTCGTTCTGGTACGGATTCCAGCCTAGTTCCAGCATTGCATCGCAAATCTGTCCGATTATCGGAAACTGTCGCATCAGAGCCTGCTGGTCGTAACAGGGTTTCGACTGGGTATCGGCTGAGTCAGCCAATTGATTACCGTCGGGCGTTATCAAATGGAATTCGCACTCAACCCCGGTCTTCATGCGATAACCTTTTTTCATCGCTTTCGCCAGTTGGCGCTTCAGCGCGACTCGTGGCGAAGCTTCGACTTCCTTGCCACCCATCCACAGATCGGAAGCAACCCAGCCTATTTCAGGCTTCCACGGCAACTGGATCAAACTATCGGGGTCGGGTACACCGAATAAGTCCGGGTGCGCAGGTGTCATATCGAGCCAGGCGGCAAAACCGGCGAATCCGGCGCCATTTTTTTGCATCCCCTTGATCGCGCGCGCCGGAACTAACTTGGCACGTAGCACACCGAATAAATCAACCCAGCTCACCAGAAAATATTTGATGCCCCGGTCTTTTGCTATTTTTTCGAGATCTTTCGCCATTTTATTTTCCTCGCTTAGTTATTATTCAAAGAATTTTTAGTGCGCGCCGGAATGCTGTTTCCTGGCAAGGCTAAAACGCACGCAATGAGGGAGTTTATATCATACTTTTAAATTACCGATTTTTGCTCCTGCAAAATCGGCCTACAGTACATCCTGTACATAACCAATTGAGTACGTTTTTAACGCGGCCAGGAGACAACATAACAAGTGCACTAGAAATTTTGGCCGGGTATCCAGTCTGTTCCTGCCAGCGGCACCTTAGCCATCGCAGCCGCTTCAACGGTTAAGGCCACCATGTCTTCCGGCTCAAGATTGTGTACATGGCTCTTACCACATGCACGCGCCAGTGTTTGAGTTTCAAGCGTCAGACAATTCAGGTAATTAGCGATGCGACGGCCGCCCAATTCTGGATCGAGTCGTTTGGATAACTCCGGATCCTGGGTTGAAATTCCTGTCGGGTCGCGACCATCCTGATAGTCATCGTAATAACCTGCCGAGGTCCCGAGTTTATTGTACTCTTCTTCGTATTGCGGGCTGTTATCGCCGAGGGCGATTAAGGCTGCAGTGCCTATCGAAACAGCGTCGGCGCCCAGAGCCAAAGCCTTGGCAACATCGGCGCCGGTGCGAATTCCACCGGAGACAATCAACTGGACCTTACGGTGCATATCGAGTTCCTTCAGCGCTTCGACTGCCATACGCACTGCGGGCAAAGTGGGTATACCCACATGCTCGATAAACACCTCTTGCGTGGCGGCAGTTCCGCCCTGCATACCGTCGAGCACGACAACATCGGCGCCCGCTTTGACCGCCAGCGTGGTATCGTAAAATGTACGCGTGGCGCCTATCTTCACATAGACCGGAACCTGCCAATCGGTAATTTCGCGTAGCTCGTTTATTTTGATTTCGAGATCGTCGGGTCCAGTCCAGTCGGGATGCCGACAGGCGCTACGCTGGTCGATGCCTTTGGGCAGATTACGCATTTGCGCGACTCGATCGCTTATTTTCTGGCCCAGCAGCATACCGCCACCGCCCGGTTTCGCGCCCTGCCCAACTACCACTTCGATCGCGTCTGCCTTACGCAGGTCGTCCGGGTTCATGCCATAGCGTGATGGCAGATATTGATATACCAGAATATTCGAATGGCCACGCTCCTC
>JADFJT010000192.1 GCA_022566015.1 Pseudomonadota bacterium | reverse complement strand
TACAATGCCTTAAAGCTTAATTATATCAATAAGTTACAAAATATTCCCGCCTCGGCAACTGCTCCTGCGTCGCCTAAGAGCGCCTACTATTGGTGCTCTACCTCCGATACGTCGGACCGTACATCCATGCAGTCGTGCGCGGCGGTCCGACGTATCGGAATGACGTATTCTTTTTCAATGATTCATGTTTAAAATAGCTATAAAGTATTTAATCTTTCGTATATCAATAGCTTACTCGTCTCTCGAAAAAGTTAATGGGACAGCATCGAAGTGTCAAATAAGACTGCATGAATCACGCAAACGAGACTCCAGTTTTTCCGTGGGGATTCAACCTCTTTTGGTTTGTGGTTAGTGCCTTACCATCACGCAAGACTCCCGCCGTCTAGCACCAGTGGAAAGCCGGTGATAAACCTGGCCGAATCGCTGGCGGCAAATAGTACCATGTGCGCCACTTCTTCAGCACTACATACCCGGTTGAGGGGAACAGCCTCGGCAGATTGTTTCAAGCCTGTCTCGGCGTCCAGCCCTCGATCACGATATTCTCCGGATAGCATCGGGGTATCCACATCGCCGGGACAGATCGGCACGAAGCGAATACTATCGGGCGCATAATCGAGCGCCATGGCGCGGGTCATTTGCAATACCGCACCCTTGCTCGCGCAATAGGCGGTCAGGTGCTTGCTGCCCACCAGCGCGGCATCCGATGCAATATTAATAATAGTGCCACCCCGAGATTTTAAATGCGGGATCGCCGCACGGCAAACGTAAAACATGCCGTCAACATTGACTTTCATGGTTTCCTGCCACTGGTCGTCCGTGGTTTCTTCGGCGGTGGCGTGGTAGATAATACCCGCACTATTGACCACGATATCCAGCCCATCGAGTGCAGCCACGCTCTGCGCGACGAGCTGCTTACACTGCTCGCTTTGAGCAATATCGGCAGGTATAAAATCGATACTGCCGGGCGCCCCGCTTAAGCCCTCGAGGATTGCACTAGCCCGATCCTGATTTCGACCGCTGATAATCACGTTCGCTCCCGCTTCGACGAAAGCGACAGCAGTAGCTTCGCCCATGCCCGATGTGCCACCGGTTATTAAGACTTTTTTTCCATTAAATTTGAAATTAACGCTAGCCTCGCTCATGATCGCCCTGATTAATCCGAATGAAATAAGCATAACATACCCCCCTGTCGATACAGGGCGAGAGCGCCACGATGAATATCCAGAAAATTGCCGCCTTCGCCTACAATAACAGCGGGGGAAATCCAGCCGGGGTAGTGCTATGCGACGAATTACCCGCTGCCGAAGCTATGCTCAAAGTCGCGAGTGAAATCGGATATTCCGAAACTGCTTTTCTTCAGCAAGTCCCCGATGGCTGGAGAGTTCGTTACTTTGCGCCCGAACGAGAAGTTCCTTTTTGCGGCCATGCCACTATCGCCAGCGGTGCGGCGCTGGGTAAGCATTCGGGTGAAGGTGAATACCGACTCATTCTCAACGAGGCTGAGATATCAATCGGTGTTGAACATTCAGGAGACGATATTTTCTCGGTCACCCTGCTATCTCCAGAAACCTGGTCTGAACCAGCAGAGCAAGACCTGGTTGACCAGACGCTAAATGCGTTTCAGTTAGCCATAACCGATCTTAACCCGAAATTCCCGATCAGAGTCGCATTCGCTGGCGCACAGCATTTAATTCTCGTGTTAAACGACCGCGGCACACTAGCCAATATGAATTACGAGTTTGATCGAATGAAATCAATAATGCTGGAACAGGACTGGATCACTATCAGCCTTTTATACCAGGAGTCCGATAAATTGTTTCATTCGCGTAATGCCTTCGCTTATGGCGGTGTAATCGAAGACCCAGCAACCGGTGCCGCTGCGGCAGCCCTGGCGGGATACCTCCGGGATATCCAGTGGGGTGGCGGAAATAGTTTCGAAATACTGCAGGGATTCGACATGGGCGTGCCCTCGCGCCTGCTGGTCGAATTCAGTGACACCAAAGGTGAGGGTGTCTCCGTCAGGGGCGCTACTCGAAATATCGAAGAATGACAGCCTGGCAATCGATACACCGTATCACTGCTGTCCCGTTAACCTGAAAACTGTCATTGCTGATGTGATGGATGCCTCGCTATGGCGGCGTCGCCGATAAAGGTGCGCCAGGAGAATGAGGCAGTTAACCTGTCTTATTCAACAGTCGAATAGGAGATATTCATCATAAGCAAGATTACCGTAATTGGCATTGATATAGCAAATAATGTATTCCAGTTATCAGGCCTGAATAGCCGTCAGAAACAATTACTAAATCGTCGTTTTAGTCGACAAGGTCTGATGACTTATATTGCATATTCTGGTGATCGTGAACACCGATTCTGATTGATCGTGAACACCTGTTTTTCTGCGCATTGGGCTAGGCTTCTTTTTACC
>JADFJT010000191.1 GCA_022566015.1 Pseudomonadota bacterium | reverse complement strand
GTGATTATTTCTATAGCGAAAAAACTTTAAAAAGTACCCCAGTGCTGCCATTTCTTGGGGATGGCAATATGTATTTCCATCCACCAGGCGCAGCCTTGATCCGAGAAGCAATGTCATTAGGCGACACCACATGGATGAAACAGCGATGCAAAAAGCGGTGAAGAATGCAGTACGCAAGGCCGGAATCCACCGCCCTGCCAGTTGCCATACGCTGCGCCATTCATTTGCAACCCACTTTCTGGAGCGAGGCGCTGGCCGGTTTTTGCTCCTGCAAAACAGGCATACACTACATCCCTGTAGATAACATCCGTACCGTGCAGGAATTGCTGGGCCATGCGGACGTTTCTACCACGATGATTTATACCCATGTACTGAATAAACCGGGAATCACGGTTACCAGTCCACTCGATATGCTGGAAGTTTGATTTTCAGAATTTCCTCATTATATCGAAATCCCTACCAGAGCGCTTTCAGTTTGTTTGTATTTGCCCTGCATTGCGCCTTGTATTTAGCCACACCAAACGCATAAAATAACGCCTTTTTACTAAAGACTTGAACGAGGAAAAAGTAATGGGTGAATGTCCTGTCTGTGCGGCGGAAATCGAACTGGCCAAAGATGCGATGGTAAGCGAAATAGTAGTCTGCGAAGATTGTGGCGCTGAACTTGAAATAGTCGGGCTCGATCCAGTCAAACTCGACGAAGCGCCTTCGACTGAGGAGGACTGGGGCCAGTGAGTATTGGCCAGCTAAAAATTGGTCTGCTGCATTCGCTGATTCGCAAGGAAGAAAAACTACTGATCGAGGCATTTCGAAACGCCGGGGTCGAGCCGATTATGATCGACGACCGTAAGTTGATTCTTGATTTTCACACCGCACCCGATATCGATATCCTGGTCGAGCGTTCGATCAACCATTCACGCGCATTGCATGCGCTCCGCCTGTTCGAGAGTGCCGGAGTCCTCTGCGTTAATTCATACCATGTATCGCAAATTTGTGGCGACAAGTTATTGACCACCGCCGCGCTCAAAGACAACGACGTTGCCCAACCCGAATGCCGCGTCGCTTTCACCGAAGAATCAGCCCTGGAAGCGATTGAAGATCTCGGCTACCCGGTAGTGCTTAAACCGGCTGTGGGTTCCTGGGGGCGGCTGCTTTCCAAAATCAATGACCGCGACGCCGCAGAAACCGTACTCGAACATAAAGCGGTGCTGGGCAGTTATCATCATTCGATTTTTTACATCCAGCAATACATCGAAAAGAAGGGACGGGATATCCGTAGCTTCGTCGTCGGTGACGAATGCATCGCGGCAATCTATCGAACCTCGGACCACTGGATCACTAATACTGCGCGTGGCGCGCGGGCGAGCAAATGCGAAGTGACCGACGAAGTCGCGCAAATTTCTATTGCCGCCGCAAAAGCCGTCGGCGGCGGGATCGTCGCGGTTGACCTGTTCGAGAGCGATAACGGGTTGCTGGTGAACGAAGTGAATTACACGATGGAATTTCGTAACAGCATCGATACCACCGGGGTCGATATTCCCGCTATCGTGGTTAACTACGTAATCGAACAGGTTAAACAGAGGTAGCCATGTTACGGGTATCCATAGTCGGCGCATCGGGCTATACCGGGGGCGAATTATTGCGCGTCTTATTATTTCACCCCGAGGTTGAAATTCAGCAAGTCACTTCCGAGCGACACGCCGGCAAGCTGGTTTCGACGCTGCATCCGAATCTGCGCAAAATTTGCAAATTGAAGTTTGTATCCATTGCCGAGATCGAACCCTGTGACGTGCTTTTCCTCGGTTTGCCACACGGTCACATGATGAATCGACTGGCCGAGTTCGAAGCACTGGCCGATACCTTAATCGATCTGTCGGCAGATTTTCGTATTCACGACGCGCAGGCTTATGAAACCTGGTACGGTAAGCCCCACGCCTGCCCCGAGCGCATGGCAGACTTTGTTTACGGCATCCCCGAATTGCATCGCGAAGCAATGGTCGGCGCTAAGCGTATTTCTGGCGCCGGTTGTAATGCGACAGCGACAATTCTCGCGCTTCACCCCCTGTATCAGGCCGGACTGGTCGAATTCTCGGTGGTCGAAGTGAAGGCCGGTTCGAGTCAGGGAGGCAACGCGGTGAGCGAAGCTAGCCATCACCCGGAGCGAAGTGGTGCGGTGCGCTCTTATAAGCCGACCGCACATCGACACCTGGGTGAAATTCGCCAGGAACTCAAGGCCGATAATATTCATTTTTCCGCCACCTCTATCGAAATGGTGCGTGGCATTTTGGCCACCTGTCACGTGTTTTTAAATACGCCTCTGGAAGAAAAAGATATCTGGAAGATCTACCGAAAAGCCTACGGCGACGAACCATTTATCCGCATCGTCAAGGAAAGCACCGGCATTCACCGCTACCCGGCGCCGAAATTGCTCGCCGGCAGCAACTATTGCGACATCGGCTT
>JADFJT010000107.1 GCA_022566015.1 Pseudomonadota bacterium | reverse complement strand
AATAGGCGCATTTCGATTTCTTATGCCACTGTTGTCAGTGTTGAGCAGGTACAGTTAAAATCAGAAGCGGGTAAAGCCGCGGCTATTGGTGGCTTATGGGGGTTGCTGGGTGGTTTTGGGGGCAATACTCGCGATGCGGTCAATAGAGCAGCAGTAGGCGCCGCTTTACTGGGTGGCACTACTTTAATTGCAGAAGGTTCTAATAATGTTTTCGCCTATATTTTAAAAGGCAAAAATAACAAGGAATTCAAAATTTTGACCGAGCAGGGCGGAATGCAGGCAAGTGACTGTGTTGCTGTTGAATCCGGTACGCACACTAATTTGCGGCGTGTTTCGACGGTCTATTGCCAGGCTGCCGGCGGACACTCCACTATAGAAAAATCATTACTCCGGAAAATTGAGGAAGATGCCAGCGAATGTCACCAGGCTAAAGAACAATTATTAATTACCAGCGGCGCGGAATTTGATGCCGTCGTGCGTAAGGTAAAAGCCCTCTGTGATAATTAGTATCTGAAGGCAGGGGAGTCCGACAGACTCCTAGGCCACCTTCACCGAAAAAGCCGAATCGGCAGCTGACCGGTAATTTCCCATTTGGTCAAAATTGAGGTATCTATAAACATCATCGGCCACTGTCAATAGCCCTTCCTGAATCGCCACGTAGGGAATGGCGTTAACCAGATCACACAAGGTGATTGTGGGGGCCGGGTTGCATGTCACCTTTGAATCGCACCAGCACGGATTGGGGCATATCCAGTGGCATCAAACCGGTCGATGCAGCAAATGCAACCAGTCCGGAACCCGCCGGAAATGAAATACCAATGGGAAACCGGGTATGCGAATCCGCACCAGTACCTACCGTGTCCGGTAATAACATGCGGTTCATCCAGGAATGGATAATGCCATCTCCAGGACGTAGTGAAACGCCACCACGGTTTTGCATGAAATCGGGCAGCGTGTGATGGGTTTCGACATCTACCGGCTTCGGATAGGGTGCCGTATGGTCTCGATCGACCTGTAACATGCGACTGGCTCTCTAATTATTTCTCGGTAGGGGTTTTAAATATATGGGTTTATTAGCGTTTATCCATCGGAATATATTCCAGATCGATCGGTCCCGTGTATAGCTGTCGCGGTCGGCCAATTTTGTAGTTTTCATCCGATACCATTTCAGTCCATTGCGTAATCCATCCGATAGTACGGGCCATCGCAAATATGACAGTAAACATATTCATCGGAATACCCATCGCGAGGAAGATGATGCCAGAATAAAAATCAACATTGGGATACAGATTACGCTTGACGAAATAGTCGTCTTCGAGCGCTACCTTTTCGAGTGCCATCGCTGTTTCGAGCAATTTCTTTTGTTCGCCAGTCGTTTCCATATCGCCCAATAGTTGATGACAAATTTTGCGGATCAATTTGGCGCGCGGATCATAATTTTTGTATACCCGATGTCCGAATCCCATCAACCGGAAACTATCCTCCTTGTCCTTGGCGCGATCGACAAACGATTGCAGCGATTTACCCGATTCATTGATATCCATCAACATTCGAATCACCGCTTCGTTCGCACCACCATGCGCCGGCCCCCACAGGGCAGCGATTCCTGCCGCCACCGCCGCAAACGGATTTGCGCCAGAGCTGCCAGCCAGGCGAACGGTCGCTGTCGAGGCGTTTTGCTCGTGATCGGCATGCAGGATCAAAATCAAGTCTAGCGCCTTGGCCAGCAATGGGTCGGGGTGATATACCTCGGAAGGCATCGAAAACATCATATTCAGGAAGTTTTCGGTATAGCTCATACTATTATTCGGGTAAATAAACGGCTTACCCATCGCGTAGCGATAGCTCCAGGCTGCAATAGTCGGTATTTTTGCGATCAGGCGAAGTGCGGTAATCCTACGGTGTTCCGGGTTTTGAATATCCATGTGGTCGTGATAAAACGCTGCAAGCGCACCCACCACGCCGACCATGATAGCCATCGGATGGGCGTCCCGACGAAATCCACTATAAAATCGCTTCAACGCTTCATGCAGCATCGTATGATTAGTAACTTCGTTTACAAAATCGACCAGCTCCTGGCGACTGGGTAATTTATCGTTGATCAGAATAAAACAGACTTCGAGGTACGAGCTTTGTTCGGCCAACTGTTCGATCGGGTAACCGCGATATTGCAACACACCTTTCTGACCGTCGAGAAAAGTAATAGCACTGGAGCAACTGGCGGTGGACATAAATCCCGGGTCATAGGTGAAATAGCCCAGCTCCTTGTACAGGGTGCTTATATCGATAGTTTTTGGACCGCTAGTGGGCGAAAGCAGTGGTAACTGTACTTTTTTGCCAGTAGCGTCGTCGATAATGGTTACGGTCTCGCTGCTCATGGTTTTCCTCTCTGACTCCCAATTGAAAGCTACGGCGTGTTACTGCCGTAATTCCGGTAGCTTACACTCGATTGAATCTGGCAGGGGTGATCCGCGATCCAACCGTACCTGTCCAATATAACGTCATTGGCGATCTTATATAACACTTTAATACCACTATTAAGCAATTTAATCGTGAGGATTAATAATCGCTTTCCTCAACAGGAATAGCGTTTATAGCTTAGTCCGCAATCTATTCAACTTCTTAATAAATAATAATTGTTGACAATAAAGGTTAAATTCTGCATATTTTTAGGTAAATTTGCTTATATTTATTATTATTGTCAACAATACATTAAAATCTTCGCTCCCTACCGTCTTGTCTACCGAAACGCAAACTCTCGCCAGTCGCGCTTTCGAGAGCATCAAGTCTGACATTATTGCCGGGCGGTTATCGCAGGGCAGCAAAATAGTCGAATCAGATCTCGCGCTCAAGTACGGGATCAGTCGCGGGCCATTGCGCGAGGCGATTCATCGGCTCGAACAGATCAGGCTGGTGGTACGAGTGCCACACGCGGGTTCCCGTGTCGTCGCTCTCGATAGCAAGATGATCGAAGACATTTATGTTGCACGCGAATGTCTGGAAGGCATGGCGGCAAGACTCGCGGCCAGGCATATGACAGGTGAAGATATCCGCTCGTTAATGGAATTATTGAATCAGCATGAACGGGATATCGGCAAAGCCGAAGGAAAATTTTACTTTCAAAGCGAAGGCAATATCGATTTTCATTATCGCATCGCAGTCGCGAGTCAAAATCGGTGGATACTGGATAATCTTAACGGTGAGCTCTACCAATTGATCCGTATGTGCCGGCATCAGTCTGGCCAGGCACCCGCCCGACCCCAAATTTCGCTGGAGCAACACAGGCAAATCGCAAGCGCGATCGCGTTTCGTGACGAGGAGCTGGCCGAATTACTCATGCGACGCCATATAAGCGGCGCGTGGAAAATTGTTAAAACGATTCTCGAGGAGAAGCATGAATAATACACTCTCACCAGGTCGCAGATTGCGCCAGGCAGTCGAACAGAATAATCCGCTGCAAGTCGTCGGTGCGGTCAACGCTTATAACGCGATCATGGCCGAAAAATGCGGTCATAAAGCACTCTATCTTTCGGGTGGCGGCGTCGCCGCCTGCTCTTTAGGTATACCCGACCTGGGCATCTCGACCCTGAAAGATGTACTCGAAGACGCCGCTCGAATTACCGGTGCCAGTTCGTTGCCACTGCTGGTCGATATAGACACCGGCTGGGGTGGTGCGTTTAATATCGCGCGCTGTATCCGCGAAATGCAACGCGCCAATGTGGCTGGTGTTCATATTGAAGATCAGGTCATGCAGAAACGTTGCGGTCATCGCCCCAACAAGGCTATCGTCTCGCAGGCGGAGATGGTGGACAGGGTCAAGGCCGCAGTCGATGCACGTAGTGACCACGATTTTGTGATTATGGCGCGTACCGATGCGCTCGCAGTTGAGGGCATGGATGCCGCGGTCGATCGCGCCATAGCCTGCGTCGAAGCCGGTGCCGATATGATATTTCCTGAAGCTATGACCGAACTCGACCAGTACCGCCAGTTTGTCGATGCAGTCGGGGTTCCAGTGCTCGCAAATATTACCGAATTTGGCGCCACACCGTTATTTACCATCGAACAACTGGCTTCGGTGGGGGTGAAGTTATCGCTTTATCCGCTCAGTGCGTTTCGAGCGGCCAGTCTCGCGGCACTCAATGTGTATCAGCATATTCTTCACGATGGCACCCAGCAAAACGTCGTCGATACGATGCAAACGCGCATGGAACTCTACGACTTTCTCGATTATCACCAATACGAGCAGACTCTAGACCAGTTATTTAATGAGGAACAATCATGAGCGAAACACCCGCTTTCAAACCTAAAAAATCGGTTGAGCTTTCGGGCACGACCGCAGGTAATACTGCGATCTGTACCGTTGGGCGTACCGGTAACGACTTGCATTATCGCGGATACGATATTCTCGACATCGCCGAAACCTGCGAATTCGAAGAAGTCGCCTATTTGATCGTGCATGAAACGCTACCGAATCAGGCCGAGCTTGACGCATACAAAACCAAACTAAAGTCAATGCGCGACCTGCCGGAGACGGTCAAAACAGTCCTCGAACAACTACCCGCTCACACCCATCCGATGGATGTTATGCGTACCGGTTGCTCCGCGCTCGGATGCCAGGACCCCGAAGCGGCCGATCATAACGTCGATGCTGCGCGCGATATTATCGATCGACTGATGGCTTGCTTTGCCTCGATGCTGGTTTACTGGTATCACTTCACTCATAACAATAAACGTATCGAGCTGGTGACCGACGACGATTCGATCGGCGGACATTTTCTGCACCTGCTGCATGGCAAACCAGCACCAGATTCCTGGGTAAAGGCGATGCACATTTCGCTGATTCTTTACGCCGAACACGAATTCAACGCATCGACTTTTACCGGGCGTGTGATTGCTGGAACCGGATCGGATATGTATTCAGGCGTGACCGGCGCCATCGGTGCATTACGCGGTCCCAAACACGGTGGCGCCAATGAGGCAGCTTTCGAAATTCAGTCACGTTATCGCTCAGCCGATGAAGCCGAAGCCGACATTCGTCAACGTGTCGCCAATAAGGAAATCGTACTCGGTTTCG
This sequence comes from Pseudomonadota bacterium, assembly GCA_022566015.1. Taxonomy (GTDB): domain Bacteria; phylum Pseudomonadota; class Gammaproteobacteria. The sequence goes on along the minus strand of JADFJT010000107.1, from coordinate 4,835 downwards.
GTCACCCGGTGTATACGATAAGCGATCCGCGCAATGAAGTGATTAAACGCCTGGCCAAGCAGCTTTCCGACGAGAACGACGACAGGTTAATGTACGATATAGCCGAACGTCTCGAAAGCGTGTTGTGGGAACTTAAGAATATGTTCCCGAATCTGGACTGGTTTTCGGCCATATCCTACAACCAGATGGGTGTGCCCACCGACATGTTTACCCCATTATTCGTGATTGCCAGGACAAGCGGCTGGGGTGCGCATATTGTCGAACAGCGACAGGACGGCAAGATTATCCGCCCTTCGGCCAACTATACCGGGCCTGAAAACCTGGCTTTCACCCCAATTTCTGAAAGATAACTCAGGTATCGATAACAGGATTACCCACGCATGAGCAAAGCAGCTGTACTGGACGCCAGCCGTCCCGAATTCGACCAGGTGATTCAGGATATCGTCGACTATGTCCTCGACTACGACGTCACCCAATCTGACGAAGCGATGCAAACCGCACGTTACGACTGGATGGACACCATAGGTTGTGGCCTGTTGGCATTGAGTTATCCGGCCTGCACCAAATTACTCGGGCCAATCGTGCCCGGTGCCGATCTGCCCGGTAATGGTGCCCGCGTACCGGGAACCTCGTACGAACTCGACCCGGTACGTGCCGCCTGGAATATAGGCGCGATGGTGCGATGGCTCGATTACAACGACACCTGGCTCGCGGCCGAATGGGGCCATCCGTCAGATAATCTAGGCGCAATTTTAGCGCTCGCCGATTACCTGTCTCGAAAACGGGTACGCGAAGGGCAGACATCACTGGGTATGCGTGACGTATTGATTGCGATGATCAAGGCGCACGAAATACAGGGCATAATCGCACTCGAAAACTCGTTCAACCGTGTCGGGCTATGCCACGTTATGCTGGTCCGCATTGCTTCAACCGCAGTCACCGCGCAAATGCTCGGCTGCACGCGAGACGAATGTCTGAACGCGGTATCCCAGGCCTGGCTCGACGGTTCATCGCTGCGCACCTACCGTCATGCACCGAATACCGGATCGAGAAAATCCTGGGCTGCAGGGGACGCTACTTCACGAGGACTATTCCTGGCCTTCACTGCGTTGCGCGGTGAGATGGGTTATCCCTCGGCGATTACGGCACCCACCTGGGGCTTTCAGGATGTATTATTCGGCAAGAATTCGCTTAAATTCACCCAGGGCTACGGTACATACACGATGGAGAATATTCTTTTCAAGATTTCATTCCCAGCCGAATTTCATGCGCAAACCGCAATCGAGGCTGCGGTTACCCTGCATCCGCAGCTCGTCGATCGAGTCGATGAAGTCGATCGCATCGTTATCAAGACCCAGGAGTCTGGTGATCGCATCATCAACAAGACCGGTCCGCTCGATAATCCGGCTGACCGCGACCACTGTCTACAGTATATGGTCGCAATCGGATTACTAAAGGGGGACTTACAGGCCGAGCACTACGAAGACAATGTCGCTTCCGACCCACGGGTCGATGCATTGCGTGACTGCATGGAAGTCTCCGAGGATGAACGATTTTCGCGTGAATACCTCGAACCTGATAAACGCGCCATCGGCAATTCGTTGCAGATATTCTTCAGGGATGGTAGCGCCACCGACGAAGTTGTAGTCGATTACCCGGTTGGTCACAGACGCCGTCGCGACGAAGGTATTCCACTCTTAAAGACCAAATTTGAACGCCACCTGCGCGGAAAAATCAGCGCCGAAAAATCCGAGAAGATTCTGGCGATTTGTTCGGATCAGGAGTCGTTTGAAGCCACTAGCGTGACCGACATGATGGAATTGCTACAACAGTAAATCAAACAGATTTCATGAGGTGCAATGCCCTTTGGTTATTGCACCCTACATTTACTGATATACTCACCAGGCCATTCAATCCCGCCGCTGGAACAGCAAAATGCCTAGTACTATTCATCATGTCCCGCCCGAAGACGCAACCGAGCGTCGCGCAGCACCCGCGTTGATTTGCTACAGCATCGATCAATTACCGCTTTGTGACATGAAGTTATACGAGCAGGCACGCCAGAACATGACAAAAGTTTCCGAACTGACTGTGGCACCTCGTGATGGCGCTACGTTCAATGTTCCGGAAGGCCATTTCTTTCGTATCGTCAGTATCGAAGGGCCGCAGGTGGGCGATTTAAATCTGTGGAATGCGCACGATCTTTCGGAGCGATTCTTCAGCGGTAAAACCCGCCAACTGCATGCCACTCATGTGAGTACTGGCGATCGCCTATGGAGTTCACTGCCCGGATTGCGGCCGATGGCTACTATCACCCACGATACCCTCGACTGGTATGGCTGGGATGAGGATGGTGGTGGTATTCACGATGTGATCGGCACCCGTTGTGATCCCTACACCAACTTTATGCTCAACGGGGTGGATTACCATCACTGCTGCCACTCCAACCTGATCCGCGCACTGGTAACGGCCAAAGACATTTTACCCAGGGAAGCCGAACTGCATATCCACGATGTGTTGAATGTATTTATGTGTACCGGGTTTACCCATGACACGCATCAATATTTCATGAAAGCAAGCCCGGTACGACCGGGAGACTTTATCGAATTTTTTGCCGAAATTGATTTGCTGGGCGCGCTCTCTACCTGTCCTGGTGGAGACTGTGGTAGTAGCCATTCCGATGACAGCACACCGTGCTATCCACTGTTGGTAGAAATATTTAAACCGGCAGAAGATTCTTTAGATAGCTGGAAATCCCCTGCTCGAAGCGGTTACTCGGGCAGCCATGGATTATCGTAGGATCGAATTCATTCGACCGATTTAGTGTTGGCCGAATAAATTCGGCCCTACTTAAACAGATCCAGAACATCCGACAAGTCACTCTTCCCTGCCACAATTTCCGACATTTTCAGGCCCTCTAGCTCGTGCGGGAACACCAGCCATTCTTCGCTCTGGTGGAGGTAATAATCGGGCTCAAAATCGACCTGGTTTTTACCCGGCTTATACCAGGGGCAGGCCACGCGAATATCACCCGGCGTATTAAGCCTGGACTGTTTACGAATAGCCTTGATCAAGGCCGCGACACTACGGCCTGAATCGAACACGTCATCGACGATCAAAAGCTTATCGTCAGCGTTAGCATTTTCAATCAAGTAATGCAATCCATGCACTCTGATCTTCTTCGAATGTTTGTTGATACCGTAATAAGACGATGTTCGTACCGATATATGATCGGTTTTAACACCCTTGAATTCAAAAAATTCCTGCACCGCGATGCCGACCGGTGCCCCACCCCGCCAGATACCAATAATAAACTGCGGCCGGAAGTCATCCTGGTAAACCAGGTTTGCGAGATGAAATGAATCTACCAGCAATTGCTGGGCTGAAATATAGGTTTTGTCCATCCGGCACCATGCGACAAGAATGATCGAAGCGCGCTATATTGCCATATTGCCTGGGGCTCGACTAGGCCGCACTAAACATTCGGTATCAACAACTCTCTGTGCTGGTCCTGATCGAAAAAATGGTCGATACAGTTATTGCCTTCGCCGCCCCGGTCAACACAGAGGAAATCCATCGCACCATAAGGGGTCAGCAATACATGGTGCCAGGTGCCCGCGTGATAATTAATGCCCTGCCGACCATTGGTTACAAAGGCCTGTAGTCGATCGGGGGTCGGTGCTTCGCCTGCTTTGGCGACTACAACGACAAACGGCGTTTGATCGATCGGCAGAAAAGCCTGGCTGCCCAATGGATGGTGTTCGACATGATCTACATGACGTGGTAACTCAAATTTTTTACTTTTGACCAGGCTTATCACCGGATAGGCTTCGTCGCCTTTTGTTTCGACCCGCGCGAGCGCGTGAAAACGCTCGGCCATGCCATTGTTGATAAAATACGAATCGCGACCTTCGCTTTCGATCACATCGCCATAGGGTGCAAACGCATCTTGTGTTAAGGGTACTACTGCTAGTTTCTCGGCACTCATAAAAATTCTCAGTTTATTTTTCCAAACAAGCGCAGGCGGCTCACACCACCATCTGGAAACAGGTTTAAGCGCACATGGCTTACCGGGCCGATTGACTGGATCGTTTCGGCAAACTCGTGAATATTATCCATTTCCAGTTTACTGGCGGGTAACAGATCGGGCCAGAACATACTTTGCGTGATAATCGAATCTACCGTACCGCCTTCGATCAGCGCCGCCTGTAGCGAACAACGATCTGGATAGTTACCCTTGAAATGCGCGGTATCGACGATCGCCTGTTCGATTATCCCGGCATGGCCCAGTTCAATAATACACCAGTCATTACCCGGCTCACGGCGACGCCGTGTCTCCCAACCATCGCCCATATTCACACCTCTTCCCGGTGCAAGCAAGTTCGCGGCCGATCCGAAATGAGCATCGTTCCAGGCAATAGCGCGGCCACCATTCTCGCTCGCGGCCAGGTCGTATATCCGACCCCTGTCCTTTCGTGCCCAGTCGCATTGCACCTGACCATATATTCTAAGCCGTGCAATACCGCCATCCGGGTATATATTCAGGCGCACATGGGTAAAGCTCTGGCCCTCGCTAATTTCAAAATAATGGTGACTATTACCGTTCAGGCTAACCGATGGGACCAGGTTTACCCAGGTCGTTTCGGCATCTGGGTCGCCCTCGCTGTGGCAGGCATCGAGGGACGCTGCCGGGGGATAATTTCCGGTGAAATGGGTCGTGTCGACGTCAATACCTTTAATGATACCGGCGAGCCCCAGCTGTACGATGGCATGGTCGTAACCACCGTCGCGTCGCCGACGTGTTTCCCAGCCATCCATCCATTTACCGTTGTCAT
>JADFJT010000106.1 GCA_022566015.1 Pseudomonadota bacterium | reverse complement strand
TGAAACTGAGCAATAGCGGTGCCCATGTCTATTTAACTCGGGCTTGCGTTCCACGCCTTGATCTGAACGGTCCGACGCTTCGGCATTTCGAATCACAATTTGATTCGCCCAGACTTAATCAGAGGTTCCCTGTACCAACACAGGAATTTAATTCTTGAAGCAATCTATACACGATTTGATCGAGCAAGTGTTGCTGAATTTACAGCAGTTGGGGCAATTACCAGCCGATCTGAATCCCGTCATCCAGGTGACTTCGAGCAAGGAATCGGGACAAGGTGATTTTGCCAGCAACATTGCGTTGATGCTCGCCAAGCAAGCGGGAAAATCGCCGCGAGAACTGGCGAGCCTAATCGTTGCACATTTAACTGACCATGATGCGATCGATAAAGTCGAAGTTGCAGGCCCGGGGTTCATTAACTTTTTTGTCGCCAGTGGCGCCAGTCATTTGGTCGTGCATCAGATCCTACAGCAGGGTGAAAGCTATGGGCGATGCAATCTTGGCAATGGCACCAGAATTCAGGTTGAATTTGTATCGGCAAATCCTACCGGCCCCCTGCATGTCGGTCATGGGCGCGGTGCTGCCTACGGTGCGACTCTGGCCAACTTGCTGTCCTGCGTGGGCTTCGATGTACAAAGAGAATATTACGTCAACGATGCAGGTCGCCAGATGGACATACTCGCTACTTCGACCTGGTTTCGTTATCTCGAACTTTGCGGGGTAGAAATCCAGTTCCCGAGCAATGGTTACCAGGGCGATTACATCTGGGATATCGCCGCCACAATACACCGCGAGCATGGAGATCGATTTGATCGCAGTAACGATCAGGTAATGGATAAGGTGTCGGCTGATGCACCCGAGGGCGATAAGGAAAAATACATCGACGAATTGATAGCAAACACCCGCTCATTACTCGGTGAAGATGACTATCGTATAGTTTTCGATCAAGCTCTGAATACGCTGGTCGATGTGATTCGCAGGGATTTACACGCTTTCGGCGTTGATTTTGATGAATGGTTTTCAGAACGTTCACTGGTCGATAACGGCGATATCGAAAACGCAATTCAACGTTTGACTGACAATGGGCATATCTACCATAAGGCTGGCGCTTTATGGTTTCGTTCCACCAATTTCGGCGATGAAAAGGATCGTGTAGTAAAACGAGACAATGGCCTGACAACCTACTTTGCATCGGATATTGCGTATTTAATGAATAAGTTTGAGCGGGGTTTCGAGCGCGTGATCTATATTTGGGGTGCCGATCATCACGGGTATATTAGCCGAGTTAAAGCTTCCTGTAGCGCACTCGGATACAATGCTGAGCGGCTTGAAATTCGACTCGTGCAATTCGCCAATTTATTTGAAAATGGTGTGAAAATACCGATGTCGACCCGCTCCGGCGAATTTGTCACCCTCAGACAATTACGCGAAGATGTAGGCCTGGACGCGGCTCGTTTTTTCTACGTGATGCGCAAGACCGATCAACATATGGATTTTGATCTCGATCTGGCGCGCGAACAGTCGAATGATAACCCGGTTTATTACCTGCAATATGCGCACGCGAGAATTTGCAGCGTGATTCGACAATGCGATGATAAAGGCTTAATACTGTCATTGGCGGAGGCAAATTTGAATCGACTCGAAAATGCACACGAACAGCAGTTAATCAAACAGTTGAATCTGTATCCAGAGCGAATACTGGGTGCCGCGGAGCGTCGAGAACCACATATCGTGGTGAATTATTTGCGCGATCTGGCTAATCAATTTCACTCGTGGTACAACGCGCATCAGTTTATAGTCGATAACGTTGAGTTGCGCGACGCCCGCATTGCTTTGGCCAGTGCGATTCGTCAAGTTTTGAAAAATGGACTCAATTTAATGGGTGTTTCGGCACCGGATAAAATGTGAAGTATGGCTGAAAAACAATCAAAATCTCCCTGGGTGTGGATTTCCCTGTTTATGATGCTGGGTCTTTTTGCGGCGTTTATTACTTTCCTGGACCAGAAAATTGTGCGCAATGGAGAATCTGTCCAGCCATCGGATTCCCGTAGCGAGAATAAGACTAAGCCTAGATTCGATTTTTACTCGGTGCTGCCGGATCGTGTTCTCGATATCCCTATTTCAGAAGAGGAGCGCGCAGCAATTGAAAACCCAACGATCAACAAGTTTGCCGGTAAGCAGGTGCTATTGCAGGTCGGTTCATTTCAGAGTGCAAACGAAGCCGACAGTCTCAAGGCACAACTCGCGTTTCTTGGCCTCGAAGCCAGGATAGAGCCCGCAATCGTCAACGACGACACCTGGCACCGAGTAATACTCGGGCCCTATACAGAAAATAGTAAATTTTCTCGCACCAAAAACCTGTTAATCGAAAATAAAATTAAATACATGCAACGTAGCGTGGAACCGTAGGAAATTTCACTCATTATTCCTGTTTGGGGGGGAGTGTAACCCCCGGTATGTTTTTACAGAAACGCTGTAAACCTTCCCTGGGCGCTCTCACGCGACCTCCCTGTCGCGCAAGGTTCTGTAAAAACATCCCGGTGGTCACACTTCAATAACGGGGCTGCCGTGATGTATTTACCCCTTAATTATTACACTCGCTAAATTCTTACCGATAAAGGTCAGCCATAAACCATTCTGGAATAGTCTTCCTGGCCTGATTTAAAATTGCCTCATGCGTAGCGTAATCGGGGCAATGCCGATTTACCAACCGCCAGAAGTTTGATGAATGGTTTAAATGCTGTCTGTGGCATAGTTCGTGGATCATCAGGTACTCGGCAGTCGCGTGTGGGACGAATAACAACTGGTCATTGAGGCTGATAGTGCCGTTCGAAGAACAGCTGCCCCAGCGCGTTTTCTGGCTACGAATGGTGATTTTGACGTATTCAAGCCCAGTTTTTTGTACCAGTCGATCCAACATGGGGGGCAGGCGGCGCCAGGCTTCGCGCCTGATCCAACGGCGTAGTTGACGGATGCTGCCCTGGTAGGTTCCGTTTTTGACCCCTAGCTGGCCAGGGATATCTACACGGGTACAATTGGCATTTGGGTGGTAGGTAATATCGGTGCAGCTGCCGTCGATAGATAAATTTATAACTCCGGGTAGCTCGGGTGTTGGATCAAGCGGAGGTCTTTTTTCTAATTGTCGTGTAATCCACCCCTGGTGCTGCCGAATCAGCCTCTCTACCGCATATTTTGGAAATCGACGTGGTATCACCACTTCAAGGCCACCATAAGGCTTGATCAACAGTTTTGCGTGTTTTGCCCGGTGTGATACTCGCAACGAATATTCAAAGAATAGATTCATATTGTCACCGTCGGTGGGTTTTACAACCCGCTCATTACCTCGATTTCAACGCACCGGATATCATCTGGCGTGCCTTCGATAATGAGTACATCGCCGGCTTTTAATTCAACGTCAAGTAGTGGGCCTTCACTGCGCAGACCGTTGCGCTTGAGCGCGATCACATTGATTTTGGGCAGACACTTTAGCGACTCGATGGTCTGGCCTTCGGCGTGATAGTTGTGCAGGATTTCGATGCTGTGCAAGTGGTGATGATCGGGAGTGTTCAGATCTACATCGTCGGCGCTGTGGAAAAAAGCACGCACACGTGCGTAATGTCCTTCTCGTGCATCGGTAAGCATTTCGTCGATCGTGGTCTGATCCAGGTTCAGCCTGCTTAGTGTGTGTTGCGCCAGCATTATGCTCGATTCTATCGTATCCGGGATCACTTCGTCGGCCCCGCATTCTAACAATCGTTCCAGATGACGGTCATCACGTGTACGAACTATGAGAGGAATATCTTTACATAATTGTCTAGCGGTGCGGGTAATTTGCTCACTGGCATTTATCTCTGCAAACGAAATAACCAACGCATTGGCCCTTTCTATGCCGGCTCGCTTAAGAATGTCGGGATGACTGCTATCCCCAAAGTAAACCGGTTCGCCCGCATCCCAGGCCTCGGTTATTAAATCGGTATCCAGATCCAGTGCGATAAAAGGAATATTTAATCGCTTCAGAAATACGGCCAGATTTTGTCCGGTGCGGCCGAAACCGCAAATAATGACGTGATTTTCCAGGCCCTTACAAGCCTTTTCGATGTCGTAGTCGGCCTGACGCCGCTGCGACACATAATCGCTGGCAAACAAATTGGCAAAAAATTCGTTGTGCCGGATCAACACAGGCGATATTGCCATGCTAATAATAATGGCAGCGATAATCGGCTGGCTTAGTCCTATATCTAGCAATCCAGTACTCAGCGCCAGTGCTAGCAGTGCAAAACCGAATTCACTCCCCTGCCCGAGAACCACCCCCACGCGTATCGCGACACCTTTTCCAAATCCTGCCAGATAAGTGATAAGCATAATCGCCGACCCCTTGCCGAACATCAACCCGACGGTCAGAACCCCAACGGCCAGCGGCTCATTGCCGATAACCGACCAGTCAAACTGTGAACCTACCGAGATAAAAAATAGCCCCATGAGCACATCTCGAAATGGCCGAATTTCAACCTCGACATGATGTTGATACTCGGTTTCAGCGAGCATAATACCGGCTAAAAACGCGCCCATTGCAAGCGACAAACCCAGTTGCCAGGTGAGCCAGGCCGCGATCAGGGTGATAAACAGGATAAATAGCGTAAATAGTTCGCTCGAATAGCTCGATGCGACCCAGCGGATAGCAGGCCGGACTAGATATTGGCCAGCGTAGAAAATTACCGCAAATGCAAACGCACCCTTGGCCAGCGCCAGGGTGATCGGAACCAACATCGAACCGGAGCCTGGCGCTGCAAAAATCGGAATTAACACCAGGAATGGCACGACCGCAAGATCCTGAAATAGCAGCACACCAAGGGCGACGTTTCCGTGGCGGGAATGAAGTTCGTGTTGCTCGGTCAGCTGTTTCACCGCTATCGCGGTAGAGGACATGGCAAGAACGCCGCCCACTGCAAACGCCGCTTGCCAGGACAAACCTAACCATATACCTATGGCGATCGTACTCAGCGTGGACACTACGACTTGAGCGCTGCCGATGCCAAACACGATACCACGCATTGCTAACAGGCGTGGTATCGACACTTCAAGGCCGATTGTAAAGAGTAGAAACACGACACCGATTTCGGCAATCTGCTGGATCGCGTGCGAATCCTGGATCAAGCCTAAAGCATGTTGACCAGCCAGCATTCCGACCAGTAAATATCCGAGTACCGAAGGAAAATTCAGGCGCCTGAACATTGCGATGCTTATGATGGAGAAAAATAGCAGGATTAGAATTTCATTTAGCATGTTAATTGGGGTAACTGTTACACTCATTAGATGTGACAGGCTTATAGTAACGGTATTCATTTTGACTGAATACCCCGGTTCTTAAAGATGACAGACAGTGGTTCGCTGGCAGGAAAGTACCTGGTTTATTGATGTAACTAAGTTCTATTGACAGAAATGTATCCTGGGCTACAATTTTTTATAGAATATCCCTTATTTCACCCAGTCATGGACTAGATGTGAGCTTCGATTACGCAGCCATTCGTGCAAGAAAACAAGCCCCCGGCACCCAATGGGCTGCCTATAGTGATTTGTTTATGGTGCTTGCATTTATCTTTCTTATTCTGTACATGGTAGCCAGCCTTCGAACAGGGATGATATCCATCACCACGCATGCCCAGATCGAAGAGGTTAAACAGGAACTCGCATTGTACGAGACGATAAAAAATCAATATTTGCAACAGGATTCGGGTCAGCGTGAGAAAAGGGTCTATGATGAAATTTTGGCACAAATATCTCTTTTGGAGTCGGAAGCCACTGAAAATAAACAAAGGTTGGCACAAGAATCTGAACAACAAAAAAATCGTGAATCAGCATTAAACCAATATCAACAAATGATAGTGGAGATGATTAATGCCAACGCCATAGCGAAGGCAGAGGCGGTAAAGAAGTTTAATTCCGAGCTACAACAAAAGGAATTGCTTGAGAAGGAAATCGAACAGCAAAGCACCGAAGTCGCAACCCTGGAAAACCAGATTAATATGGAGCTTGCTGAAAAAGCTGCATTGAAAGGTAAGTTAGAGCAGGAAACAGCCACGCTGGAAGGTGCAATTGAGAAATTAAGCACCCAAAGCGAACAAAGCCAAAATCAGCTCGCCTCGCTAGAGCAAAAACTGGAAACGCAATCGGACGAAAAAGCACAGTTGCAACAGAAGCTCCAGATAGAGACTGCTGAGAGGGCGGAAATAGAGAGTACGCTTAAGCAAGAGACGGCAAATCTGGAAAGTACCATTCAGGAATTAAGCACCGAACGTGAACAAAGCCAGTTTCAACTCGCCTCGCTAGTGCAACAACTGGAAACACAATCGTCCGAAAGCTCACAGTTGCAGCAGAAGCTCAAAATAGAGACTGCAGAGAAGGCGGAAATACAGAGCACGCTTAAGCAAGAGACGGCAAATCTGGAAAGTACCATCCAGGAATTAAGCACCGAACGTGAACAAAGCCAATTTCAGCTCGCCTGGCTAGTGCAACAACTGGAAACGCAATCGACCGAAAGTGCACAGTTACAGCAAAAGCTCAAAATAGAGGCTGCTGAGAAAGCGGAAATAGAGAGTACGCTTCAGGCTGAAACCAAATCCTTAGAAAGCAAAATTCAGGATTTGGTCAGTAAACGTGAACAAAGCCTGGATCAGCTCACCTCGCTAGAGCAGGCTCTGGAAAAAGAAGCTGCAGAAAAAGCTGCGTTGGAGAGAACCCTCGAGCGGGAAAAAACGACGCTGGAAGGTAAAATAGCGGAGTTGGCCAGTAATCGCGACGAAAATCAGGCCCAGCTGGCTGCCCTCGAGCAGCAGCTAATAATAGAAGCGGCTGAAAAGGCAGCCCTGGAAACTACCCTGGTTCAGGAAACAACAACGCTAGAGGGCAAGATTCAGGAGCTAACCAGTAATCGTGAAGCGAGTCAGAATCAGTTAGCTTTGCTGGAACAGCAATTAAACACCGAAACATCCGAAAAAGCAGCGCTCCGCAAAACACTGCAGGAAGACACCAAAAACCTCGAAGGAATCATACAGGAGTTGACCGGTAAGCAAGATGAAAGCGAAAATCTGTTGGCTGCACTGGAACAGAAACTGAGAATGGAAGCGGCCGATAAGGCGACTTTGGAAGCCGCACTATCACGGGAAAAAGCAGATCTTGAAAGTCAACTTGACGAGTTATCGGGCAAACAGAATCAAAGTCAGGCCGATCTTGCGGCTCTGGCCGGACAGTTGGCGAAAGAAGCGGAAGAAAAAGCCGCGCTTAAAGATGCCAGTGCAAATGAAATCGGGGAGCTGGAGAAAAAATTTGCCGCATTAAAAGGTGATTTCGATAACAAACTGGGTGCGCTGGCGGCGCTGGCGGATGATATTGAAGTAGGTAAGGAAAAGTATTCAGACCTGGAACAGTCGCATGCTCAGCAGCTCGGAGAACTGGAAGGTAAATTCCAGGGGCTCAAGGATAAGTATGAAGGGAATCTTGACGAAGTGGCCAATTTGGGTTCAGAACTGGGTGAAGCTCAGAGAAATCTGAAGGAAATCGCAGAGGACCTGGGTAAGGTCAGGGGAAAACTGGCGGATAAAGACGAGGAATTGCAGAAAGCTCTGGAATTAACCAAGCGACGCCAGGACCTCGCTAATATTATTAAGGACAATTTCAAGCAATATGACATCGTCGCCGATGTTGATATTAAGACCGGTGATGTTATTCTGGATTTTGGAGACGATTACTTTGACACGGACAGTCACGAACTGAAAGCAGGGATGGAGCAAACCATTCGTAAAGCGATTCCAGTGTACGCGAAAAGTCTGTTTTCTGATTCATTTTTAGCCTCTCAAATTTCGTCGGTAGAAATAATTGGATTTGCCTCGCCAACCTATGCGGGAAAACCTGTAGATCCGAGAAATCTTTCTGCAGCTAACCGAAGAGCGGTTAACTATAACCTGGATCTGAGCTATAAGCGGGCGAGAGCAATTTTTAGATATGCCTTTGACATCGAAAATTTTAAGTTTGATTATCAAGAGAAAATGTTGCCCCTGCTTAACGTGACTGGGAGAAGTTTTTTCGCGGAAGATGTTGATCCGAGCGATACCGGAAATTTATCTATTGACGAATTTTGCGGGCAATATAATTGTAAAAAATCACAGCGTGTAATTATTAAATTTGGCCTGTTAGAGCGGGGAAAAACCTCATGAATGCAAGCATAGTAGACCTGATCAATGTAATCGTAATATATGCAACCGATTACCTGATGCCGACCTTGCTCGTCGCATTTATTCTGGCCGTAATAGCCAGGGTGTTGATCACAATAGTAATTCGGCAACAGAAACGATTTGTTCAAGAGTTTTGCAAAAGAGTGCATCAGCATATTTTTGATACTCCCGACTCCAGAGGGTCTTTTTATCGACTATTCAAACGATTCCTGGCGGTAACCTATTTCGAAAGTTTCGAATTACGTGCGAAGTACAAGCGCAGAAATCAGGATCATATAATGACTATAGAGGATCGGGTTTTTTTGATCCAGGATGGAATTATTCGCCTGATTGACGACTTTTTAAAGCACGCAAGATACCTACGTAAAGATGAAGTTCAACAGCCCGATTTCCATGAGATAACCAATAGTGTTTTTAACTCGAATCCAGTATTTAATCGTGTGTTTGGATTTTTCTCGATGAGCCGCACCAACGATATACTGCTTATCCTGCCGGGTATTTTTATCGTAGCAGGGATATTCGGAACCTTTTTAGGAATCATGAGGGCGCTACCCGAACTGACCGGTATGGATATTACCGATGCCGTGGCAAGTAAGGCAGTTATCGATAGTTTCCTGATTAAAATTGCCTTTGCTCTTAGTACCTCGATCCTGGGCATTATATTGTCGGTGATTATGAGTTTTCTAAATACCTTATTCTCGCCAGATAATACTTATTTGGAAATTATTGACTCCTTTAAATCAGCTACCGAAATCCTCTGGAACAAGAGCGATACTAATCAGATAGAAGAAACGCACGGGTTCAAAACTGACAGAGAATCCGAGGCCGTAGACGCTTTTGAGGTCGCTATCGCAAATATGTATAAAACGTTTTAACCCGGTTAAGACAATTTAGATCTGCCGGTTATTTTATCCCGTTCTTCTGTTGCAGCCAGCGAATGTAAGGAACTATCTTGTTAAGCGTGGCTCGGTCTATGCCGGGTACCGGTGGCATATCGCCGAACTTCCAGTGATGCGAGCGCACACCGTTCAGCGCCGCCCGATAAAACGCCTGATCGCCATGATGCGACGATACATAAACAGGGTGCATCAACGAAGGTCCATTTGGGGTTCCTTTGCCCCATTTGCCGTGGCAGCCACTACAGTTTTTTGCAAATAAATTTTTTCCTAATCCATATGCAAACGGAACTTTGAAACCATCCTGACTTGCCGTTGCGTAAGCAGGGTTAAAAAACAGCACTATCAAGCCAAGCGTTAGTATTAGTTTGAGATGCATATAGATTCTTATGAATAGTAGATTTATTAATTTTGCGGGATTATCGCGACAAACTGTATCAGTTGGCCGAGCGGATCGACTGGTAGGCTTTTAAGCAGAGTTCGGTTTGCGCTATTGCGGCGATAATTTTTCATCGGGTAAGCATAGGCGTCAGAAACCGGATTCGGACATGATCGGGATTATTGGCAAGCAATTGTTCGCCGGTCTGTGCTGCCCGTGCAAACTGATTTCGATCGATCAGCGAGGTCAAGTTCTGTATCGAGGGGGACGAAAAAACAGGCCCGATGATAAGGGTACAGAATAATAAGAGAATGAAGCGTTGCATTTTCGACCGAACGAATGGGAGGACGCGGTATTATATATAAATTTTCGATTTGTGATAATTGCGTGAACGCGGATTAGCAATGAACTTGTACCTGGTCGATTCCAGTATTTACATCTTCAGGGCCTGGTTCGCTGAGGAATCGGAACAGGTCAATAATGATGGACAGGCAAACCAGGCCTTTATCGGATTTACTGACTTCGTCTATCG
>JADFJT010000105.1 GCA_022566015.1 Pseudomonadota bacterium | reverse complement strand
CGCTGTTTGCATCTATAAACAGTATTAAAAAAGCCGTTAGCGACGAATCAGAAATGCGGTCAACGAGTATTTATAGATTAGCGACAAAAAAATCATAACGGCGAATTTCTGGTAGCCGCCGCTGATTTTTCGCAGCCAGGGTGGGCGATTTTCGGGTTGCGGCGAAAGATAATATTCTACCAGCTTGCCGGGTTCGGCGGTCGCAGTGGCGGCAATCATGCTGCGATAGTCGGCGCTTGCATAGGGGTGCGATTCGAGGCCTCCGGTAATGTATCCGAGATACTCGACCGTCGGTCGCAGGTCAGGCATTGAGCGATTGGTTTGATAGAAAAACAAACGCACCCCATCCTGTTCGACGTAGGTGCGGTGATACCTGTTCAATATCGGTACTGCTTCATAAAAATCCATTCGATCGGCGTCTCTGCCCGACAGCGTGTAGAGAAAACCGTGAAGTGACTCACCCGCAGCCGGTTCAGCGGAAGCGTAGGCGCAACCCTTCCAGGGCGCTGGATGATCGAAGCGTAGGGCATAGTCCCTGAGTGTGAAAGGTTCTACGGCGAACGGTCGGATGCGTCGTTGACTCAGGATCTCGTCACTGAGATTGGCGCCAAAGGCCAGATATTGGACCCGGTCGGGCCCGTGACCAAACAGGCGAACAATGTTGCAGGCTTCAAACAGTAGTCGCCAGAACAGGTAACGAATCATAGGCGCCCGGATCGATTAATGAGGCCGAACATTACTGAATTAAACGAATCGGGTCAATTTAGTAGAAAATTCGGGTGCGAATCCTGGTTTTTGAAATCAGGCGTTAGGCGACTTTAAGAACTTCGACCTGACTCGCCAAATACTCATCATAAGTGCCCTGGAAATTGATCATCTTCTGATCTTTGATTTCAATGATACGGGTCGCCAGCGATGATACGAATTCGCGGTCGTGGCTGACGAATATTACCGTGCCGTCATATTTTGCCAGCGCCTGGTTGAGCGCTTCGATGGCTTCCATGTCCAGATGGTTGGTGGGCTCGTCGAGGATTAATACATTGGCGTCGGACATCATCAGTTTGCCGAAAAGGAGTCTATTTTTTTCACCGCCCGAACAGACATTGGCTTTCTTTTTAGAATCGTCGGCGCTAAAAAGTAAACGCCCCAACATACCGCGCACCATCAAATCATCGTGTTTGGGTGTGCGCCACTGCGACATCCAGTCGAATAAATTCAGGTCGGAATCGAAGTCAGCCGTACTGTCCTGGGGGCAATAAGCGATGGTGGCATTCTCAGACCATATTATCTTGCCCTCGTTGGCCTGAATTTGATCGATCAGGCAGCTTAAAAAAGTAGTTTTACCGACGCCATTTTCACCGATAATGGCAAGCCGGGCGCCTGCTTCCAAAATTAAATTGCCATCGCGAAATAGGGTATCGTCATCAAAACCGTGGGACAGATTTTCCAGCACCAACGCCTGGCGGTGGAGTTTTTTCTCCTGCTTAAAGGTAATGAAAGGGGTGGCTCGGCTCGACGGTATGATTTCGTCGAGTTTTATTTTTTCCATCTTTCGGGCGCGAGAGGTCGCCTGTTTGGCTTTCGAAGCATTGGCCGAAAAGCGATCGACGAATTTCTGTAACTCGACCAGCTCCGCACTCTTTTTGGCATTCGATGATTGCAACTGTTCCCGCACCAGCGAGGAAGCCGCCATGAAAGCCTCGTAGTTACCGGGGTATATGCGTAGCTCGCCATAGTCGATATCGGCCATATGGGTGCAGACCGAATTCAGGAAGTGCCGGTCATGCGAAATAATAATCATCGTCGATTTGCGCTGGTTAAGCACGGTCGCGAGCCAGTTGATGGTGTGGATATCGAGGTTGTTGGTCGGTTCGTCTAAGAGCAGGATATCCGGGTTGGCGAACAGGGCCTGCGCGAGTAGTACGCGTAATTTCCATCCGGGGGCAACCTGCTTCATCAATCCAAAATGGAATTCTTCTTCGATGCCAGCCTGTAGCAGTATTTCACCGGCACGGCTTTCTGCGCTGTAGCCATCCATTTCGGCGAACTTGGCTTCGAGGTCGCAGACTCGCATGCCGTCTTCTTCGGACATTTCGGGCAATGCATAAATTCGATCACGCTCCTGCTTCACCTTCCATAACTCGACATCGCCCATGATAACCGTGTTGATTACGCTGTACTCTTCAAACGCGAACTGGTCCTGGCTTAGCGTGCCGACCTTGTTTCCCGGGGTAATCGAGACGTTGCCGGAAGTAGGGGCAAGAGCACCGCTTAGAATTTTCATTAATGTCGATTTGCCACAGCCATTCGCACCAATCAGGCCGTAGCGGTTGCCGTCACCGAACTTGGCGGAAATATTTTCAAACAAGGGCTTCGCGCCAAATTGCATGGTGATGTTTGCGGTGGATATCAAAACAGTGTTCCTGAGAGAATAGAAATTAACGGGTTAATCGACAGCGCTTAAATAGGAGTTCCCTGATTAAGGGACGCGCAAAAGGCGCGCACTTTAAGGTATCGGAGTCCTAATGTCGAGCACAGTCGTGGATTAAAGTGGTTATGCCGGTAAACGGAGCTATCCCCAACCGCGCTCTATTTCGTATCGTAGAGATTTATTAGCTGCTCAATTCGCTTCTTATTGACTCCCCGGTCGCTATAACCGACTCTCGACGCCGAGCGAAAATGGATCATTTGTTGATCTGTATCGACCCTGATTTCTAAATCATCGGCAAATCTAAAAAACGACGAGGTGAAAGTAGCTGCCAGATAATTGCCCTTTTCTGTCCGAATACTACCACCCATTTCCGCAATACTATTTTTTAGCCGGGTCAGGACTTCTGAGGGAGTGCGCGGAGAATACGCTATCGGTTCGATGTAATGGGTAAGGTCAGCCTCGAACTCGGTACAGATACAATTGGGTTTGTCGGGGCATTTCGACAGTTTACCTTCAATTATTCCATTGGCTTTACCCGATTGTGACATTTGGCCGAGAACGAAAAACGCTATTATTCCGGCGAGGAAAATGATGGATATGATAATTAATACAATTTTCATGATTACTCGTTCCTCATTTCGGGCTGGACCCTAAATCATTTAAGGATAAAGGCTACCGTACTTTTACCCTCCACCCAACAATTCATCTTCAGTTTAAATATCAGTTCACAGTTCTGAAGCGGTTTGCTTTACCAGTAAATACTATTCGCGAGTGTTCGATGTTACTGCAACGATTTCGGGAGCTGTCCAGCGGATGCTTTTGTTGCCTCATTTGGCTTTACGATTCACTCGCCATCCAATTCCAGCCGCTTCCGCCTGCCTGTATGACCCTTCGGATAAGTTCGGTTGATCGGCCTGACTAGTAGTTCCTGGGGAATAACGGGAATTATTTCCTGGAGTAGCCTTCCCCTTCGTGTCACTTTCTTCTAATGTTTGTATTCTAAGGGCTGAAATTTTGGATGCTTCAAGAGAATATCCGATAATCCCGGTTCGCTCAATTTAACTCGGTCACATGACTATTTGAAGAGGCTCCCTCAATCATTCTGAGTCAGTGTTAACACTTAGACTTCCAGAGAGAATTAGTGGATGATCAACAGTTACCCTTGACCCAATAGCGAATTTTTAAGTTACAACGAGTTCAAATGCTATCGCTGAATTTATCCGACAACGAATCCCGTGTTATCGGTTGCCTGATGGAAAAGTCAGTCACCACGCCGGATCAGTATCCTCTAACGCTTAACGCGCTCACCAACGCCTGTAACCAGAAATCGGGACGTAATCCTGTACTGTCGCTGACGCAAGGTATCGTGAAACACGTCGTGCGGGAGCTGGAGAGCAAACACTTGCTGCGCATGGAGGAGAATTTTAAGCGGGCGGTGGAGAAATACACGCAACGCTTCTGCAATACATCTTTCAGTCAATTGCAATTTGACCCGCCTCAGTTCGCCATCGTGTGCCTGTTATTGTTGCGCGGCCCTCAAACACCGGGCGAACTCAGGGCACGCAGTGGACGCCTGCATGAGTTTGCCGACAACACTGCTGTAGTTGTCGCGCTCACTGGCCTGATGGAACGAGAAGGCGATCCGCTAGCGGTGAAACTGCTGCGCACGCCTGGCCGAAAGGATGCGGAGTACATGCACCTGTTCTCCGGTCCCATCGACGTAGAAGCACACGCGAGCAAAGATCCGCCTACATTAGCCGCTGAGCCATCTGCACGCGCCGATGTGGCTGATCTAGCCCAGCGAGTCAGCGATCTGGAAGCGGAAGTGGCCGAACTTAAAAAACACCTGGCCTAGTACACAAGAGCAACGCAACTATTGGCAATAATAAAAAACTAGACGCGCTAACCTGTCCAAATACGCCGACCATGGGTTGTACATTTAGCGCTTTAAATTGTCGGCCGAAGATTGCGGCGAGCGCGTAAGAAGAGGCAGCCCCCAGGCCAGCAAACTAAATGGCACGAGGTTATTGATAAAGCCCATGATGAAAAATACGCGCCAGACTTTAAGGCCCCGAGGGATTTCGATGCTGGTCGCTTATATCAGGATAAGCAGTGCAAGTGTAGCAATACACACGCGGCTGAATACAATTGTAAACGTAGGGAGTTCTGCCAGCGCGACTTTCATAAAAAAGAACGAGGCGCCCCAAAGACTCGATAGCAAAATTAGCATGCCCCATTCGAGTGAATTCATCGATGAATTGTGTTTCATTGGCATTTATTTTTCATAGGTTATCTGCATGACCAGATTCTATTGGATATTATTAAATGCGCATCCGCTAATTAGACAGGCAATTCTTCGAGGGAAAATTCACAGGGAATTCGATTTTGCTTGCCTTTGAGGAGTCGTTAAATTTTATTCACGGATTTGGTGATTTGGCTACTGTCCAACAGCTTCACAAAACCGATCGACCTCAGCTTCGCTATTAAAATAATGCACCGATGCGCGGGCATATTTCTGCCGCCTGGCGAATTTGCTGTCGAGCCGGGCACTGGCGGAAGAGGTGACAGAGATATTAATTTGCTTTTCGAGCAAACGTGCTTTCAGTTCAAAAGCGTCTTCGTTCTGCCTGTGAAAGGTGACAATGCCGCATTTATGTTCACCTGAGTCGTTGACTGTCACGCCCTTAATTTGTGTTAGCTGGGTGCGTAATTGTTCGGCGAGTTTGACTACCCGGTTCTGAATATTATCCAGGCCGATATCGAGTGCGTAACGTACCGCGTGCCTTAGTCCGACTCTACCAGCCACATGACTTTCCCAGTTTTCGAAACGCCTGGCACCGGGCGCGAATTCATAGTGATCACGGTCGATCCAGTGACCAGCACGCAGGTCGATGAATGGTGGATCGAGCTTATCGAGAATCGACCTGCGGATATAGAGAAAACCGGTGCCGCGTGGGCCACGTAGAAACTTTCGTCCTGTAGCGGTAAGCAGATCACATTTAATTCGACCCACATCGACGGGCATCTGGCCAACAGCCTGACAGGCGTCGAGTAAATAAAAAATATCATATTGGCTGGCAATCTTGCCGACTTCTTCAGCAGGGTTGACCAGCCCGCTTTGGGTCGGGACATAATTGATCGAAATAAGACGTGTACGTTCGTTGATCATTGACTCCAGCGCGGCCACATCGATTTGGCCATATTGATCGGATGGAACGATAGTAATATCCAGACCTCTGCGACCAGCTTGATGCAGGTAAGCCAGGTAGTTAGATGCATACTCACTCGAATGTGTGAGTATTTGATCACCCGCTTCGAGCGGCAATGAGTAAAACGCCATATCCCAGGCGCGTGTCGCATTTTCGGTGTAGGCGATTTCGTCACGATGGCAGGAAAGCATTTCTGCAATCGCACCGTAGAAATCCTCCAGGGTTTCGGATGCTTCATCTTCTGCCTCATAACTTCCGATGCGCTGCTCTAGATCGAGATGTGCGATTAGCGCGTCGTAGACGGGTTGCGGCATGAGCGAAGCCCCCGCATTGTTAAAATGGAGTCGTTTTTCACAACCTGGTGTGTCGGCGCGCACAGCGGATAAATCAATGTTCATAATTTAGATGCCAGCTTTATCACGAGAGCAGAAGATTACACGAAGTTACTTTTATGCATTTGTCATTTTAATTTGATGTCGGGGTGAAAAGGCCCGGGCCAGGTTGATGTTCATGGGTTCAGACCCGGTTCGCGCAAGATGAGCTCTAGCCAGCGGGATGGATTCCAGATCAGCACGTCGGTGCAGCCGGTGGCTTATGCCGGGGTTCACTGGATGCCGAATGACTTTTTTTGATGAAAATTCGACTATGGATGTACCCAGAACCGACTCAAAACGGTATAAATACTTCCTATAAGCGATTGGGCGTGGTTAAATATCTGAATCTCGGCAAATTAAAAAAACATCGATGCTGATTTAGCCCATCGCAGTTCTGGTGGGTGACTATTAAAACAATTAAGTGTTATTCGAGGAGATTATCTGATGTCAGATTACGAAATTAAAAAACTACAAAAGCGCGTGACCAATGGTGGAATGAGCCGCCGTGAGTTTATCATGGCAGCTACGGCTATGGGTTTTGCCGTCGCCGCACCAACGCTGTATAGCCAGGCAGCCTATGCCGCGCCTAAGAAAGGCGGTCTTTATCGTATCGGGATTCCTGCTGCCAATACCGGTGACAATTTTGACACCGGTACCAATAGTGATGCTTTTATGATCAATGTGGCGCAGGGGGCGGTTCGCAATTGCGTCACAGAAGTGACCGCCGATGGCCAGGCAGTACCGGAACTAGCCGAAAGCCTCGAGCCCTCTGCCGACGCCGCGACCTGGGTTGTCAAGGTGCGCCAGGGTGTTACCTTCCACAACGGCAAGACTCTAGACGCCGACGATATTATTGCCTCGATCGAGCATCATCGTGGTGAAGATGCAACATCGGCGGCCAAATCGGTAGCCGAGTCTATGGGCAAGATCAAAAAAGATGGTAACAATACCGTCATTTTTGAACTCGAAAGCGGTAATGCAGACTTTCCTTTCTTGCTCAGCGATTACCACATCACCATTGGCCCAGCGGATAATATGGGTAAGATTGACTGGCATGCTGGTGTCGGTACCGGCCCTTACAGCCTCAAGAGTTTCGAGCCAGGTGTTGGCGCTAATCTGATACGTAACCCGGATTACTTCAAGCCAGATGAAGGTAACTTCGACGAAGTCAAAGCGATCGCAATCAATGACGGGGCCGCTCGCATGAACGCAATGTCAACCGGACAGGTTGATGCTATCGTTCGTTGTGATTTGAAAACCGCCCACCTGCTGGACAAAAAGTCGGGTATCAGCGTTTTGCAGGTCGCGGGTACCAAGCATTACACTTACCCGATGGATGTACGCCAGGCGCCGTTCGATAATAACGACGTGCGTATGGCATTAAAACTCGGCATTGACCGCGAAGCGTTTGTGAAAACTGTGTTAAGAGGCTACGGTTCACTTGGAAACGACCATCCGATTGGCACATCACAAAATTACCATGCCTCGAATCTGGAGCAGCGCAAGTATGACCCTGAAAAAGCGAAGTGGCATCTGAAACGGGCAGGATTGGATGGTCTTGAAGTTGAAATGTCCGCCTCCGACGCTGCCTTTGCAGGCGCAGTTGACGCGACCCAGCTCTACGCCGAGTCGCTTAAGAAAGCCGGAATCAACCTTACCGTGAAACGCGCTTCAGCCGACGGTTACTGGAGTAATACCTGGATGAAGGTACCCTGGAGTGCGAGCTACTGGAGTGGCCGACCTACTGCCGACTGGATGTTTACCATAGGCTGGGCTGCCGGTGGTAACTGGACCGAAACTTTCTGGAATAATGCCCGTTTCGAAGAGCTGCTGGTAGCCGGTCGAGCCGAACTCGACGAAGCCAAGCGCGGCGCCATCTACCAGGAAATGCAGGCCATTTGTCGCGATGAAGGCGGTGCAGTCATCCCCTGCTTTGCCAACAACGTTGACGCGGCATCCGACAAATTGGGCCGACCTGCGAAAATGGGTGGTAACTTTGAGCTCGATGGATCACGCAGCATATCTCGCTGGTGGTTTACTTAAACGATGCCGAGCATTGGTTAACTTTGAAGTACTGATGAGGTGGTCAGATTTGTCCATTAATCTGACCACCTTTCTCTGCATACCTACCGATACCGGTTAAGCCCGTATGAACAGCCCGGTTCTATCCATCATCCTGCCACGTCTTGCAATGGGCGTTTTCATCCTGTTCGGGGTGTCCTTACTGATAACAATCGGGGTCGAGGCCCTGGCTGGCGATGTCTGCTCAGCAATTCTCGGCCAGGCCGCAGAACCTTCGACGGTCAAAGCCTGTCAAGTGCAGCTTGGGCTCGACAAGCCCGCGCACCTTCGTTATGTGGCGTGGTTGGGAAATATCATTCAGGGTGATTTTGGTACTTCGCTGGCCAACCAAAGAGAGGTAGGAGAGCAGATCGGCAAGCGTTTGGGCAATACCCTTTACCTGGCCGCAACAACTGCTATTTTTGCGGTTCCTGTCGGGATATTACTGGGTGTCATCGCAGCTCTGTACCGCAATAGCTTCATCGACAATGCTATCTCGACCACTACTCTGACCACGATTGCGTCCCCTGAATTTTTTGTCGGCTACGTATTGATGGCAATTTTTGCGGTCAATCTCGGCTGGCTACCGGCAATATCCATTGTTGATAGTTCGATGGGTTTTTTTGAACGCTTAAGGGTTTCGGCACTTCCGGTGATGACGCTGGCAATGGTGACAGTCGCGCATATGATGCGCATGACCAGGGCCTCGATAATCAGCCTGCTCGCCAGTCCGTATATCGAAATGGCAAAGCTCAAAGGATTGAAACCGAGCCGCATTATCATCAAACACGCTTTACCCAATGCCTGGTCACCGATTATCCAGGTCATAGTGCTTAATCTCGCCTACATGATTGTCGGCGTTGTCGTCATCGAAGTGGTGTTTGTCTATCCCGGCCTCGGGGCATTGATTGTCGATGCGGTATTAAACCGCGACCTACCCGTAATCCAGGGTACTGCGATGGTGTTTGCCACCGCCTATGTTTTGTTATTTTTACTGGCAGACATTTTGTCTATGCTGGCTAATCCACGATTGCGGCACAGAAGATAATCCATGAAGTATTTAATCGCTTTCTGGAAAGATCTCAACCTGAGTGCGCGCATCGGCTTTAGCATCGTCACGTTCTTTGCTTTTTGCGCAGTTTTTGCACCCTGGCTGGCGCCCTATGGCGAAAGTGAGATTGTCGGTGATGTGTGGGATCCGATCGGTGGAGAGTTTCTTTTAGGTACCGATCAGATTGGGCGCGATCTCCTGACCCGCCTGATTTTTGGCGCACGCAATACCATGGCTTTGGCAATAGTGTCGACTATGGTTTCGTTTGGCGCGGGTGCGATACTTGGCTTCGTTGCCGCCACCCGGGGTGGTCTGACCGATCACGTGTTGAGCCGAATGGTTGACGTGGTTATCTCGATTCCTACCCTGATCGCTTCGCTGATAGTGCTCTCAGCCGTGGGAACCACCACCACGACGTTGATATTGGTGATAGGCATTATTTATGCCATGCCGGTTTTTCGCATTGCGCGCGCGGTGGCGATGGATATAGAAGTAATGGATTATGTGGAAGCTGCCCGACTTCGCGGTGAAGGCCTGTGGTGGCTCATGACCCGAGAAATTCTACCCAATGCGCTGACCCCGCTGGCAGCCGAATTTGGCCTGCGCTTCTGCTTTGTATTCCTGCTGATCGCGAGTCTGAGTTTCCTCGGGCTTGGACTTCAACCACCCTTAGCCGACTGGGGTGGGATGGTTCGTGGCAACGCAGGTGGCATCGCCTGGGGGTTTATGCACCCGCTGTTACCGGCAGCCTGTATCGCCGCTTTAACCATCGGTATCAACCTGTTGATCGATCGCTGGGTACACAAAGCCAGCGGATTACGCGATGACCAATAAGAGCAACTAAAAATGCACTTTTCCCGCCATCGAGTCGTCACCTGTTTTTGCTCCTGCAAAATTTGCATACCGTACATCCTGTACATAAGCTCCGTGGATACAGGCTCTGGCGCCACAATGACTAAC
>JADFJT010000019.1 GCA_022566015.1 Pseudomonadota bacterium | reverse complement strand
AGAGTGAAATTATTGCCTGGTGAGAAAGCCCATTAGTCGGTGTTTAAGTGCATCGCGCGCTATGCCCGTGCCGTTAAATCCACCGTCGATAACGAGAATGTCTACTCGCCGACAGGGCTTGATTGCGTTAGTTTTGATTATGATCCACAGGCTGACATATCGTAATTTCAATTGCTCGCCTGGCATTTTAGGGGAGGAACACCAACCCTGGCCTAATTACTACTTCATTATCTACTGTAGTAAGATATTTAGAAAATACAGGAATAGCCAAGTAATTGAATTATGAGTGAAATATGGTCGGGGAGACAGGATTCGAACCTACGACCTCTGCCTCCCGAAGGCAGCGCTCTACCAGGCTGAGCTACACCCCGTATTATTAAAAATCAATAACTTTTATATTACCCCTGTGGTGTAAGGTGCACTGAGGTGGTGAGAAAATACTCGAAACTATGTTTTATCGGGAGCACTGGAGTCGCGGCGATTTACCTTACCCAACTTCCTGCGACTGCTTCTGCGAGTGACCCATACAACGGCAAGTACGCCAGCCACCAACGTAAATAAGCCAATTACAAACGGATTTAATCCATTAAACCATGCAGTTATACCGCCAACCCCTGCAAGAATTACTAAGGGTCCGGCTATACAACATATCATTCCAAATACAGCGATACCAGCTAGAGAGTTGAATACACTATCTCCGTTTTTTTCCTTTTCGTTTTCGTCTGGTTCTTTGCTGGCCATGCTACTACCACCTTTACATTGCTTTACATTGCCTTGCATCGCTTACACCCGATATATGATATCACCTGTAGCAGGTTCATGTGCAAGGGTATGGGCTAAATATGAGACAGAAACAGCTTTTCCGCACAACAAGCCGTTCGGCATTGTTTGCGCTTTTCTGCCTTAAACTTCTAATTCGGTTTTACGCGCGTGTCGGGCATAGGCCCTTAGCGCCTCAGATGTATCGACCCATTCATTGGCTTAATACTTCGAACCGAAAAGAAGGCGTCGACAGACGATCGTCCGCTTGACTGTCGACGCTATGTAGAACTTTAGTCGCTGGCCCCTGCGGCTTGAAACCCGACGGATATCTGCTTAGCTCTTTCCATGGCCCCCTTGGCTTCCAGTGTCGTCATTGCTTGCACTGTTTTCAAGTTGCTAGTACCGCCGGTCGATGCTATGACCATTAGTAAAGTCACGGTGTCGGTTAAATTGTCGGCTTCCCAAACGACCAGAAAGTCGTATTCGCCCAGTGTCACATAGTATTGAATAATTTTTGCCCCAATCGATTCCATAAGGCCTGTTACTGCAACCATGCGGTCCTCGGGATTTTCGACCATTCCTTTCATAGCCTGTTCGCTAAAATTACCTTGTGTGATATAAATGCCCATTTAAGCCTCCTCGTCTATTTGTGAAATAGAAACACGATTAGCCGGAATTATTTCTCCGGCAACCAGGCATTCTAGCGCTGTCAGGCTTTTTATCCAGTAAGCCTGGGATTTGAATTGAGTACTTTTTTTGCCATCGTCCTTGCTGGCGGTACGGCCAACGAGCCCCTGGAGGATCTATCTTTTGGGGGTTTTAAGCTGGGCAATGAAAAACTCGCCTCTGCCTCGCTATACGAGGATTATGCAGTTGATTTATCACCCTTGCGAAGAGTAGGTATACAAATTTGATGAACTACTGCGCTACGATATTTGATTCCGTGAATTTATTGATTAGTTATCAGGATCTGTCGTAATAAATAGAGTCGAAAGTTTCGGCTCTAAAACCATTCATGCGCTGGTTTCCAATCAGGATGACAGGCACGCCCCTGCCGTTAAGTTTCTTGTATGCCCTGGCGGCCTTTTCCGACTTTTCGATGTCGTGTTCCTGAAATGGGATATTGTTGTGTTTAAAGTGGGCCCTGGCTTTTTTGCAATACCCACACCAACTGGTTGAATACATGACCACGGTCTTGTGCTTCTATCTGGCTGTAGGCGTGATAATAGTCGGATCAAACACAAACGGTTCGACATTCACAGTGGTAAAACTGCTGATATTGCCCTTGATGACTTGTAGCCTGGCTTCTGCAGGCGGTTTGTCACCGTAGTGAATATTTCCCTGATCATCTGTCCATTTATATAATCCGGCACCAGACGATAAAGCCGGTAATAGTAATATCAGCGTAAGCAGACATAATGCAAGATTGAATGGTCGACTCATGGCGCTTTCCTTCATATTCTTTCGCCCATTATATATAGCAGATAATTAGCGAGTCAGCCTGTTACCGGGCGATTGACCAGATAGACGCCAAATATGCACAATCCCATGCCAAAGATTGAAACCAGGCCCAGGGTCTCGCCAAACAGATAATGCGCCTCGACTACGACTAGTGGTGGCACCAGATAAAACATGCTCGATACCCGTCCCGCTTCACCGAGATTGATGATTAGCATCAATAACAAGACCGCCCCTATCGAAAGACCGAATACTTGCCAAATAAGCGCGATAGCGAAACTTTGGGTCCACTCGACTTGCCAGGTCTCTCCAAACAGGAACGCAAAAAACGCAGTTGCCAGTGCAGCAGCAATATACTGCATCAAGGCGCCAGTCATCAGTTGTGACTGATGGCAAAATTTCTTTTGATAAAAAACGCCGACCGACATGGCCAGAAGACTGATAATACAGAGGCTAAGGGCAAGCCAGCTCAGGCCGCCGTTTGATCCCAGGGAGATACCAAACTTACCAGAAATAACCACGATAATGCCTAAAAAACCGATCAGCAAACCAATCGCTTTTTTCAGGCTTAGCGTTTCACCTATATAGAGGGATGCGAGCGCCATGGTCAATATTGGCTGGATTCCGATCATAATGGCAACAATGCCGGTGGGTACGCCATCCTTGATGGGCCAGAACAGGAAGCCCAGGTAACAACAGTGGATCAAAAATCCGGTCATCATGTCGTGGCGATGACACCAGATCCCACGTGGCATCGGAGCTTTAACCAGGTAGAGAATTAGCACCAATACCAAAACCGTGATCGACATGCGCAGACACAGAAACACGAATGGATCCGCGCTTTCCATGCTGTATTTAGCGGTAATAAAACCGGTGCTCCAAAGCAATACAAACAGCAGCGGTGCGGTACGAACAAAGAGGCTCTGACTCACCATCTTTCAGGCAGTGCTGGAAAATTCATCCCTGGAAAAACTATCGTGAGGCGCTTTAATTAATGCTGAGTAGCTCAATTTCGAAAATGAGCGTTTCATAAGGACCGATCGAAGCACCGGCACCACTTTCGCCATAGGCGAGTTGAAACGGTATAACAAATTTGAATTTGCTACCAACACTCATCAGTTGAACACCCTCGGTCCAGCCAGGGATTACGCCATTGAGCGGAAAAGTGGTGGGTTCATCGCGAGCATAAGAGCTGTCAAACTCGGTGCCGTCGAGCAGCGTACCGCGGTAGTGTACTGTCACAGAATCGGTAGCTGAAGGCTTTGCGCCATCGGCCTGGGTGATTACCGAATACTGTAAACCAGATTCGGTGACTGTCACGCCATCCAGCTTCGCATTTTCTGCTAAATAAGCGCTACCTTTTTCCATCACTGCCTCGTATTTTTGTTGGGTTAATTTCTGTTGTGACCTACTCAAAGTTTGTCCTGCTTCTGTCATACTCATCTGAGTCTGTTTGCCCTGATGTTGCGCGATTATACCCTGAAGTAATATCTGGTAGTCGACTTCACCATATTGTTTGAGTACGCGTTCTCCAATTATCATCCCAAGCCCATAACTGAGTCTGTCTTTATCGGTGGTCAATGGTTGCTCAGCCAGTGCGCCAAACGCGATAAGAAGAGCGGGAATAATGAGGCTGCGGTGGATTAATTTCATACAAATAGTATCCTTGGACAGGTTTAATAGATGAGTATTAAGTGGGTTCGGCAAAACGCGGTATTATATAGACTTAAAATATTTTCAACAGATTGAAATTTAACAAATATCGAACCAGCTAGCGAAAAATCCGACTCGATAGACAGATCGACTTTGCTATTAGGCTGCAAACCACTTCGACAATTGAGCCAGCTTAATCCGTGTGTAACGATGAAATTTTCCAATAGAGGGGCCCTATGAGGAGACAGATTTTTTCAATTATTTGCTTATTGCTTGTAAGTTTTAGCCCTGCAAAAGCATCTGAATTACCACCAACGGTTTTACTGAAATCACTTTCACACGATATAGCGAATAGAATAGTCGTAGCGTCGGTTGCGGAATGTTTCGATCGTGGTTATATGGTCTCCGCCGCGGTAGTTGGAAGAGATGGTAATCTGCTGGCTTTCCTGCGCAATCCTTATTCGGGACCACATACCATTCTTGTGAGTCAGAGGAAAGCCTACTCTGCCGCAACCCTCCAGGCCCGAACTTCGGAAATGAAATCCCGCCCTGATCTCAACTATGCGCCAGGCATACTTTTAATTGTCGGGGGTGTTCCTATAAAATTTAATGGCAAATTTTATGGCGGTGCAGCAGTTGCTGGAGCAAAGCCAGAAGTCGATGAAATATGCGCAGATGCAGGCATTGTTGCCGTGAAGGATATATTGGAATTCGTGGAGTAATTGCGATAAAGGTTTATTCCAGAGGCTGCTACACTTAGGCGCGAACTATACTCTTGCGATAACGTTCATGAAGTCGCCTATTTTAATCAGCGATGGATAATGTCGGCCGACGATGATGCCGCCGCTACCAGCATAGTATTCGACTGGGGCGGTACCGCTTCGCTCGTACGAATAAATCCGGGCAATTAAATCGCCTTTAGCAACCGAATCGCCGAGATCGACGCAGGGTTCGAACAAGCCATTGTGCTGGGAAAAAACGTAGGCATTATCCTGTTGCATATCGAGAAGAACCGATGGCCGGTGCGACACTATCGGGTCGTCATTCAGGATTTCGGCGTGCACCAGGAAATTGTGGACGCCCCTTTTGGCCACGTTTAGCGTAAGCGTATCGGTGCCACCGCCACCGCCCAACTCGGTGGAAACGAAGACCTTGCCCATAGATTCGGCTTGCGTGTCGTACATGCCACCAGAGTCTATTTCGACCAGGCGCAGGTAATAGGGTGCGGCGAAGGCCCTGGCGGCTGCTTCGCATCGATCCTGTTGCACTTTATCCTCGAGTTCGTGGTAGGCCGCGAACGGGAGGAAATCGAGCGTCTTTCCACCAGAATGAATATCGAGCACGAAATCGCACATCGGCAGTAGCACGGTCGAGAAATAATCGGCTATCTGTTGCGTGATGCTACCCCTGGGTAGACCAGGGAATACCCGGTTCATATTCAGATTATCGATCGGCGATACGCGCGTGGCTGACTGAAACGCCGGGAAATTCATCGCCGGGATAATGATTACACGTCCCCGAAGCTTGCCGGCGTCGAGACGATGGCATAATTCGTTCAGTGCGATTGGTCCTTCGTATTCGTCTCCATGGTTGGCGCCGGTGATGATGGCACTCGGGCCGTCGCCATTTTTACCGACTGTGATCGGGATCATCACCGAACCCCAGGCAGAATCGTTACGCGAATGAGGCACCTTTAGAAAACCGTGCTGAACGCCATCCTGCTCGAAGTCGATAGTTGCCGTAATAGGATTAGCCATTAAGGAGATGCCATTACTTAACTAAAAGTTTTTGGGGTACCTGCGCCAGGCGTTCATAACCATTTTCAGTGATCACCACGGACTCAGTTATTTCCAGGCCACCGTCGTCGAGCCAGAGCGCAGGCATAAAATGAAAAGTCATGTTTTTCTTTATTTCGGTTTTATCCCCACGTCGGAGACTAATGGTACGCTCGCCCCAGTCGGGTGGGTAAGATAGTCCGATCGAATAACCGGTACGACTATCTTTTTTGAATCCATGCGTTTCGAGTGTGTCGTAAAACGCGATTGCGACATCTTCGCAGTGTTTGCCTGGCTTGGCGTTGGCCAGGCCTGCCTGCATTGCATCGAGTACCGCTTTTTCAGCATCGAGGTATTTTTGCGGTGGCTTACCGAGTGAAATAGTGCGCGATAACGGACAGTGGTAGCGCTTGTGGCAGCCGGCAATTTCGAAAAAGGTAATGTCGCCTGTTTTTAGTATTGAATTGTCCCAGGTCAGGTGTGCGGCAGTCGCATCCATGCCGGTCGGTAACAGCGGCAGGATCGCCGGATAGTCACCCCAGTGTTCATCTTTACCTTTAATTCCGGCGTACAAAATTTCGGCCGCAAGTTCATTTTTAGCTAATCCTGGTTCGATTATTTCGTAGATTCGACTGTGCATGTGCTCGACGATACGTGCCGCGCTTCGCATGTAGCTTAGCTCCTGATCAGATTTGATAATACGCTGCCAATTGACCAGGGCGGTGGCATCGATCAGGGTTGCCCTGGGCAGATGGGCTTGCAGGGACTGATAGGCCGCGGCGGAAAAATAGTAGTTTTCCATTTCGACACCAATCGACCCTTGATCAAGTTTCAACTCGGTCAACATTTTGGACAGGTGGTCCATCGGATGACATTCGGTGGATTGCACGAAATAATCGGGATAGCTGAGTATATTGTCTTGGTCAAGATAAGTGGTACGCACCGCACCCGGTGCATCGAGACCGCGACCCCACCAAATCGGTTCTTTGTCATGTTGTAGGATGACACACTGGTGAGTATAAAAAGACCAGCCGTCGTAGCCAGTCAGCCAGGCCATATTGGACGGGTCAACCACGACCAGACAATCAATATTGCTTTTCGACATAGATGCCCGAGTTTTCGAAAGGCGCTGGCCATATTCATCGAGGGTGAAATTTAATGCAGCCATTTATAGCGAATCTCTTGTTGATTAATAAAATTCCGAGGCATGTCTATATGATATCGGGCCCGATGCCGCCACCGAATGAGTCGGCCAGAGTAGGGACTCCCTCGACTTCGATAGGCTTGCCAGCTTGTTGCGATTTAATCGCTCGCACTCTCTTTATCCATCGAATTACCGATAATTCTGACACCTTCTTTTAGCGATTTGATCGCGCAGGCGATGCCAGGAATCAGGCCACCGCCTGAAAGCGGTAATAATACGATGTCGACTCATATCGCTTATGCTGGCTGGCAATGCTGGTGCATAATCCTGGCCATCATTAAATCCAGATGGCCGCCCCCGCCGTTTTTATACAGGGTGATTTCTGACTCGCTGCTGCGACCCGGATGCTT
This sequence comes from Pseudomonadota bacterium, assembly GCA_022566015.1. Lineage (GTDB taxonomy): Bacteria > Pseudomonadota > Gammaproteobacteria. Next base: position 28,710 of record JADFJT010000019.1, on the reverse strand, counting down.
GTTCAGACAAAGGTCAGACAGATCGGCCAGTACATCGCTTTCGGATATTACGCCATTAGCAATAGGAATCATTAGCTCACCGATATGATTGACTGTCGTTTCACGGGCATCGACAAATAAACTTCCCCTACGTAAGCATTCATCATTCGCTTCACGCATTTCGGCTGTGAAAGCACCAACCAGATCGACATGTGCCCCGGCCTGTAACCACTCGCCCTGAATGACAGGGGTTGGAGATGCGGTAGCCGCGCAAACGAGATCTGCTTTTCCGGCGTAATATTCTATATCGCTGACCGGTGTAAATGAAATGGAATCGAATCGGCTCGCGAGTTCACCCTCGCAGAGTTGTACTGCCTTTTCGGGGGTGCGATTCCATACGTATACCTGTTTTAACGAGGGACGAATTTCGCAATGGGCGGTGATCAAGTATCTGGCCATTTCGCCCGCGCCAATCATCAGCATGGTTGCGATGTCGTTACGAGCCAACAAACGACATCCGAGCGCCGAATCGGTAGCTGTTTTGATATAGGTGAGTGCTGTGCCATCGAGACAGGCAATCGGGGTGCCATTTACTCCCTCGAATAGCACGTAAATGGCCTGGATCGATGGCCAGACCCTGTTCTTATTGTTGTCCGGAAAAACTGTGATGACTTTGGCACCCAGAGCCTTGCCCTGTTGCCAGCCGGTGCGGATAAATAAATGACTGGTGGTTTTCTCGGTAGTTTCGGACGTCATCAATAATTCGTCTATTTGACCAATCGGTTCAAGATGCATTGTCGCTAGTTCATCAACCAGTGTGGTGAAGGGCAGTTTATTTAATATGGTTTTCGCGTCGAGCATTAACATAGCGATTTCTCGGCAGGGCTCTTTAAGTAATATAGTTTCTGGAATTGCTTGCTGCGACAAGTGTACTGAATACAAAGCGGCTTGAAAATCGGATTTTAAGATGGGCAGGATTAGTCAATGCCTGTTGTTATGATTTTAGAAATTAAGTCCCCTTAAGTTGTTAGCTTGAGTCAATTGCTGTTCTTTAAGGGGTTTTTTATAGAGCGATATCAATTATTCCGAAGCATGGTTCGCTTTCTCAGTATATGACGAGTAATTGACCAGGGAATGACGAGTATCAGGATTCGACTACGGCATTGACCTCGGCGGTTTGCGATACCGAGAAGGTGTTGGCTAGTGAATCGAAGTCGAGTAATTGACGCGCACTACGCCTGATTTCGATCCACCGAAAGCGAACCGAATTCCGCACGATTTCTTCGTCTCGGTTTTTCAATTCATCGGCGATGGGTGCCCAGTAAAACAGTGCCGAAGGGCTTCGACTGAATATCGTGTCGTCGTCTAAGTCTTTCGACCAGTCCAGGGTGTGGATTCTTTGCCTGGTCTTTTCGACCGCTTTTGAATAATCGCCACCCGCTTCATCGGGTGTGCCGGTATCCTGTAAAATTTGATCCATAGCACCTGATACGAGCGCAGAGATGTCGGGCGATTTCAGTCGACCTGACTGAAAAAGTAAACGGCCAACAAAAACACTCAGGTCACCGACGCAGGCGAGCCAGGTATGCCATTTTGCCATATTGATCGATACCAATATATCGGGGTTTTTGAACAATTCCGGGAATTTTGTACCCGCTCGTGTTCTGAGATAGCCATAAAGCGATGTTTGCGCGACATGACTGGATCGACTATTAATAAATGTCGCCAGCGAAGACTGGTCGGTGATCCTGTCGATTCTTTTCTTCTTACCCACGCCGACATAATCACTCAAATCGCGCCATGATTTTCTGGATAACACTAGTTTTAATATAGATTTGACAGTTTTAAGGATATTCACATTTTAATTATCGGTTATTTGTTACCTTTTGTAACAGTATTTTCTTACCAGCAAAAATATTTGCCGATAAGTGATGGATAGATCCATATTAGCAGAGATTTGCCCTGTAAATGTGCAAATACATGTGCGATATTACCGTCGCGATAATATTAAACTTATAAATACGCATACCGGTAACGTTTGATTTACTTCTTTGATAAGGGGGATGTATGAATACAGACACTTCCAGGAGAGAAGAGCATTGGCAAAGAACCAGAAAGCTGATGTTCATCACTCTGACGATATGGTTTATTTTTTCTTTTGTAGTGCATTGGTTTGCAGCACCATTGAATGCAATGGCACCCGATTTTTTCGGATGGCCATTTGGATTTTACATGGCCGCACAGGGCTCCGAGATTATTTTTGTAGTCACATTGTTCTGGTTTGTTAGAGCTCAACACGCGATCGATAAAGATTGCGGTTTCACAGAGGAGGATTAAGCCATGGCCATAATAAAAGGTGATTTTATAGACAATCTGCCCAAGGTATACCTTATGTATACCGGCGGTTTCCTGGGATTCGTACTGTTGATGGCCATCTTCGAACAGATGGGTATGGGGTCAGATACGATCGGGATTCTGTTTGTGGCCTTCACTATAGCCATTTACGCGGGTATTGGCTGGCTTTCAAGGACAATGGCAGTCGATGCCTATTATGTCGCTGGGCGTCAGGTACCTGCTGTATTTAACGGCATGGCAACCGCAGCAGACTGGATGTCGGGTGCGTCTTTCGTGGCGATGGCTGGCGGTATCTACTTCGGCGGACACGGCTATCTGGCGTTCGTCGTAGGTTGGACCGGAGGGTATATCCTGGTTGCATCATTAATGGCGCCGTACCTACGTAAGTTTGGCTGTTACACCGTGCCCGACTTCATCGGTACCCGCTACGGGGGTAATCTGCCACGCTTCCTGGGTGTCGTCATACTCGCTGTAGCGTCATTTACCTATGTGACCGCGCAAATCAACGCGACAGGAACAATCGCATCCCGCGCACTTCAAATTCCATTTGAAGTGGGTGTGTGGTTCGGTCTGTCGGGTATTTTGCTGTGTTCCATGCTCGGTGGCATGCGAGCGGTAACCTGGACCCAGGTAGCACAGTATATTGTACTGATCATCGCTTACCTGGTACCGGTAATCTGGATGTCGAACAAGCAGGGCTTCGGGATGATTCCCCAGCTCGTTTATGGTGATGCAGTACAGCGAATCACCGAACTGGAATTACTACATGGTATGGGTACGCTCGATCCGGTAGCAGGGGCCAAGGCTGGCCTGAAAGCCCTCTCGGTTCCATTTGCGGCTGCGGGTGATAGCTGGCAGTTCGTGACCCTGGTATTTTGTATGATGACCGGTACGGCTTCATTGCCGCATATATTGATGCGCTACTTCACCACTCCTTCGGTGAAAGCGGCTCGTCAGTCTGTCGCATGGTCGCTGTTGTTCATCTTCTTTTTGTACTTCACTGCTCCTGCGCTGGCGACCTTCACCAAGCTGCAAATTCTCGATCCTAACCTCGCGACCGGTATTATAGGCAAGTCGATTGCCGATGTTCAGGCCCTCGACTGGATTCAGAAGTGGAGTAACGTAGGCTTCCTGCAGATCATCGATGCAAATGCCGATGGCATTTTGCAACTCAATGAGTTCTTCATGCGAGGGGATATCGTGGTACTGGCGACACCTGAAATCGCGGGCTTACCGTACGTCATCTCCGGCCTAGTGGCAGCGGGTGGTATGGCAGCAGCGATGTCAACGGCGGATGGACTGCTACTTGCGATCGCCAATGCCTTGTCTCACGATCTGTACTACAAGATCATCGATCCGAAAGCAGACACCAAGCATCGTCTGTTGGTAGCTCGCGGATTGCTACTTGTCATAGGTGCAGGGGCGGCGATAGTCGCGAGCATGAAGTTGACCAGTATACTGGGTGCAGTAGCCTGGGCATTCGACTTTGCTGCTTCTGGACTTTTCGTCCCGATCGTTTTAGGGATCTGGTGGAAACGTGCGAATCGCCAGGGTGCTATTGCTGCCATGATCGGCGGTTTCGGCGTAGGTACCTGGTATCTGTACATGATCAAGTGGGGCGGTATGGACATATGGTTTGGTATCAATGACCTGCGCTTCGCAATTATCGGTATGCCAGTAAGCCTGTTTCTGATGGTTGTGGTTTCGTTGATGACAGAAGAGCCAGATGCGGAAACTCAGGCAATGGTAGACGAAATTCGTATTCCGACCGGAGAAACTGTACTGAAGGCCGCACACTAATAATAAAGGTAGTACCAAGCTTAAAGCCGAGGTCTCGTACCTCGGCTTTTTTTGTGGCTGTTGCGCCTGAAATAGCTACGTTGTAAGTGGTTCGAAACAGTCATTGACTGTTGGTGAACTCGCGCTATCTCGCAAGCTTACGCCCTGCTCTTTCTGCGTTTTTTACGCCTCAAACGAGGCAATGTTATACTTCTTTAACGTAACTGGGATAGTAGGGCTCCCACGAATTCGCGATTGATAAACATGATTTTTAATGAGGAATTTCGATAATGCTTGCAAATTTTCCAATTTGGGTAATCGTTATCGATTATTTGTTAGGCGTCGTGATGTGGACACTGATCGGGCGATTTGGAATGGGGATATTTCTTCCCGAGGATAGTTCGTTCTTCTTCATGAAATTTTTTGTTAACTCGACCAATCCAATATTGAAATTATTCCAACCGATAACCCCGGGGTTTTTGGTCCGGCCTTTTGTACCCATTTACATTGCCTGGTTTTTCTTCATGGTTCGCTTTTATTTAATGCCCTGGATACTCGGATATTCGGTCATGGGGATGCTGTCTTTTCCGCTGGAAAGCGAATTTGCCCACGGGGTATCGCGAATGCTCGGAAAATTGTTTAACTGAACCCGAAGTGCCTCTAATCAAGTCGTAAACGGACCTCTTGTGTCCAGATTAAATCAGAGGCTCCCTGGACGCATATCGGCTGCACACCGGAGAAAAGGTGGGTAATATCCACAGGCCTGACAACAACACTGTCACCGGATAACAGGCTTAAGTTCAGGGTCGATAAAAGGGATATGAAGCTGAATTGGGAATATTCCTGTCTGCCAGGCAAGCACATATTGTCGCGGTTATTGCATAATGAATAATGTTCGCAATGACTAGATCGTGCTAAGTTGGTGTTTAAATAGAAATTAATGAGGCATTTTCGCAAGCGATGCTCGATCATATTCTTTTTCAATTTGTACTGATTTTTGCCGGTGCGGCCTTGTTCGCTACCCTGTTTCTGTATTTGAAGCAGCCTATTATTCTTTCCTACATCGTACTAGGAATTGTCGTAGGGCCGAAGGGATTGGGGCTGATTAACGATGCCGAACAAATTGAACAGCTTTCACGTATCGGCATTATCCTGCTGCTATTTCTGATCGGCCTTAACTTTCAGCCGGCAAAGCTCGTCGGATTAATCGGACGTCTCGGTCTCATAACGCTGGCGACCTGTTTCATATTCATGCTACTGAGTATGGCAGCAGTATTGGCGTTAGGTTATGCATTTATCGACAGCTTGGTCATAGGTGCAGCGTTAATGTTCTCTAGCACCATTGTCAGTTTGAAGTTAATACCAACAACACAATTGCATCATGACCATGTTGGCGAGGTGATGATCAGTGTGTTGTTGTTACAGGATGTGATCGCTATTGTGCTCATTCTGTTAGTAACCGAGGGCGGCATGGACAACATTGCAATGTCAATGATTTTATTGCTAATCAAACTGGTTGGGTTAAGTTTTTTGTCATTCGTTATCGTCAGATTAGTGATAACAAAACTGTTTATAAAGTTCGATGTAATAAAAGAACATACTTTCATATTAGCTTTAGGCTGGGGACTATTTATTGCCGGTGCGGCAGAAATGTTGGGCTTGTCTTTTGAAATGGGTGCTTTCATTGCTGGCGTTAGCCTGGCAACAGTACCCAATGCTCTAGTTATTGCGGAAGAGTTTAAGCCTTTGCGTGATTTCTTCCTGATACTGTTTTTCTTCTCGATTGGTGCGAAGTTTGATTTATTGGTTTCACAACAACTCATTGTTCCTGGACTAATATTAACCGCGCTGCTGATGTTAGCAAAACCAGTGATTTTTAAATTGGGATTTAAAGTGATTGGTGAGAATCCGAAAATCTCGGCTGAGTTGGGAGTCAGATTAGGGCAGGCCAGCGAGTTTTCATTATTAATCGCCTTTAGTGCTTTGGCATCGGGTTTGATAGAGGAGCGTTCGTCATCTCTTATCCAGCTTGTTGTGGTTCTTACATTCGTAGCTTCAACATATTGGGTGGTAAACTCGTACCCTACACCTATTTCCTACAAGAGCAGCCAAAGAAAAGATTAATGTCTAAATACAGGTGTATCAGGTAGGTGACAGTAGTAAAAGCAAGCTAGCTGAAAAGCCTATCAATAAAGGCTCACAGCCAGGTTGATTCATTAGATTTCTAAGGTAGAATACCCGGCCTGATTTATAGTCGCGTAGCTCAGTTGGTTAGAGCACCACCTTGACATGGTGGGGGTCGGTGGTTCGAATCCACTCGCGACTACCAATATTGAAATATGTAGTACTATTTAACAAATCAAGTGGCCCCTGGTATCGGTCACCACTGGAGAATAAAATGCCTCAAATCACGCTGCCTGACGGTTCCAAACGCCAATTCGACAATCCCGTTTCCATTATAGATATCGCTAACGATATCGGCCCAGGCCTCGCAAAAGCCGCCATAGCCGGTAAGGTAAATGGACGCATGGTCGATGCTTCTTATTTAATCGATGAGGATGTTGAACTAGCCATCATCACTTCGACATCTGACGAGGGGCTAGAAGTCATTCGGCATTCTACGGCGCACTTGTTAGCACAGGCAGTGAAGCAGCTATTCCCGGCAGCGCAAGTGACTATCGGCCCTGTGATTGAGGATGGTTTTTTCTACGATTTTGCCTACCAGCGTGCATTTACGCCTGAAGATATAGAAGCGATCGAAAAGCGCATGACTGAACTGGCGCGGCAGGATATTTCGGTTACCCGAAGTGAAAAGTCGCGCGATCAAGCGATCAGTTTTTTCAAAGCTATGGGAGAGGATTACAAGGCAGAAATTATTAGCGGCATCCCAGCCGACGAAACCCTGTCGCTCTATGAACAGGGTGATTTTATTGATCTCTGCCGTGGTCCGCACGTACCAGCTACTGGATACCTGAAGGCATTCAAGCTGACCAAACTGGCGGGTGCCTATTGGCGGGGCGATTCGAATAATGAAATGCTACAACGCATATATGGTACTTCCTGGGCGAATAAGAAAGAACTCAAGCAATACCTGCACCGTATCAAGGAGGCTGAAAAACGTGATCATCGAAAACTGGGCAAGGCGCTAAACCTGTTCCATACGCAGGAGGAGGCTCCCGGAATGATATTTTGGCATCCCCGCGGCTGGCAGCTCAATTTAACCATCCAGGACTATATGCGTGGTCAACTCAAAGAACACGGATACCAGGAAATTCACACGCCGCAAATAATAGCCCGAAGTTTATGGGAAAAATCGGGGCATTGGGATAAGTATCAGGATATGATGTTTACCACTGGTTCGGAAAATCGCGATTATGCGATTAAACCGATGAATTGCCCCGGCCATATACAAGTCTACAACCAGGGGCTAAAGAGCTACCGGGATTTGCCGCTGCGGCTAGCGGAGTTTGGATCCTGCCATCGTAACGAACCTTCGGGCACTTTGCATGGCTTGATGCGAGTACGAAACTTCGTGCAGGACGACGCGCATATCTTCTGTACCGAAGACCAGATTCGGGACGAGGTTTCCTCTTTCATCGATCTGGTATTCAAAGTCTACAAAGACTTCGGTTTCGATGAGGTGATCGTTGCGCTTTCTACTCGCCCGGCGCAGCGCGTCGGTGAAGATGCGTTGTGGGACAAGGCAGAAGATGCCCTGCAACAGACATTAGATAAGAAAGAACTCGACTGGATATTGCAACCCGGTGATGGCGCATTTTATGGACCAAAAATAGATTTTTCATTGAAGGACTGTCTCGGCCGGGTTTGGCAATGTGGCACCATGCAGGTCGATTTTTCGATGCCGGGACGTTTGGGTGCACAGTATATCGCGGAAGATGGCAGCAAACAGATTCCGGTCATGTTACACCGTGCTATTTTGGGTTCAATCGAGCGATTTATCGGTATTTTGATCGAACAGTATGAGGGCAAGTTTCCAGTCTGGTTGGCGCCGGTTCAGGCGGTAATTTTAAATATTACCGATAAACAGGCCGACTATGCTGCAAAAATTGAAAAAATGCTTAATAATCAGCAATTCAGAGTGATTTCTGACTTGAGAAACGAAAAGATCGGCTTTAAAATTCGCGAGCACACGCTAAAGCGCATTCCCTATTTATTAGTGGTCGGCGATCGCGAGATGGAAGACGGAACAATCTCTGTACGCAATCTGGGTGGTGAAGACCTGGGCGTGATGCAAATTGACCAGTTTATCGATTTACTGAATAAATAATTCTGCTTTTAGGCGGGATTAATAGAGGTCTTATAACTTAAACCTCTGGCGAAATATCGGGAAACTAGCCTCGATTAATAGTTGGTACTCACACCGTGTGTGTGAGAGCAGAAGCTGTTATTCTTTGTTATCACCCTCTGGATATTTATGGACGAATTATTCAGGGGTTTTTTTGATTGACCCAGGACTATCAGTTCAGGTCTGTGCGAAGCAAATAGGGATGCAAGATGATCAGGATCGAGGTGCGAAACTTGGGAAATGCAGGGCAGTAGCTAAGTTTTGCAACGCAGAGATTGATCATTATGTGTCCAGAATGATTGACCATGACTTGATCTGAGGTTCCTTTAAACAAAATTAGGAGACTATCTAATCGCAGTTATCAAACAAAGCCGTCTGAACGAGGAAATTACCGCGCCTGAAGTCAGGCTGGTCGCAGAAGATGGTGAGCAAAAGGGCATCGTATCGCTTGCTGAAGCACAACAAATGGCCGAAGTAGCCAAACTCGATTTAGTCGAGTTAGTACCGGACGCCGAGCCGCCAGTTTGTCGATTGATGGATTATGGAAAATTCAAGTTTCAGCAAAAAAAGAAATTACACGATCAGCGAAAGAAACAGCGACAGGTACATATTAAGGAAATTAAATTTAGGCCCGGAACCGAAGAGGGAGACTACCAGGTTAAGCTGAGAAAACTGACCGAGTTTATCGAGATAGGTGATCGCTGCAAAGTGACCGTACGATTTCGGGGCCGTGAGATGGCCCATATGGATATAGGAACTGCTTTGCTCAAGCGAGTGGAAGAAGATATGCAGGAATTTGCGACCGTGGATCAATATCCACAGTCCGAAGGGCGCCAGATGACGATGTTACTGGTACCCAAAAAACGTTAGAGTAACTTTTTGATCCTCTGAATAATTCATCCGTGAATTCTCAGAGGACGAAAAACGAAAAGTGTGATTTTCGCTTTTCTCACAAGACTAATGCCTATTGGGCACTAGTTTTGGCGACACCTCCAAGTGTCGCAGGGAATTAAAATTTCCTAACCTAGGCCTAAAGACGCGTCTCCGGCGTCCAGGGTAATTCAATTTATATTTAACTGGAGTTATACCATGCCAAAAATGAAGACCAATAGTGGCGCCGCGAAGCGTTTTAAACGAACCGCGTCGGGCGGTTTCAAACGCGGACAATCGCATTTGCGCCACATCCTGACTAAAAAAAGTAGCAAGCGCAAGCGCCAGCTTGGCGAAATGCTTGAAGTTCACCAGAACGACGTGCATATGGTGCGTCGTTTGTTACCTTATTCATAGGAAGTAGAGTAATGCCAAGAGTGAAAAGAGGCGTCGTTGCGCATGCACGCCACAAGAAGGTTCTGGAGAAAGCCAAGGGCTACCGGGGTGCACGTAGCAAGATTCTTCGTGTTGCCAAACAGGCAGTAACCAAAGCCGGACAGTATGCTTACCGTGACCGTCGTCAACGAAAACGCCAGTTTCGAGCCTTGTGGATAGCACGTATTAACGCGGGCGCGCGAGAAAATGGAATGTCCTATAGCGTGCTTATGAATGGGCTTAAAAAGGCGGATATCGAGATCGATCGAAAGATTTTGTCGGATATCGCTATATTCGATAAACCTGCATTTACCGCGCTGGTAGACAAAGCCAGAGTCAGCCTGGAAGCCGCCTGAGGGCGGGAATAGTATTATCGACAAGGATAGATGACATCCTTGTCGATAATCAAAGTATTTCTGATCAATTAATGACCCAACAGCTGCCAGTTAATGCGAGCCAATTATTCGTTGAAAATATTACGAATGGAATAACTATTCGATTTGATTTACGTCCTGACTTGACTCATTTTAACGACGCATCTGAATGGTTCAGAATTCATTAGAGGCTCCCTAAGAAATATGTCGCAACCATTAGAAAGCCTGCTTGATAATGCAATTCAGGCGATAGAGCAATCGGACGATTTGATGTCGCTTGAAGCGGTTCGTGTTGCGTTTCTAGGTAAAAAGGGTGAAGTGACTGCAAGGCTTAAGGGCCTGGGTCAAATTTCGGCTGCCGAGAGACCGGTCGTAGGGCAGGAAATTAATCGAATTAAACTGCGCATTCAAAAAGAGCTGGAACAGCGCAAATCGTTTATTAGTGAGCGACTCATTGCCGATAAGCTCATCTCGGATACAGTCGATGTCACTTTACCAGGCAGACACAGCCAGTCGGGTGGCTTGCACCCGGTAACGCTGACGATGAACCGCATACAAAAAATGTTCAGTAAGCTGGGTTTCGATATTGTCGAGGGTCCAGAAGTCGAGGATGAATTCCATAATTTTGAAGCGCTTAATATTCCCGTGCATCATCCCGCCCGAGCGATGCACGATACTTTTTATTTCGACGACGACCGGTTGCTACGAACCCATACCTCCCCGGTGCAGATTCGGGTACTGGAAAATCAACAGCCTCCGGTGCGAATTATTGCACCTGGGCGAGTCTATCGATGTGATTCGGACCTGACCCATACCCCAATGTTTCATCAGGTTGAAGGATTAATGATCGACGAGCAGGTTTCATTTTCAGGCCTGAAAGGAACTCTGGAGCATTTTTTAAAGCTGTTCTTCGAACGGGATGATCTCAAAACACGTTTCAGACCCTCTTACTTTCCATTTACCGAGCCTTCGATGGAAGCCGATATCAGTTGCGTAATGTGCTCCGGTAGTGGGTGCCGAGTATGCGGTTATACCGGCTGGATTGAGATACTGGGCTGTGGCATGGTGCACCCCGAAGTATTCAGACATACTGGTGTGGACAGTGATATTTATACCGGTTATGCGTTTGGACTCGGGGTAGAACGGATGGCCATGTTGCGATATGGCGTAAACGACTTACGCCTGTTCTTCGAAAACGACCTGCGCTTTTTAAGGCAATTTTCATAGTCTTATGAAACTGAGCGAAAACTGGTTACGTGAATGGGCTAATCCGGCAATTAATTCCGAATTGCTCGCCGAACAGTTGACCATGGCTGGCCTGGAAGTCGAGTCGGTCGTACCTGCTGGCGCTAATTTTGAACAAGTTGTAGTAGTCGAAGTATTGTCGGTGGAGCCACATCCCGAGTCCGACAGTCTGAAAGTTTGCCAGGTGTTTGATGGCGACAATACACTGCAGGTGATTTGTGGTGCCAATAACGTCCGGCAGGGAATGAAATCGGTACTTGCCCGGGTTGGCGCGCGACTGCCTGATATGAAGATCAAGAAGGCTAAAATTCGAGGAGTGGAATCGTTAGGCATGCTATGTTCGGCGAGCGAGCTGAAATTGGCAGAATCCTCCGATGGTATTTTCGAATTGCCCAGGGATGCTCCAACGGGTGTCAGTATCGGCGAGTATCTGAAATTGGAAGATAATATTATCGAAATCGACCTGACCCCCAATCGGGGCGATTGCCTGAGCCTGGCCGGGGTCGCGCGGGAAGTATCAGCGATCAATAATGTCGAATTCAAACCTGTCCCCTACAAAGAAGTCGCTGCGACGATTGAAGATCTGTTTCCGGTCGAACTACTAGCGCCCGCTGCTTGCCCGCGATACGTGGGTCGAATTATTAAGGGTATTAACAGTGATGCACTGACGCCGATATGGATGCAGGAAAAATTAAGGCGATGTGGCTTACGCCCGATCAGTCCGGTAGTCGATATCACCAACTACGTGATGATGGAGCTTGGTCAACCCATGCATGGTTTCGATTTTGATCAACTCGAGGGTGGCATAAGAGTTCGGCTCGCCGAAGGCGGCGAAAAACTGGCGCTACTCGATCAAAGTGAAATTGAGTGCCGTAGCGATACCTTATTGATAGCCGATCACCGTAAACCACTGGCTCTGGCCGGTATTATGGGCGGGCTCGAATCGTCTGTGCAGTCTGGTACCCGCAATGTATTTCTCGAAGCTGCCTTCTTTAGTCCTATAGCGCTAGCCAGCATGGCTCGTAGCTACGGCATGCACACCGATTCATCACATCGATTCGAGCGTGGCGTAGACCCCGATTTGCAGCTTAAGGCGATGCATCGAGCAACTGATTTAATGCTACAGATAGTAGGTGGCGAAGCCGGCCCGGTCATCGATGTAATAGAACAGGCACACATGCCCTCAGTGGCCCCTATTGCTTTGCGTTATGCGCGAATCGAGCGTTTATTGGGGGTTTACGTTTCCAGAGACGATGTAGTGAAGATGCTTGAAAGCCTGAACATGCGCATTGAAGCAGTTAATGAGGACTGGATGGTTCTACCGCCCAGTTATCGATTTGATATCAATATTGAAGCCGATTTGATCGAAGAAATTGGTCGTATGGTTGGATATGACAATATTCCCGGTACCCTGGAATCTGCTCATGCAGCGATGGAGAGTTTTTCTGAAACTCAGATTGAAGTCAATCGAGTCAGGGACGTGCTGATTGGGCAGGGTTTTTACGAAGCAGTGACCTATTCCTTCGTAGCGCCGGAGTTGCAGGCGATTCTGGATCCTCAACAACCGGTGCTTAAATTGTCTAATCCGATATCGGCTGAAATGTCGGTCATGCGAACGATGCTGTTGCCCGGATTAGTGCAGGCATTACAGCACAATTTAAATCGTCAGCAATCTAGAGTAAGGCTGTTTGAAACTGGGCTGTGTTTTTTGCCAGGTAAGGACGGGCTCGTTCAGAAATCCCATATAGCCGGTATCATTACTGGTGCCAGGGCTGACGAAGGGATTCACTCGAATACCAATGAGGTCGATTTCTATGATATCAAAGGAATTCTTGAGTCTATTTTGAGTCTGTCTGACCGGGCGAACTATCGATTTAGTAAAACCCGCAATTCTATATTACACCCAGGACAGGGTGCTGATCTCTACCATGGAAATAAATTGGCTGGATTTTTAGGTGCCTTACACCCGTCGGTGATTGCCCAGTTGCAGTTGAATCAGCCAGTATTTGTGTTTGAAGCAGAACTCGCATCGATATTAACAGCAGAGTTACCTAAATTCGCCGAATTGTCTAAATATCCGTCGATTAGGCGCGATATTGCCTTAACTGTCGATCAGGAGGTGCCGGTACAAAGTCTGATAGATTGCATACATTCGCTAAAAAGCGAGATATTGCAGGAAGTATTTGTATTTGACGTCTATACTGGTAAGGAAGTGAGAAATAGTCGAAAAAGTGTCGCTTTGGGCTTGATTTTACAGGACTTTTCCCGCACTCTAGTCGATGAGGATGTAGATAAATTAGTAAGTAAAGTCCTCAATAAACTAGAAAAACAACACAATGCTTTCCTGAGGGAGACCTGATGTCATTGACCAAGGCTGATATGGCCGAAATGCTTTTTGAAGAACTTGGTCTCAATAAGAGGGAAGCTAAGGAAATAGTGGAGCAGTTTTTCGAAGAGGTAAAAGTGGCCCTGGAGTCTGGACATCAGGTGAAATTATCGGGGTTTGGTAACTTTCTAACCCGATCTAAAGCTGAAAGACCAGGTCGAAATCCAAAAACTGGCGAAGAAATTCCTATTTCTGCGCGAAAAGTAGTGACGTTTCGTCCCGGGCAAAAGTTAAAAATTAGAGTAGAAGCATATGCTGGAAGCAGGCAATAATAGCGAATTACCAGTTATACCTGGTAAACGTTACTTCACTATCGGTGAAGTTGCCGAGCTTTGCGATGTCAAACCCCATGTACTACGCTACTGGGAGCAAGAATTTCCACAACTTAAACCCGTCAAACGACGTGGCAATAGACGCTATTATCAAAGGCACGATGTATTACTGATTCGCCAGATTCGAAGCCTGCTTTATGACGAAGGGTTCACTATTGGTGGCGCACGTCAAAGGCTTGACGGTGAAGGTAACAGGGATGACGTCAGCCGAAGTCGGCAAATAATACGGCAAACTCTGATAGAACTAGAAGAATTACTCGCCCTGCTGAAGCGTTAGAAATAAACTCACCTCAAATTTAGTAAAGCCAACTCTCAACGGGGCGTAGCGCAGCCTGGTAGCGTACCTGCCTGGGGGGCAGGTGGTCGCAGGTTCAAATCCTGCCGTCCCGACCAGTTCAAACTATTTTACCTTTGTGTACATTTGAACCACTGAGTAGCTGTGGTTTGTCATTCAATGCCAGTCTGTACACCTTGTCTGCGATGTCGAGTACAAATGGCAAGGTGATATTATTCCGCGCACAAGCCGAATCTGGAGGCACAGATCCAGGCATATTGGCAACACAGTGATGCTCAATATCTTCTACTACATAGGCCGGATCGGCATGGATGGTGGCTGTTAAAGTTTCGAAACATCCGCCCAGATCGATAACGACATCGACGACTGATATCCGGGCTTCATGCTTTTGATCATGTCGGCTGCCTCCAGCTTAACAGCCCCTAAACGCGTACCTGCCAGGGATTCAACGACTACCTGGTGTCCGTGTAATACTATTTCCCGGATACTGGGTGGGGTTTACCCCTCACGTTATTTCTGGTTCTTATTTTTTTAGTTACACCAATTGGCATCAGGTGTGCCGAGATCAATTAACTGTAAAGTACATAGCCCAGGGCGATAGCAGCTGCGAGACCAAGAGCAATAATAATCCATTCTGATGCCGAATAATATTTTGAGCCTCGAGATTTAACTCTGCCCTGCGAAATCAGGGTGAAGTTGTTTAAATCATCTCTGTCCACATTGCCTTTATTTTGTAACTTTTTTAATAACTGCGCCCTGATCATCACGTACTGTTTACGGGTGAGCAATTCGTTAGCGTAGTTTTTTGCCAGCAGACGAAATGGCGAGTCATGGGTTTCCATTAATTTTGGGATTGAGCGTTAATTTGTCTGTCCAGGTTTTTCAGACGTGCATTTTCAGGAAACAGCCTGATTCCAGTAGCTATGTAATTTGATGCTTCCTGGTACTTGCCTTTCGAGATGTACTTTTCAGCCTCGGCCAGATAAAGATTCGCCAGCTTGGTATCTCGTAACATATAATGGTCCGGATCGACCCGTTTGATTAGGGGAATTACCGTAGGCAGGTCATCACCCTTAGGTGTCCGTATAAGTTTTTTCTGCTTTAAATATCGATTGTAAAGTAATATCAAGCTATTCATCAGACGATCTTTTTGCTCGTTAACCTGGTCTTCGATGGTCGATATCGCAACTGAATCTTGGTAGAGTTCTTTGGCGCGCTTGATTAGATTAATAGCCTGAGGGTAGTCATACAGACCTTCTCCGGGTCTGAATACTGCACGAATCCGATCTCGATAAAAAGTGATTATCTCTCGGCGCAGTCCAACCGACAAAATTCTCTGGTGCTCCGGTTTTTGCTGTTCCAGGCTCCAGATAGTTTCGATCATTAATGCCTTGTCACCCCGTTTGATAATTTCAATCTTGTCGTAGAGTATCTGCTCAGCGCGAAATTCAAGATAAGGCCTATAACCGATTCCAGCACCAATCATGCTAATAAATAAAGCCACCAAAATTATTGTTTTGGTATGAGACTTTCTGACGCGCATGCCATCAGCAAAATCCTCTACTGACGATACTCGATCATCACGAATAACCGATAACGCTTTAGTTAAGGTTTTCTGCTGGCGTCGATTTAGACCTTTGACGGGCTTCGGTTTGATGCCGAGCTCCCTAATTTTGGGCGAGGTAATCTTGTTATATGGGTGCTTACCCGAAGATAAAAGCTGATACGCAACACAGGCCAGTCCATAGATATCATCCCTGGGATCAGGGTTCATACCGGCAAACATTTCCGGGGTGGCGTAGGCGGGAGTCACTGCACTCAGCTTGGCTGGGTCGAACATTGTGTTTTCTCTTTCTTCGGCCGTCTGGGTGCTTGCGCGCGCGATACCAAAATCGAGAAGCTTTACGTGCCCGTCATTTAACAGAAAACAGTTTCCCGGTTTGAAATCGGAGTGGATTAAATTCTTTTCGTGCGCGTAAGCCAGTCCGCTACAGAGTTCGTCAATAATATACAGAGCATGATCTCGTTTGAGGGGCTTCTTGCTGATTTCCTTGATTAGCTGGTTAAGTGGTTTCCCCTTCAGATACTCCATGGTCATGAATACGGTGTCACCGTCTCGGTCAAAATCGTAAACCGTTGCGATATTTGGATGCGCTAGTCTTTGAGCTTTACTGGCCTCTCGTTGAAGCGCGATAAACGATCCAGAGAATTTTTTAAACGCGTCGGTTAACACCTTAATAGCGACGTATGGATCTTTGTCCTGTGCCTCTACTTTCAGTAAATCCTTGGCTTTAAAAACCACGCCCATACCACCCTGGCCAAGTTTTTCGAGCAGTACAAATCGATCTTTGAGCGTAACTCCTGGCCCTAGATTTTTGTGTTTTTTGGACTTGTGGGGTTTTTCCACAATTCTCGGATTGATGTTCGAAATATCATCTGCTGCGTGCCTGGATGCTGCAGAGGCATTACCCACGCTTTGATCAGCTATATCTATTTGGACAATTACTGTTTTATCGCTAGATCCGTCGTCATTTTCATCATCCATGTCGGTTAAAACCATGGTTTGGTCTTCGCCAAAATAAGAACTATCGGTTTCTGAACTACTATTAATCGTAGACTGGATATTAACCCGGGAAATTAGTTCAGATACCTCGGTGAAGTGAGTTGCGTCAATCTTTTCCTTGGAATAGAGGCCCTTCAGGTGCTTCTGTGCTTCGGTGTGACTCGAAGGGGCCGCATCAAAAACATCGTTTAACCCCTGTTCGAGGTCGGCAATCGTCAGTGTACCGGCGATATAGTCATTTATTAGTAATTCACAAGCCTTAGACATTTCAACTCTTTTGACTTACTTTGAGGGAAATTATTGATATATTGTCCGTGCCGCCAGCATCAAGCGATGAGGAAAGCAGAGTTTTAGTCAATTGAACCATATCGTCTTTATTCTCCTTGATTATTGGGACGATAGTTTTATCGTCTAAATCTTTGTAGAGACCATCCGAGCATAAAATAAAAATATCTCCATCAAGTAATTCAAAATATTCGAAATCCAGACACAAATTGTCATATATTCCAACTGCCTTTAAAACCACATTGGCAGCTGGATGCGATTCGGCGTCGCTGGCTTCTATTTTGCCCATTCTAACCAGCTCTTCAACATAGCTGTGGTCTTCGGTCAGCCTTTGAAGTTGATCATTTCTAAACCGATACAGCCGACTATCACCAGCCCAGAAGGTGAAGGCATAATTTTTCCATAAGTATACGCACACCACAGTACTGCCGATAGTTTCATTTTTGCCGATTTGACAGGATTTTTCCCTGATTATTGCATTGGATTTTATAATATTTTCTTCGAGCGACAGGATAGAGTTTTCTAACGAGGGTTGTTGTCTGTACAGGCTCAGGTTATTAGCAATGGTCTGGCTGGCAAAATCTCCAGCATGATGACCACCCATCCCGTCGGCTACTGCCCAGATACTTTCTTCATCCAGTAGCAAAATAGAATCTTCATTTCTGGTTCTTACGTATCCAGTGTGCGTGACGCCATCGCTAGCGACCTGAAAGGCTGGGGCTGGAAGCGAGCTTGAATGTGTTTTGTAGAGCGGCAAATCGACCCCGTGTAGTCAGCTTATATTCTGGCATTATTTGCAATAATAGTATCATTATAACCAAAAATTGCCCGTTCCCATTTAACCCACTTCACAAAAATCGCAAAAACGTTCAAACAGGCGAAGATTATTCCTCTATACTCAAATTCTGTTTAACACATTAACGGCTATATGGCAAAATGAAAAAACTAAGCGGCTTAATCACAGCTATGCTTTTGATGATATCAAATGCTGACGCCCTGGAAGTAGGGGTCGGTGTGAAAGCCGGGACTGTCGGTGCCGGGGTTGACCTGAGCGTGGCGTTGACTCAAACAATTAATGCCCGTATTAGTGTGACCAGTATCTTAGCCGCCGAAGACGACATCAACGCCGAACTTGATCAATTAAAAGCATGGCCGGTCATTTCCATCGGCCTGAATTATGCATTTTGAATGGGCCATAATTTGGTATGATATGACTTAACCGCGTACCGGTGATTAAATTGGTGGTGAAATGACTCGAAATGTAAATTGTGTAGTGCTGGGCGAAGAGGCCGAAGGGTTAAAACAGGTACCTTATCCGGGTGAGCTCGGTCAGCGAATTTATGATAATGTTTCCGAGAAGGGCTGGGAACAGTGGATTGAGCGTCAAACCACGATTATCAACGAGAACAGCTTATCGACTGTCGACCCCGCTAGCCTGGCGCTGATAGAACAACATATGCTCGGGTTTATTTTCAAAGAGGGCGATCTTGGACAGCAGCCCGAGGGTTTTAGGCCCCCAGGTGAGAAAAAATAAAATTTCCTTCATGATTTAATCAGAGGCTCCCACCCGCTGCTCGATAATCCATATTGGTTGGGTTACAAATTTCAATTTGCTGTACGCGGTTTTTAATGCCGAGTAAGTCTGTTCGTAGCTGGGTGCCTGCGCAAATATAAATCCCAGGTAACTCGAACCCTCGGGCAGCGGAACCAGTTCGTATCCCGCCTGGATATGAATTTCGATATCCTTGATAAACTCAACCTGCAGTGCAGCGGTTAAGCCTTCCACCCGCTTCATTAGTCCAGATTCGGTTACAGGTATCATTAACACACCGGCCGATTCTGCCCTCGAGGGCAGTTTCGGCTCGAAGCCGCACATTCCCCGGATAACCAGTTCTTCGAGCTTTTGTTGCGTAGAAAATTCGATTAATTGTCCACACTGGCCCCCAATCGTCCTGGCTGCAAGTTCGAGTAACACAACGCCAGCCTGGGTCATTCGAACTTCCGCGTGTATCGGGCCATGTGTCAGATTATATGCCTCGCAACAGCGTGAAACTTCCTCGATCAGTTCCTTTTGCAGTGAGTCGTCCAGCTGGCTGGGTGTCAAATAATAGGTTTCTTCGAAGAAGGGTCCGATTAGTGGTTCGGGTTTGTCGAAAATGGTGAGTAAGTGGAAAGTGCCGTCGATAATAAATCCTTCGATCGCAAATTCAGATCCATCCAGATAGGCCTCGATAATGACATGGTGTCGTTCATAGTCGAATTGTCCGGCAGCCTCGAGAATCGAGTCGATTCTCTCGCAGGCATGGATAAATTCAGTCGCATCGTTTGCCCGGATCACCCCCTTGCTGGCGGATAAGCTGAGGGGTTTAATCACTACAGGGTAATTGATAGTAGCGGATACCTTGGCCGCGTGAATCAGTTCGATAATCTGAAATTCAGGGGTATTACAACCTGCCAGTCGCAATGCTTCTCTGGCAAGATCTTTGCGATGCGTTAATCGGGCTGCCTCGGGTTTATTCTGAGGCAGGTTCAATTGTTGGGCGATTTGACTACTTAGATCAACACAGATATCGTCGGTGGCGAGCACGCATAAAATATTTAGACTTGCAATTGCATCCAGAATTTTCTTACGAGCCAGGGTTATATCGCCGAAATTTACACTAATTCCCTTTGCTACCTGGGGTATCAGTGAGTGTTCGCTGTTAGATACCACGAGCAATTCAACGCCCAGTGATTTCGCTGCTTCGAGGTAGGGGATAATACGATAGCTGCCGACCGGCGCAATTAAAAGAACAAAGCCCGGCGACAGGCCGAGCTTTGGGTTGTTTTTAAGTGTACCTGAGGTCTGGTACTGCCCGGGTTTAACCAGTGGCTGCACCACATCCACCGCAGGAGCCGGACCCACCGGTTGCGGCAAACACATTGTTAAATACGAATCTTTCTCGCCCGGCTTCCTGAATATAATCAATTTGTGCACCGCGCAGATAATTGAGCGCTACCACGTCGACAAATACTTTAAACCCATCGAACGATAAAACAGTGTCGTAATCAGTTTGCTGGTCGGTAAATGTCATTCCATAAGTCATGCCACTGCAACCGCCACCGCCAATATAGATGCGGATCGCCGAAACATCATCTTCGCTCTGGGTAATGATTTCATTGAGTTTATCCTGGGCTGACTGAGTGACTTCCAGGTCCTCGTGAGAGAGTGCGACTTCAAAAGTATCGGAAATACGGCCGACTATAGCGTCGTTTTTCTTCGGGGGGGTATATATACCTACGTTTTCCATCGTAAATTACCTGATTTAGCGTTAGGGTCAATTATACACCCGAATCCTTGACAGGGACATAATTTTAGAACCCGGGTGGATGAAATTCAATCTATGCCCAGGGATTAATCCTGATAATCACAATATCGAGGTGAATCTCCGAAAATCAAGCGTTATACCGCCATTATGCTTGCAGATGTCGTGTTTTTCCGTGCTTCTTGCCAGACTGTTTTGTACAATCGCCTTCTTTTTCACCCGAGGTTAACCCGATGTTTTCCCAATCAATGAATATCGCGGATTTCGATCCTGAACTGTGGGCGTCTATGCAGGATGAAATGCAACGCCAGGAGGCTCACATCGAATTGATTGCGTCCGAAAACTATACCAGTCCCAGAGTCATGCAGGCGCAAGGATCGGTACTGACCAATAAGTACGCCGAGGGTTATCCATCTAAACGTTACTACGGCGGATGTGAACACGTCGATGTAGCCGAGAATCTCGCTATTGAACGTGTCAAAAAGCTGTTTAACGCCGATTATGCGAACGTGCAGCCGCATTCAGGCTCGCAGGCAAATGCGGCGGTCTATTTTGCTCTGCTCAATGCGGGAGATACGATACTGGGTATGAGCCTGTCGGATGGCGGTCATTTAACCCATGGTTCGAAGGTCAACTTTTCCGGAAAGCTGTTCAATGCAGTGCAATACGGGCTCGACAATAAAACCGGTGAAATCGATTACGTACAGGTAGAATCATTAGCGAAGGAGCATCAACCGAAGATGATTGTGGCCGGTTTTTCAGCCTATTCTCGAATTATGGACTGGCAGCGATTCCGAGATATTGCAGATTCTGTTGGTGCTTATTTATTTGTAGATATGGCCCATGTCGCGGGGCTGGTTGCCGTAGGTTGTTACCCCAGCCCAATAGCGATCGCAGACGTGTGCACTAGCACCACGCACAAAACCCTGCGGGGTCCACGCGGCGGTATCATCCTCTCGAAATCTAACCCTGAAATTGAAAAGAAGCTCAGTTCGATGGTTTTCCCTGGCATCCAGGGTGGCCCGCTGATGCATGTGATCGCTGCTAAAGCGGTAGCGTTCAAGGAAGCGATGAGCGAGGATTTTGTCGAGTATCAAAAGCAGGTTCTGGTGAATGCTAGTGCGATGGCAGAAGAATTCATTTCACGCGGCTTTGATATTGTATCGGGTGGAACCGACAACCACCTTTTCCTACTGTCCTTGATCAGCAAAGGATTGACCGGAAAAGATGCCGATGCTGCCCTGAGTAAGGCAAATATTACCGTGAATAAGAATTCGGTGCCAAACGACCCTCAGTCGCCTTTTGTCACATCGGGTTTGCGCATTGGCTCTCCTGCTATCACCACTCGCGGGTTTAACGAAACCGAGTCGCGTGCATTGGCCAACTGGATATGCGATATTTTGGACGATATGGGCGATCACGACGTGATTGCTCGAGTGAAGGCAAAGGTGAGTGAAATCTGTCAACGTTTACCGGTTTATCGAGGCCAGGATTAGTCTTCCTGATGTTCGATGGAAGCCTAGTTGAAAACCGATGAAATGTCCCTTTTGCGGTACGCCTGATACCCGGGTAGTCGATTCCAGGCTTGCCCAGGAATCGGCTCAGGTGCGCCGTAGACGTGAGTGCGTATCCTGCGAATCGCGCTTCACTACTTATGAGACACCGTTGCTTAATATGCCTGTGGTAATCAAGAATGACGGTAGTCGCGACGCATTTGATGAATTACGCTTACGCAACGGCATGATGCGGGCGCTCGAAAAACGACCGGTTGCGGTAGAGCAGATCGAAGATGCGATTAGCCACATAAAGAAGCAATTGATCGGGGTCGACTCGCGTGAAATTTCGTCGCGCAAGATCGGCGAACTGGTCATGCACGAATTACAACGACTGGACCAGGTGGCCTATATTCGATTTGCTTCGGTATATCTTAGTTTCGAAGATATTCAGGCGTTTGAAGAATTGATAAAAACGCTGGAAGCCGAACCTACGCCAGAAATGCACCGAAGACAGGTACCGCTGATTGAAGAGGACACCTAGGTGGAGCAGGTCGATGCAGATCGGACCAACGACCAATACTGGATGGCTCAGGCCCTGCAGTTGGCTCGCAAAGGTTTATATTCCACCGACCCGAATCCGCGAGTAGGGTGCGTAGTGATCAGCAAGCAGGCCCTGGTTTCGCAAGGCTGGCATGAATTCTACGGTGGTCCTCACGCTGAAATAAATGCGATCGAAAAAGTTTCGATCCCAGCAGCGAGTGAATTTTACGTTACTCTGGAGCCCTGTTCACACCAGGGCAAAACCCCGCCCTGTGTCGATGCGATAATCGATTTAAAACCGGCCCGGGTCATCGTTGCAATGCAAGATCCCAACCCCCTGGTAGCAGGGCGCGGTATCGAACGGCTTAAAACGGCAGGAATCAAGGTGGAAGTGGGAGTTTTAGAATCCGAAGCCAGAGCCTTGAATGCCGGATTTGTATCACGCATGGAGCGAAATCGTCCCTTCCTCCGACTTAAAATGGCCATGTCGCTGGATGGACGAACTGCTTTGGCGAATGGCATAAGCCAGTGGATCACGGGCGAAGCAGCGAGGCTCGATGTCCAGCGTTTACGTGCGCAAAGTTCAGCAATATTAACCTCTGCGGCTACCATTATTACCGACGACCCGTCGTTAAACCTGCGGCTTAACGCATCAGAATTAGGACAGACAGTAGCAGTGAGGCAACCTGTTCGGGTCGTTCTGGATACTAATCTACAGCTCACAGGCAAAGAAAAAATATTCACTACAGGCGGTTCGATCTGGGTTTACACGCTCAACAATAATGAAGTTGATCTTGCCCGCTTAACGCAGGCCGGCGCCGAGGTTACGGTGTTCGAAAACTCTAATAGCGGGAATATCGACCTTCCCCGGTTGATGGCGCATCTGGCCAAACGAGAGGTCAATCAAGTACATAGTGAGTGTGGTGCAACGCTCGCAGGAGCATTGATTCGGCAGCAACTGGTCGATGAACTGGTGGTTTATATCGCGCCACAACTGCTAGGCAATCAGTCGCGTGGATTATTTGACCTGGGAGAGATAACGAAAATGGACGCGCGTATTAATTGCCGGATTGATGAAATTCGCATGGTCGGTGAAGATATTCGGCTTCGGATTAGCCTGCAGCGTCAGTCAATATGATCAGGGTGATGTCATGTTTACCGGTATAATTCAAGCGGTCGGAACCATCGACGAGGTCGAGTCTAAAGCGGGTGATATTCGCATTGAGATCGATAGTGCCGAGCTCGATTTGAATAATATCCACGCCGGTGACAGTATCGCGGTCAATGGCGTATGCCTTACTGTAATTGCCAGTCGAGAACAGGGTTTTTCGGCCGATATATCGATAGAGACGCTGAATAAAACTAACCTGGGTGAACTTGATTCGGGTAGTCCGGTGAATCTTGAAAATGCGATGACGTTGAATACGGCATTGGGTGGGCACCTGGTGAGCGGTCATGTCGATGGCATTGCGAGCATCGTTGAAATGCAGGACGAAGGGCGATCGATTCGATACGGCTTTGAAGTTATCCCTGAATTACAGCACTACATTGCGCACAAGGGTTCGGTGACCATCGACGGTACCAGCTTGACTGTCAACCAGGTCACGGGAAATCGTTTTGAGGTCAATATAGTTCCGCATACTCAGCAGAAGACGATATTTCGATACTATCGAGTCAATACAAGGGTTAATATCGAAGTTGATATCATCGCCCGCTACCTGGAACGACTGATAGAGGGTAAAGCACAGGGTCAAAATCATTCAGACCGTCAGATGCTGGATACCCTGGTAAAATCTGGATTTATTCAAAAGTGATATGAGAATTTTTCTGACATTATGAAATTGAACAGCAGTAAGGAAATCATTAAAGAAATCGGGGCCGGAAAAATGGTCGTGATCATGGATGATGAAGACCGCGAAAATGAAGGCGATATCCTGATGGCTGCGGAAGCGGTTACTGCGGAGCATGTTAATTTCATGGCAAAATTTGGACGTGGTCTGATATGCCTGACCCTTTCCGAAGAGCGCTGTCAGCAGTTACGATTGCCGCTGATGGTTGGCGATAATAAGGCGCAGTTGGAAACCAATTTTACTCTGTCTATCGAGGCCGCAGAGGGCGTGACTACCGGTATTTCTGCCGCCGATCGTGCCACCACGATATTGGCTGCAGTGAAGCCGGACGCGAAGCCGGAAGACATCGTCCAGCCAGGTCATATATTTCCGGTTATGGCCCGCAAGGGTGGTGTATTGATACGCGCCGGTCATACCGAGGCAGGCTGCGATTTGGCGCGGCTCGCCGGATTCGAGTCGGCCGCAGTTATCGTAGAAATACTTAACGATGATGGGTCCATGGCACGACGAAACGATCTGGAGAAATTCGCAAATGAGCATGGACTGAAAATAGGTACGATTGAAGATTTGATTCGCTACCGAATCGAACACGAACACTCGGTTGAGCGCATCGTTGAATCCCGTTTTCCAACCGATTTCGGCGAATTCAATTTGTACGCCTACGAAGATACCATTGCGCAGGAGCTACATATTGCACTGGTCAAGGGTGAGATCGACCCCAATCAGCCGATTCCGGTACGGGTACACGTACAAAACACGTTGGCAGATGCGTTGTCGGGTACCTCGGGCCGCGGTTGGCCATTGCGGGAGGTAATGAAAACCATCGAGGAGATGGGGCAGGGTGTGATCGTATTCTTGCGCCAGGCCGAAACCCCCAAGGATTTAGTGAGGAATATCGAAGCGATCATCCGAGACGAAGCCGGTCACGAAGAAGACCAGCCCGATGATCTGAGAACCTACGGAATTGGCGCTCAAATCCTTGCAGACCTGGGTGTTCGAAAGATGAAGTTACTCAGCGCACCGAAGAAATTTCATGCACTCGCCGGATTCGGACTCGAAGTTGTCGAGTACTATTCCGAATAACATTATTGTGGAGAACCACATATGAATGAAGTTAACCATATCGATGGTGATATCAGCACTGATCAGGCGAAGATTGCCATCGTTGTGGGCAGGTTTAACGGGTTTATTGTCGAAAGCCTGTTGCAGGCTGCGCTGGATACTTTAAAACGTGCCGGTGTTTCAGCCGGGGATATCACCGTGAGCCACGTTCCGGGCGCTTTTGAAATACCCTTGCTGGTACAAAAATTTGCGCAGTCGGGAAAATTCGATGCGATTATTGGCCTGGGTGCGGTGATCCGTGGTGCTACCCCACATTTTGATATCGTTGCGGGTGAAAGTGCCAAAGGACTGTCATCGGTAGCGCTACAGCATTCGATACCGGTGATCAATGGAATTTTGACCACCGATACGATTGAACAGGCGATCGAGCGCTCTGGAACCAAGGCCGGAAACAAGGGTACCGATGCGGCGATGGCGGCGATCGAAATGGTCAGCTTGCTGAGAAAGATTGGCTAGATTGTCGAAGTCAGGTGAAAGGATACTGGTGTGGCAGACAATAAGGCGCGTTTTATTAAGAAACGTAAGCATGCCCGCGAAAAGATACTGCAGGCTCTTTATCAGTGGCAGTTGTCTGGCGAAGACCTTGACTGGATTAAAAATCAGTATTTGCAGGAACAGGGTGTTAGTGCTGGCGATGAAGAATACTTCCTCGAATTGCTTTATAAAATTCCAGCGGAGGTAGAGCATCTCGATGCTACTTACGGGGAATTTGTCAAAAGTTTTGAGGATCGTATCGACCCTATCGAACGTAATATATTGCGTATTGCTACTTACGAATTCATCCATCATCTTGAAATCCCCTATAAGGTCGTGATAAACGAAGCTATCAATCTGGCTAAAATCTACGGTGCCGACGAGGGGCATAAGTTTGTAAATGGCGTGCTCGATCCTTTGTCTCAGAAACTACGTCAAGTCGAAACTGCCTGACAGGCGTTTTATAATCGGTTTAATGCAACCGTGCGATCGAATGAATTTTCACTAATCGAGCGTTTTTTTGCCGACATCGGCCGCGGTGAATTCCCGGTTCGACTTTCTCAGGGCGATGATGCAGCTGTACTGGATGTGCCGCCGGGTATGCAGGTCGTGATGAGTATCGACACGCTCATTAGTGGGGTTCACTTTCCGGAGCAAACCAGCGCGGCCGACATTGCCTACAAGGCTCTGGCGGTTAATCTGAGCGACCTTGCTGCGATGGCGGCGAAACCAGCCTGGTTTTTGTTATCACTTAGCCTGCCCGACGATGACGAAGACTGGCTGGAAGAGTTTTCGAAATCGCTTGGGCAAATGTCGCAACGCCATCAAATTGAACTGGTTGGTGGTGATACTTGCCGGGGGCCTCTATCGGTGACTATTCAGGTGACAGGATTGGTGCCTGAAGGACAATACGTCACACGCGCTGGTGCCCAGGCAGGTGACCGAGTTCTGGTTTCAGGCGTACTGGGTAATGCCTCGCTAGGGCTTGCACATCTGCAGCAACGCGTTCACTTGCCCGAGCCGCTACGAGAATTGTGTGTGACGGCCTTGAATCGTCCGAAACCACGGCTAGATCTGTCTGATTTTATAGCACAGTTTGCTTCAGCAGCGATAGATTTGTCGGATGGATTAGTTGGGGACCTGGCTCATATTCTGCGTAGCAGCCGGGTGGGTGCGACTATTAATCAGTTCGCCTTACCGGTTAATGACTGGATCAGAAAAAATGACGCCTTC
Source organism: Pseudomonadota bacterium (assembly GCA_022566015.1). Classification (GTDB taxonomy): domain Bacteria; phylum Pseudomonadota; class Gammaproteobacteria. The sequence goes on along the minus strand of JADFJT010000019.1, from coordinate 1,486 downwards.
GATTACGCGCTGACTGGAGGAGACGACTATGAGATATGTTGTACCCTCCCATCGAAATATCAGGATCACCTCGATGACTGGAACCAGGCTCATCCGGAATGCCAACTGATTGAAATAGGTGAAATTATAAAATCCGACTACACTTTGATGAAAGGCAATCACTCGACCGATTTAAAACACTGGCAGGGATATCAACATTTTGGTTAACCCCATTCCTATTAAATTCTCTATGCTTCTTAATCCGTTGCATGTCCTGTCACTTGGATTTGGAGCGGGGTTATCGCCACGCGCACCCGGAACCGTTGGTACGATAGTTTCGATAATACCCTATCTATACCTGAGTCAGCTGGCGTTGCTGCCCTATATTACGGTCATAGTCGTGGGCTTTGCCCTGGGTGTTTACCTGTGCCACTACACCAGTCAGGCTCTGGGAGCTCATGACCACTCGGGCATAGTGTGGGATGAATTTATTGGGTTCTGGATCACCATGATTGCCGTTCCGGCCGTAACCTGGCAATGGATTTTAGTCGGGTTCGTGTTATTTCGTTTTTTCGATATCGTAAAACCCTGGCCAGTTAAATGGGCTGATAAGCACCTGAAGGGCGGTTTTGGGATCATGTTCGATGATGTGCTTGCGGGACTGTACGCGCTTGCCTGTATGCAATTAATCGCGAAATATCCTGGGAGCTTCTGACCAAATTATGAAAATTTTAACCATTATTGCAGTTTTAGTTTCAATATTGCTGGGGCCTCATTCGAACGCCAGTGATGTTGTTGTCAAGGTGATCGGTCTATTTACCAATAAAGTGCTGATGGAAATTGAAGGAGAGCAAAAGATAGTGAGTAAAGGAGAGACTTTTTACGGAGTCACTTTGATATCCGCATCGGGAAGGGGCGCAGTCGTATCGATCCACGGAAAACTAAAAAAACTGGGCCTGAACCGGTCGATAGGGAGTAGTTATAAAAAGCCTGACCTTGCCAAAACCATGATATATCCGGATGAACAGGGGATGTATTACGTTAAGGGTAGTATTAACGGCAGGACCGTACACTTTTTGATAGATACTGGGGCGACCTACGTGACTATCAGCGGTCAACTGGCAAGGTTAATCGGGATCGATTATCGCCAGGGAGTGCAGGGTTTCGCAAATACGGCGTCATCGGTAGTGCCAGTATGGCAAATAGTTCTGGATCGAATCAGCATTGGGGACATCAGCGTTTCAAATGTAATGGCGACCGTGATCGAAGGTTCTCGGCCCCACAAAGCATTGCTGGGCAATTCCTTCCTGAAATATACGCAGTTGCAGCGTACCGGTAGTGTGATGGAATTACGTAAACGATTTTAGGCACTGGTTAAATCTAACTCGACTGAAGCGCTAGTAAATCCGAGTGGCAAGTATTAAATTGCCTTCACTTTGGTAGAATACTGCGCGTCACTTTTCTCCAGGGAAATCCATGATCAAGACCCGTTTCGCTCCTAGTCCTA
>JADFJT010000018.1 GCA_022566015.1 Pseudomonadota bacterium | reverse complement strand
TGATCGCAGTCGCCGTAGACGGCCCGGGTTGTACCGCAACGATGCTGAAACAGCCCATATCGTAGATGAATTTGGAGCGGGGTACGAGGTTCGAACTCGCGACATTCAGCTTGGGAAGCTGACGCTCTACCAACTGAGCTAACCCCGCATTTCATTTTTATTATAATTGGTGAATCCAACCATTTTCATCGAAGCTCATATTCGAATGATTATTTATATATTCCAGGAACTGATCTGGGGAGTATTAGATATTTTGTATCATTTCTTTAATCGTGCAGCATAATGCTGTGAGGAGAATTGACACGAAATATCTAACGCTCCCTTTATCTCACCAATAGCTAATTCGAGGATAGCAAATTTCGACTCAGAGAACATTTATTCATCCGGGCTCGGGTTAAGCCGCGAGTAAACTATGAATTGCTCCCTGAACTTGCCGAACATTTATCGGTTTGGTTAAATACATTTGGAAACCGGCCTCAATACCTTCCTTTATATCCTTATCCGTAGCGGCGGCGCTCAATGCAATGACCGGAATTCGCGGAACTATGTCTAACTCCATAAGTTTTTCGAGCACTACCAGGCCACTCATGTCCGGAAGATTGATATCGATAATAATCATATAGGGGTTTTGAGTTTTAGCCATTTCGAGCCCTACCTCGGCATAGCGCGCCGATATTAACGTCAATCCCTCGGACAGTCTGACGATCCCCTCCATCAACTTCAGGTTGGTGCAATACTTCTCTATATAAAGGATTTTCCCTTACACTGGGGTAATTCGGCATCTGTCATACAGGGCATCACAGCTACCCCCTCCACACGAAGGGAATGAGCCCCTGATAGCAATGGCAAGTGGCGAGATTGATCATTTCGCTTCGGCTCAGGGATGTCGAGACCAGTATCGCGACCCGCGACTGTAACCAGCCCTTCCCTGGTGTATCCTGATGGCTCGTTAATTCGGCGTAACACCAGACCCGTACCGATGATTGCGACAATCAATTCGATCAACCCAATAATAGCCACATCCCACATTGAAATGCGCTGTAATTCGGCCAGCTGCTCGTGGGCTATCCAGGCCGTTACGATCAAGGTCTCTGCAATCAGGAATATGCCGACCATCAGCACATCCCGGGTATATTTGAAATGATGCAAGTATTAATCCTCTAATATCATACTTCACCGTGCGGAAATTCGACTCTCGACTATTGCACGGCAGCGCTTGCCAGATTTATCTACTCTAACTTATGGAGTCTAGACCATTACTCTAGCTTTGCTGACGCTATGGCAATAAAAAATAGGTGGAATTTATCGGTCGAATTTATTTGTGTCTGGTCGGCGAGCAATTGAAATTACAAAATGCCAGCCTGCAGATAATAATGAAAACTAACGCAATCGAACCCTGTTGGTGGGTAGACATTCTCGTTATCGACGGTGGATTTAACGGCACGGGCATAGCGCGCGATGCACATAAACACCGACTAATGGTCTTTCTCGCCAGGCAATAATTTCACTCCTTTATCCCCGTCTGATGAATCATCACGTCGGCGGCGACCACCCGATGCTCGGTGATCATCAAAGGATTGATATCCAGTTCAAGCAATTGTTCGCTGTTACTCTGCGCAAATCGCGCGATCGAAAGAATGGTATCGAGTAACAATTCCAGATCGCACGATGGTTTGCCTCTGAAACCTCTCAGTAAAGCAAAACTTTTGAGTCCCTGCAGCGCCTCTAGTATTTGCTCCCGCGTCGTCGGCAGCAATAGTATCGTGGAATCATCCATCAACTCGACCCAGATGCCACCACCAGCGATCACCATGATCTGGCCAAACTGAGAGTCAGTGTTAATTCCGACCAGTAATTCGCCTAGCACTTGATCGACCATCGATTCGACCAGAAACTGATCCCACTTTAGATCGGGGCTGGCTTTCGAAACCGACGCCTTAATCTCATCGACTGCGGCTATCATCGCATCGGTATTTCGCAAATTGAGTTTCACCGCGCCGTATTCCGATTTGTGCGGCAACTCGCTACTGACCGCCTTGAGCACTACCGGGTAACCGAGTTCTTCCGCACCGGTGATGACATTTAATTCTGAACACAACCTGCCATCTGGAATATCGATCCCGGCTGCATTGATAAGCTGCTTACCCTGCCACTCATCCAGTTTGTGGCTCTCGGAAGCATTGACTGGGATGCTAATGGGAACGAATCCATCATTCTCCCTATTATTTAATCTGCTCTCTACGAATGCCATAACGACAGGCCTGCGCCAAAGCGGCCAACCCGGTATCTATACCCTGCAGGGGCGTAACGCCCTGACCGATCATGATCTCGCGCGATTCCCGATCGATATTCTCCGGCAGATCGCTGGTGATAGCACCAGGAATGCCATGCACATTGCAAGCCTGAATAAAAGAATTTGCATCGTTGCGATAGGCTGAATTGTCATCATGAATATGAGGGGGTGGAAAATCCTGCACCACTATCGCGGCATCGTATCCATCTTCCAGCAGCGTGCTAAAGACTTTGGGCATTACCTCGGTATTACCCCATAAAGGCGTGGTGTAATCGAGCGGATTACTGACCGTAGCGATATCGGGTAATAACCTGGCCAGTTTTTTACTCACAGCTACCGAGGGTTGCGGCAGTTCCAACCCCACTTTATGACAATAATCGGCCAACAAGGCAGCGTCTCCACCCGAACAACTAAAAGCAGCTATACGACGTCCTTTCGGGGTACCCGACACCGACAGAAACTTGAGCGTCTCCAACATAGCGACCGGTGAGTCGACTCGTATAATTCCTAGCTGCTCAAATAACGCCCGAAACGCCTGATCGGTACCAGCCATCGAACCAGTATGGCTCACAGTCAGGCGCGACCCAATGTCCGAGCTTCCCGCCTTTAGCACTACCAGCGGTTTATTGACCTGCAATGCCTTAATCGCCGCAATGGAAAACTGATTAATATCTCGGATACCTTCGATATAGATACCGATAGCACTGACTTTGGGGTCGTCTACCAGTATGTCGATGTAATCTTCGATTGCCAGCATCGCCTGATTACCGGCAGATATCACGTAACTGATCGGCACCGAACGGTCGTTCATCGTCATATTGGCTGAAATCATGCCACTTTGCATGATTAAAGCGATGCCCTTGTCGCAGCGTTGCTTGCCGGCCCCGAATGGCCACAGCGTGGCGCCATTGGTGTAATTGATCAGCCCGTAACAGTTAGGTCCGACCAGGGCGAAATCACCTGCCGCTTCAACCAGTTCCTGTTCAGCAGCCTTACCTTCACTACCCAGTTCTCCATAACCTGCGGTGAAGCATACTGCACCGCCTGCGCCTGCCTCGCATAACTGTTTAATAACATTGGCAGTCGCGCTACGTGGTGTAGCCAGAAATACGGCATCGGGCGGTTCCGGCAAATCTTCGATGGAGGCATAGCAAGGCAAACCGCCCAGGGTTTTCCGCCTGGGATTCACGCCCCAGACGGGGCCATCGAAAAGATCAGCACATTGTCGGGCGCTGAAATCCGCATCGGCACCACCGACAAAAGCGATATGGCGAGGGTTAAACAGTCGTATTAAATTTTGGCGTAGCCGTGGATTCAAGACTCGTACTGGCGTAATAGTGAACGGGAAATTATATGTCTTTGTATCTCCGAAGTACCATCCCAGATTCGGTCGAGTCTCGCGTCACGCCATAGTCGTTCGATCGGTAATTCTTCCATCAACCCCATTCCCCCATAAATCTGGATCGTATGATCAGCCACCCTGCCTACTGCCTCAGAGGCGAAGAGCTTGGCCATCGCCGCGTCCTCGGGTGTCATGATGCCCTCATCAGCCTTGTCGGCCGCGTGCATGACCAGCAAATCCGATGCCTGTAGATCGGTCGCCATATCGGCAAGCTTGAACGAGGTTCCCTGAAATTTTCCGATCGTCTGACCAAACTGCTTACGCTCCGCCGCATAGCGCGTGGCCAGCTCGAGCAACCGTTCCATTTTGCCGCAGGCCGCAGCCGCTACCCAGATACGTCCCATTCTCAGCCACTTATCTGCGAGATCGAAACCCTGGCCTTCCTGGCCGAGAATTTGTCTTTCGTGTACACGACACTGGCTGAACGATAGTTGCCAGGTATGATAAGCGCGCTGGGCGGCACACCGAGGCCCACGCTGTATGTCGAAACCGGGTGTGTCCCTGTCGATCAGAAAGGCTGTGACCAGTTTGCGTTCGCCTTTTTTGGTTTCCTGTACGCCAGTCCAGGCAAACAGGATCGCAAAGTCCGGGATCACCGGGCTACTGATAAAATGTTTCGACCCGTTGATAATAAAGTCCTTCCCATCGCGCACTGCTTTGGTAGCCATGGACAGTATATCGGAGCCCGCACCTGGCTCGGTGAGCGCAAACACCTCTTTCTTTTCCCCGCTGACACAGGGAAGGAGATAGTCTTCAATCTGATCTCCCTCGCAGGCCATCAGGATTTCAGATGGTCGATGTATATAGCCGTGCAAACCCCAGCTGGTCTTGCCCAGTTCCCGCTCAAATAAAGCCAGGGTCTTGTAATCGAGCCCACCACCACCGACCTCCTCCGGTAGATTGGGCGCGTAAAATCCCATTTCGAGCGCGCGCGCCTTGATGCGCTGGCCCAGTTCTTCGGGCACCTCACCGGTTCGATCCACCTCGGCTTCGTAGGGCTCGAGTTCCTGTTCACGGAAAGCGCGTAGAGAGCGAACAATCATGTCCTGTTCGGCGGTTAGCGTGTAGTTCATGGCGTTAATAATTGTTGCAAATCATTCACTTCATAATATACCAATCGGAATCCAAGTCTACTACACTGCGCCCATATCAAATGTCCCGTAGCAGGTAAGGTGAATACATGATTCCAGGTGATGATGAGGTCAAGGTAAAGCTAGATGGGGCCATCATGCAGATTACTATCGATCGACCAAAGGCGAATGCAATTGATCTCCCTACAAGCCGTAAGCTAGGTGAAGCGTTTGTTTACTTTCGCGATACTCCCGAACTTAAGGTCGCTATTATCACTGGCGCTGGAGATAGAATATTCTGTGCCGGCTGGGATTTGAAAGCACTCGATAGTGGCGACACGCCGCTGGCAAACTGGTGGGAGGCAGAAGACGCCGATCTTGGTGGATTTGCTGGTATTACCGAAATGTGGAATCTGAACAAACCGGTAATTGCGGCGTTGAATGGATTGACCATCGGTGGTGGGTTTGAAATTGCGCTCGCCTGCGACCTGATCATCGCCGCCGAACATGTTGAATTCGCACTACCCGAACTACCCTTAGGTTTGATTCCTGATGCCGGTGCGGTTCAGCGTTTACCCAAACGTCTACCGTATAATATTGCACTAGAAATGCTTTATCTTGGTCGTCGAATGTCGGCCAAAGAAGCGGCACATTACGGATTAATCAATAAAATCGTACCTGCCGCCGACCTGCTCTCTTCTGCACATGCATGGGCCAACAAGTTATCAGAGGTTGCTCCATTGGCATTGCAGTCGGTCAAGGAAGTACTCCGAGCGATCGAGTGTGAGCCGATCGAAAAGGCTTTTCACAAAATGCGCTACGAAGATTTGCCTACCTATAAGGCCATGTTGTCATCGGACGATGCCGAAGAAGGGGTCAAGGCATTTGTCGAAAAACGCGACGCCAAATTTAAGGGCAGGTAACCATGCTGGATCAGCGGCCTGAAGATATCCGTCGAATAACCTGTATCGGTGCCGGGCCGATCGGTGGGGGCTGGGCGGCGCATTTCCTGGCGCAGGGTTACCAGGTCACTAGTTACCTACATGATGAATCTGAACACCAGGCGTTGACGCGCCTGCTGGAAACCGCCTGGCTCAGCCTCAAAAAAATTGGTCTCGCCGAAGGCGCATCGCTGGATAAATTTACCTGGACGACAGACCTTGCGAAAGCCACCCAGGAGGCCGAATTTATTCAGGAAAGTATCCCCGAGGTATTGGCGCTCAAACAGGAATTATATCGAAAGCTCGGTGAAATCGTAGATCCTCGTGTGGTAATCGCGTCCAGCACATCGGGACTTTCGATGACCGATATTCAGGCCAAATGTTCGACTCCAGAGCGAACCGTAATCGCGCATCCCTTTAACCCGCCCTACCTGTTACCGCTGGTAGAAATGATAGGTGGCGAAAAGACTTCGCCAAAAACTGTTGAATGGACCGAGCAATTCTACCGCGTCGCTGGCAAAGAGCCATTGGTAATGAAGAAAGAAATTCCCGGATTTATCGCTACTCGCCTGCAGGAGGCAATCTGGCGTGAAGCGCTACACATGGTCGCCAATGGTGAAGCCACGGTGGAACAAATCGACCAGGCAGTGGTGAACGGCCCAGGCCCACGCTGGGCTTTAATGGGTCCCTGCGAAATTTTTCATGTCGGTGGCGGTGAAGGCGGAATGGCTAATTGCCTCGACCAGTTTGGCCCAGCATTGAAATTGCCCTGGACTCGTCTGGTGGCTCCAGAATTAACCCCCGAACTACGCAAAGCGATGATCGATGGTTGCATTGAAATGACTAAAGGCAAGGATTTCGCGTCGCTTAGCAAAAAAATGAACGATGGTCTTGTCGAAATTGCGAAAATAAAGAGAGCTAATAAACATGAATAACGACGTCATAATAACCTGCGCGGTCACTGGGGCAGCAGATACCACTAGCCGGAGCAACCTGGTTCCGATCACTCCTGAACAGGTTGCCAACGCCGCGATAGAAGCAGCAAAGGCGGGGGCGGCAGTAGTTCATGTCCACGTACGCGACCCGGAATCCGGACAGGGATCACGCGATACAGGTCTATTCAAACAAACTGTCGATCTTATCCGCGACAGTAGCGTCGATCTGGTGCTTAACCTCACTGCAGGTATGGGTGGTGACTGGATACCCGGCAAAGAAGACCCGTCTATGCCCGGACCGGGCACCGATATGGTTGGCCCCGAAGAACGTCTGGCGCATGTGATCGAGTGCAAGCCCGATATCTGTAGCCTGGATTGCGGCACAATGAATTTCGGCGGAGATTACACCTATATCAATACAGAGCCTTTTCTGCGCAAAATGGCCCAAATGGTTCAGGAAATAGGTGTAAAACCAGAGCTGGAGGTTTTTGATCTCGGGCAGATAAGACTGGCCCAAAAACTGATTGACGAAGGCTTAATCGATGCGCCACCGATGTTTCAGATTTGCCTGGGTATTCCCTGGGGTGCGGGCGCTGATACCGAAACCATGGCAGCGATGAAACATGCCTTACCCAATAACGCGCTGTGGGCCGGATTCGGTATCTCCAGAATGCAAATGCCAATGGTAGCGCAAGCTGTATTACTCGGAGGCAACGTACGTGTCGGACTCGAAGATAATATTTACCTCGACAAGGGTGTGCTGGCGACTAATGGCATGCTGGTAGAACGCGCGGTTGAAATTATCGAACGACTCGGTGCGCGCGTGGTTGGCCCCGATGAGGCCAGGGAAAAGATGGGGCTCGGAAAGTAGCGTTACTTATCCGTGCAATTCAGCCTTCAGCTTTCAGCCTACTACCCTGACAAATCCTACGGCGGGGATCGCGTCTATCGCGATATGATCGAACAGGCCCAGGTGGCGGACCGATTCGGCTACGATTCGGTCTCTATAACCGAACACCATTTGATTAACATTTTGATGATGCCTGCTCCGTTGCAGTTCGCAGTAAAAATCGCCAGTAAAACCAGCCGTGTTAAAATCATCACCGCAGTCGCAGTATTGCCGTTACACGATATGCGTATATTTGCCGGCGAACTGGTTTGCGCCGACATCTTTACCGATCACCGTTTAATGCTCGGAGTAGGCCGTGGTGCATTCGCTTTTGAAATGGATCGCCTCGGAGTCCCGCTGGAAAACAGCCGTGAAAAATTCGACGAATCGCTCGACGTACTACAGGCATTACTCAATCAGGAAGAAGTTTCCTGGCAAGGAAAATACTATCAGTTCGAGTGTTTGACAATCATGCCGCGACCGGTTTCCCAGGTACCGATCATGATGGCTGTACTGGGACTGGAAGCAATTTATCATTGCACTAAACGCGGGTTTCACATTCTGACTACGCCTTTATCGGGCGACCATCAGCTCATGCTCGATCAGGTCAATGCCTTTAAGCGGGGGAAAGCCGAACTCGGCGAACAGGGCGAACACCTGACCCTGTCTTTATCCCGTGTCGCGTTTGTATCGCATAACGATAAGGATCGTCACGCCAAAATTGCGATGGCGCACGATTATTACTCGCGTTTCGACAATGTGTTCACCGGCCCGGGTATCGTTGAAAACGGAATGATCAAACCCTTGCCACGAAAAATGACGCTGGAGCAGACAGCCGAAAATCTGACTATCTGCACGGCGTCGGAAATGATCGATAAACTGGGACCTTATGCGCAAGCGGGAATCGATCGATTCATCATGAACGTCAATTTCGGTGTCGAGCAGAGTGAAGTGCTCGACTCGATCCAGTGTTTTGGCGAAGAAGTGATGCCGCACTTTACTGATAATGTTACAACGCTTAAGAAAACGGTTTAAGGGAAACCGCCAATGCCTGCTGTAGAGGTCAGTTATCGTATCGAAGGACGGGGCCCGGCGCTATACATGGTGCATGGAATCGGCTCACGCAAAACCACCTGGGATCCACTCATCGGCGATTTAAAAAATCATTTCACCTGCGTGAGTTATGACCTGCGAGGTCACGGGGATAGCCCGGTACCGCCAACACCCTATTCACTGGCCGACCTGGTTGATGATATGGAGACGCTCCGCACTAAACTGGGACATGATCAAATCCACGTGATCGGCCATTCTCTGGGGGGAATGATCGGCCCGGCCTATGCTCACGCTTATCCTGACAACACCTTGAGTGTGGGACTACTCAGTACCGCTGCAGGGCGTAACGATGAGGATCGGGCCAGTCTCCAGGTCGTGGGTGAAGCAATCGAAAACGATGGCATTATTCCGTCGCTTAAAATTTTTATACAACGATGGTTTACCGACTCATTCATCGAAGCAAACCCGAGCCTTATCGAGGCCCGTCTCCAGCAGATCAGGGATACTCCTGATGATGTTTTCCTGAGCGTGTTCTGGATTTACGCACGAACCGAAATGATCGGCTGGCTCAAAGAAGTAACCTGCCCCTGTCTGGTGCTGACCGGTGAACTCGATGGGGGTTGCAACCCACGTCTGAATCGGTTGATCGACCAGCAGCTGCCAAATTCAGAACTGGTAATTCTGAAGGGGCTGAAGCACTCGTTACTGGTTGAGGCTCCAGATCGGTTATTACCTCATATTAAATCCTTTTTGCTGTCGCACTCCTGAAAATGAAAGCGGGCATGAATCGCCGTCAATTGCTCCCTGCCCCGAATGAAATCTGCCGCGCGTTCGGCGATCATTTGAATGGGGGCATTGAGATTGCCACTGACAATTTGCGGCATCACCGACGCATCGACGACGCGTAAGCCATCTATACCCTGCACCTTCATTTCAGCATCTACCACAGACTCATCATCGAGGCCCATTCGACAGGTACCGCAGGGGTGAAAATCGGTGGTAGTCGTGGCTCGAATCCAGGCGCCGATATCCCGATCGGATGTCACATCGGGAGCAGGATGCAACTGCTTGCCCCGAAACTCATCGAAAGCGGGTTGCGAAATCAGGTCTCGGGTCAGGCGAACACCTTCGATTAACTCGATTAAATCGGATTCGACACTGAGGTAATTGAAGTGCGCAGCGGGCCTGTCGGCAGGATTTCCCGATTTCAATGCGATATATCCTTTGCTCCTGGGCCTGAGTTGATCAATTGTTGCAGTAAAAGCCTGCGTAAGAATGATCTTTCCACCTTCAAATTCAGCATAAATCGGGGCAAAGTGATATTGCAGGTTTGGATAGGCTGCCGTGTTGTTACCATAAACCAGGCCCCCAGCCTCCCAAATATTGGAAGCGCCCAGGCCTGTTCGTGTCGTCAACCACTGGATACCAGTTGCCAGCATGTTTAGAGGTCTGCTCGCGCGGTGCAGGGTGACGGGTTTAATACAATGATAAGCCGATGATATATTCAGGTGATCCTGTAAATTCTGCCCCACACCCGGGAGATCGTGAACCGGTTCAATGTCGTTTTCTCGCAGATTGCCGGGCTTACCTATACCCGAGAGCATCAGCAGCTGCGGAGATTTTATCGCACCGCAGGCAACGATCACTTCCCTGTTGGCCCTGACTTCGACAATTTGTCCACGGCGCTGGTAGATCACTCCTATTGCACGCTTATTATCAATTACGATGCGTTGCACCAGAGACCCGGTTTCGAGCCGCAGATTGGGCCGGCTGAGTGCAGGCTTAAGATGCGCAACTGCCGCGCTACATCGCCTGCCATTACGCGTAGTACTATCTAACCTCGCCACGCCTTCGGGTTTAAAGGCATTTAAATCATCCGATCGTCCCTGGCCTGATTGAGTGCCGGCTTCCAGAAAAGCATCGAACAGGGGATTTTCCAGGCGCGCCCTGGAAACCCCGAGCGGGCCACTGCCACCGCGCCACTGGTTTTCACCCCGGTCTGAAGACTCACATTTTTTAAAATAAGGCAGGCACTGAGAATAGTCCCATTTCTTCAGGCCAAACTCATCGGCCCAACGATCATAGTCGAGTGGGTGACCACGCATATAAACCATCGCGTTGATCGACGACGATCCACCGATTACCTTGCCGCGGGGCAGCTCAACCTTACGTTGATCGAGGGTATCCTCAGGCTCAGCCTCGTAGTTCCAGTTAATGCTGGGGTCTTTATAAACACTGTATACGCCTGCCGGAATATGAATGAGCAACTTGCGATCCATCGGCCCTGCTTCTAGAATTAAAACCGAATTTTGCCCGTCCTCGCTGAGCCGGTTGGCCAGTACACAACCAGCTGAGCCTGCGCCGAGGATGATATAGTCGTATTCATTGATAGCAGTCACGATATTACTTCCAGGCAAAGTAAGGCTGTTCGAAATGTGCTACCCGGGTCGACTTGCCCAGTATTCCAACTTCACGAAACTGGTAGGCTATCGCAGCTGTTGGTGCAGCAAACCAGTCGTCACCAAGCGGCATTTTTAATACTGGGTGCTCGCTTTCGGGAATTGACTCCAGTATGGGAGCATCGTCTCGCATCAATTCTCCGAGTGGAATACGGTGGATTTTGTCAACTTCATCGGGGTTCGCGTTTAGCTCGACATCGCGACCGCCCCAGGCGACGACCGGCGTGATGACAAATCCAGAACGAGTCACATAGTCGTCCAACCTGCCCAGTATCTGGTCGGAATCGATCTTCAAGCCAACCTCTTCATCGAGTTCACGCAATGCCGCCTGTTCAGGTGACTCTCCACTATCTATTCGTCCCCCGGGGAAAGCCCGCTGTCCACCATGGTGCTTGAGTGTCGCAGTTCGCGTAGTGAGTATTAGCGCAGCCTGATCCATGTTTTGTGGATCGAAAGGAATGTTTCCAATCTCTGCACTACTTCGACAATCGACCAGTGTAACAGCAACCGCTGCGTGGGTTTTATCGTCGACATCAAATTTCCGATATTCGAATTTTGACAAGTTCTTAACGATTAACTTCCGAAGTGAATGATCAAGCTTGAATCGATGCGTCACTATTATCTCCAATGATAGCAGGCCGGCCAATTACAGGTTAATATGGCAAATATACCCTGTTCGATATGGACGCTGGTTCAAATAATTCATATTAATAGGATTCTCTAACGAGATAGAGAGGAAGGGCTATGAAATTATCCGAGGTGTTGAGTACCAAAGGTAACAAAGTTTACCGACTAAAAACAGACAATAGTATTGCCGAGGCAGCGACTAAATTAACCGAGAAGAAAATTGGCGCTCTGCTGGTGGAAGATAATGACGGCCTAATAGTCGGCATCTTGTCCGAACGCGATATTGTCGGTGGCATGGGTCCGCATGGAGCTGATTTACACGACGTCCCGATATCGGAATTAATGACCACAAATTTAATTAAATGCACTAGTCAGGACACAGTATTACAGGCCATGGCGATGATGACCGATCGTCGTGTCCGGCATCTGCCAGTATTCGATGGGGACGATTTGATAGGAGTGATTAGCCTCGGCGATCTGGTCAAGTGCCGTATCTCTGAAGTCCAGTCCGAGGCCGAGGCATTGCGACAGTATATCGCATCGTAACTATAGATTCGGCATCGCCAGGGGCGGTTCCTGCAGACCTGTCAGTAGTTCTTTAAGCTCGAGGATATGCTCAGACCAGTAGCGTGGTGTATTAAACCAGGGAAAACTGAGTGGAAAAGCCGGATCGCTCCAGCGCTTGGCCAGCCAGGCGCTATAATTGAGTACTCGCATAGCGCGTAGCGGCTCGATCAATCTTAATTCACCGGTGTCGAATTCTCCAAATAGCTCATACCCTTCTACGATTTCGCTCATCTGCTGCTGACGACTTGCCCTGTCACCCGACAGAAGCATCCAGAGATCCTGAATGGCTGGACCGGTCATCGCATCGTCAAAGTCAACAAAATGAGGACGATCGTCACGCCAGAGTACGTTTCCAGGATGACAGTCACCATGCAGACTAATCTGCCGAAACTCGGACGATTCTGGCGTATTTTCCTCGATAATAACCAGTATTTCAGCGCTGATTGCTTCGTAAGCCGGACGAAGATCATGCGGAATAAAATCCGTTTCAAGCAAAAAAGCGACACTATCGTGTCCATAGGCTTTCATGCTCAGATCGATCCGATGCTTGAATGGGAAGCCGATACCAGCCGTATGAATCCGGCCAATGAACTGACCCAGCTGATGGAGATGCTCAAGATTATCCAGCTCTGGGGCACGCCCACCCTGTCGTGGATAAATAGAAAAATAGAATCCCGCAAATGAGGCAATGGTCGGAGCCTCGGAACCCTTTGCGATAGCCAATGGCGCGACTACCGGTATCTCCAGGTCGTAAAGATGTTGCGTAAACCGATGCTCTTCATAGATTTGCTCCAGCGTCCAGCGACCCGGGCGATAAAATTTAGCGATTACCGGTTCATCGTCTTCGATGCCAACCTGATAAACCCGATTTTCGTAACTATTCAGTGCAAAAATACGTACATCCGAGCGCCGGCCGGTCGATTCGACTGCGGCAATAACGACGTCGGGTGTCAATAAAGCATAAGGATGTTCTGTAGTCATGCGTTTATAATAGATTCTGAATCATCACAAACAAAGTAATATTTAGCCGCTATGGATAAACTAAAAGTTTCACGGTATCTAATTGTTTTTCTAACCTCGTTTGTCGCCTTAGTCATCGGCACCGACTTGGCAGCACAGTCCACCAAACGCGGAATCATTACAGGCGGGGCTCTACACACTGCGCCCGACTGGTTCAAGGAAAGTTTTCTGGAAATTCAGGAAGACGTTGACGAAGCCAGTAAGGCGAACAAGCATGTTATGCTTTTCTTTCAACTCAATGGTTGCTCCTACTGCGACCGCATGCTTACCGAGTCATTCGAATCTGAACCGGTATCCAGTTATATTCAGCAACACTTCGACGTAATCGCAATTAACGTCAAAGGCGACCGTGAAATAGCCTTCAACGAAGAAATAACTGTACTGGAAAAGGAACTTTCCGAAATCGTCAAGGTTCGTGCGACGCCGGCCATACTTTTTTTAGATTCGCAGAACAGGTCCATCCTGCGGGCCGACGGATATCGTGCACCCGAGAGATTTCAGAAAATTCTCGAATACGTCAGTTCAAGGTCTTACCAACGAGTTTCTCTGGTCGACTACCTGGATAAAAGCTCTAAACAGGTTGTCTACCAGCTTCGCCAGAATACTCTTTTTAAACCGATCACCGATTTGTCAAAAGTAAAAGGGCCGCTTGCCGTCATTTTCGAAGATACCAGTTGTTACGATTCGATGAATTTCACGATAGATTGCTTTCGAACGAAGACGTAATAGCTGAATTAAATGCGTTCACCCTTGTTCGCCTGGACACAAATTCAAGGATCACCATAATCGACACTCAGGGGAATAAAACCACAGCGGGTGAACTAGCCAGGCAATTCAATTTGAGCTACCGGCCCGGCGTATTGATCTTCGACCAGGGTAATCTGGTAAAACGCTATGACAGTTTGCTATACAAATTTCATTTCAGGGAAGGGTTGCGATACATCAGTAGTGGTGCCTACAAAACCGAAGACCGTCGGAGCTACTCACAGAGACGTCGCGAGGAACTGCTGTTGTCGGGCGTCAATATCGACCTTTCAAGGTAATCGAACCTGGCTCAGGATCTTTTCAGATATGCCTCGATCTGCGGCGTGCGATATCCATCCTCGCGCCACAGAATCGGGAAGTAATTTTCGTCGAGGCTATTATCGGCCAGTTTTTTATAACGGCTGTAAATCGGTCCGATTCCCTGGCTGAAATTTTCCGGCCTATATTCAACATCGCTGCGCATTGCATGGAGTACGATTGAGCGTCGCGGCTTCTTGCTGGAATTGTGTCCGGAACCATGCCATGTCCACCCATGATGAAATGATCCGCCACCCGCATTCACTTCGACATAAACCAACTCTGGTTTTATACCTTCCTTTTTTGCGGCAATCTCCATGTACTTACGGTATTGCTCTGGAGCGTGAAACTCCCCTTCGGGTTCGGATAACCGCCATTTGTGAGAGCCGCGTACAAATTCGATCGTGCCACCATCGGCGCTGGTATCATCCAGCGCGATCCAGCAAGTCAATAGGTCGGAGGGCTTATACCAGGCAAGGAATGCACTGTCCTGGTGATAGCCCAACGATTGTGTACCTGCAGGTTTCCAGATGACATTATCGATCATGATCCTGACACCTGGCCAATCTGCCAGGCTAGCGATGGCCTGACCCAAAGATTCATCCAGGACGACGCGGGCAATATCTCGGTTGGCTTTCCAGCCATTGCATATCTGCCGAGTCAGGCTGGGATCGCCGGTTGCTTCCTGCCAGTTGACCTCATCGGGACACACACCGGTTTCGAACTTACCCTGGAACAAATCTCTCAATGCATCGTGCAGTATCGGCACGGATGTAAGATCGATCAATTTATCGACCACCAGGAACCCGTCCTGGTTAAATTGCTTTCGGTCTGAATTAGATAACTTGCCAATCACGCTGCATGAGATAGATAGTTTTAATGTGATTTCAGTTTAATTCACGTAGGAAGTCTTTCAAAGCACCATCATGTATTTATTTAATTTATTGGGCCTGCGGTAGAGTCTGTCAAAATTGGTATCCGCATAGAACGAACCAATATAATACCTATCGCTACAGGCGCGAAGCATCTGCTAAGATTAGTTTCTGTGAACAGATGAGGACTTACCATGACGGAATTGTGGCGACTGTCTGCTACTGAAATATCCACGCAGGTAAAAAATGGTGAAGTGTCTGCGGTTGAAGTAGCCAGGAGCGCGCTCGCTCGCCTGGATCAGGTTAATCCCGCAATTAACGCGGTGGTCACCGAGATGCCGGAGGAAGCATTGTCCGAGGCGAAGCGAGTCGATGAAGCCATAGCCAGAGGGGACGACGCTGGTATTCTTGCGGGTGTCCCTGTGACGGTAAAAGTCAATGCAGACCAGGCTGGCCATGCGACCACCAATGGCCTGCGATTACAACGCGATTTGATCGCCACGACCGATAACCCGGTGGTGTCCAACCTGCGTAAAGCGGGAGCGATCATCGTGGGCCGAACCAACACGCCGGCATTTTCCTTGCGCTGGTTCACCCGTAACAGTATTCACGGCCATACGCTTAACCCGCATAACCCAAAGATTACCCCGGGCGGTTCATCCGGTGGAGCGGCCGCCGCGGTCGCTACCGGTATCTGTGCTATCGGGCACGGTAGCGATATCGGCGGTTCGATCCGTTACCCCGCATACGCCTGTGGTGTCCAGGGCCTACGCCCCACTCTCGGACGAATACCGGCGATGAATTTCACCGGCTCGGACCGACATGTCGGTGGCCAGTTGATGTCCGTGTCTGGTCCGATCGCGAGATCCATCGCCGACATACGAATCGCTTATACGGCGATGTCAGCGGAAGATTTACGCGACCCCTGGTGGACACCAGTGCCAGTAAATCTACCGCTCAAGCGCAAACGCGCGGCACTGACGGTAAATCCCGATGAACTCGACGTCGTGCCCGAAGTTGAGCAGGCACTTCGTGAGTCAGCCAGGATACTCCAGCAAGCGGGCTGGGAAGTGACTGAAATTGAATGCCCGCCTTTTCGTAAGCCGGCAATTCTTCAGGCAAGACTATGGCTGACCGAATTTCGTCGCAACCCACAAATCATAGCCGATGAAAACGACCCGGATGCAAAGTTTGTCTATGCGCAAATGGATGAGCTGTGTCCAAAAACCGATTTATACGACCTACTCGATACGATACAGGCACGGGCCACTCTGGTACGTGAATGGCAACTGTTTCTCGACGAATACCCGGTTTTAATTTGCCCTGTATCGGCAGAACTCCCGTTCCCGGATCAGCTCGACGTAGAATCTCCCGCTGCATTCAAACGCGTTATGGAAGCCCAGCTTACCCAGATCGGTTTGCCATTAATGGGTTTGCCCGGATTGGCCGTCAATACCGGCATGATTGGCGACACACCCGTCGGAGTTCAATTAGTCGCAGGGCGCTATCACGAAAATGCACTATTGATTGCCGGAGAAGCGATTGAACAGGGAGGGGTAACGCCAAATGCCGTTGACCCTGTTTACCCAGAAGGGCCTCTGACTGAAAATTGAACGCGCTTAATTATTGTGTCTATTACAGGAACTCCTGGGTATTTGTATGATAAATATTCTGCCGAACATCAACGGCTTCAACGTAATTCGTTTCCCCTGCTCCAGATTTCCGATCTGGTGCTGTCGATTTACTCTGTCGGGGGCGAATAGGATCCATCTTTATCGTGAGTTTCTCTGCCTGTCAGCGCGGGTGAAAACACACACACCAGCCGCAGGCTGGTAAAAGATTTCAAGCGATGTTTTTCGTGTTTATCTAGCACGTATATCGTACCTGGTTTGAGAGGAAATATTTCACCCGTTGCAATATTCTCTACCTCCCCTTCACCCTCGATGACATAATTGGCCTCGATATGATGCTTGTACCACAGCACCTGTTCTGAACCGGCTTTAGTGATGGTTTCCGTCATCGTAAAACCAACTCCATCCTCTGCGAGTAAAAAACGACGGCTCGCCCACACCGGGCCCTGTACATCACGATCGGTGCCAATTAAGTCGTTCAGGGTTTTTACAA
Source organism: Pseudomonadota bacterium (assembly GCA_022566015.1). Lineage (GTDB taxonomy): Bacteria > Pseudomonadota > Gammaproteobacteria. Next base: position 18,851 of record JADFJT010000018.1, on the reverse strand, counting down.
TCATTTTTGTTTTACCTAAAAATAGCCTGCTAAAAATATCATATACCAGCCATTTTGATGGCAGAAATAAAATTATGATGCTTGAACACTGTTCAACTATTTAGTCATGTGGCGACACTTTCGATAATGCTTGGCTAAATTTCTGCATCGGTACACCATGCCTTTTGCAACCTGGTGGGGAACCTCCGCTGAAGGCTTGCATGCAGTACAGGTTACATCGTCGCCAGCCCAAATACCGGACAAGTATTTCATCACCAGCCTGCAAGGAGGTAAAGTGATCCCTCATTACTAATTCCCTTAGAGAGGACTACTTCCTGAATTGCGAAATCTGTACTTCGGTACCGTAATTGGCGAAGTCGCCTTCGGAGCGTCTACCTCGGAAACTGGCCCACTCGATTGGGTGATAGAGGCTCGGGCATTCGTCGCTGACCACCGTTGGCAAGGGACTCACCTTGCTGCTTGCGGAGGGGTTGAAGAAAAACGGCAGGCTATAGCGTTTCCTGGTTTCCATCGCGAGTACCCGATGAATGGGAGCCCGATAAATATCATTCGACCAAACCTGCATCATGTCACCGGTATTGATCACCATCGCACCGGGTACGGGTGAGATATTGTGCCAATATCCATCCTTGTAAACCTGCAAACCACCCACATCATCTTGCAGTAATACGGTGAGCGCGCCCGCATCGGTATGATGGTGTATGCCCAGGTCGGCGACAGGTTGATGTTCGATGTCCGAACCCGCCATCGGGTCTTTGACGGGGTAGTAATTCAACCGCATGAAGCCAGTATGATTGGTCGCAAAATCAGCGCGCATGTGATCGGCGGGCAAATTCAGGCCGATACAAAATGATTCCAGCAGCGTCAACGACAAATGAGTGCAGGCACCCAGGTATTCCTGCATGGTGGCCTTAAAATTATCCTGATTCGCTATCCAGCGATTGGATTGACCGTAAATCGGATCGACACCTTCACGGGTAAAGTCGAACACTTCTTTCTTGTCGCGTTGATTTTTGGTCAACTCATTCGGGTAGAAACCCCAGGGATTATCTTTGCTGCGCAAAACCGACTGTTTTACTTCGTCCGGCAACGCAAACATAGCCCGGGTCTGACGCCAGACATTTTCGATCAGGTCGGCGGCAATGCCGTGGTTGATCACCTGGAAAAAACCCCAGATCTTACAGGCCTTTGCGATGTCGTCAATTGCAGCTCGGGCCGCTGCACTCGATGAATCACGTACCAGATCGGCGATGTCGATAACTGGCACCTGATCATCGATTGAACCCGGTTTGGCTACAGCCTGTTTATCGAGATCCTGGATTAGAGAATTCATACTTTAATTTTTACCATAGCTCTAGTATCGATGATTATATCCCTGCACGAATCCGATTTAAATCTGTATTCGATGGTATCCACTACACAGGACAGTGAGGTGCTGAGAGAATTCAATTTTTTATCGCCTGCCAGGCCAATATCAGTGCTTTAGCAACCCGTTCTATCTCTGCATGAGTGGTAGGTGTGCCCAGCGACAAGCGCACTGCACTGCGTGCCCGGTCTACTTCGATCCCCATCGCACCCAGTACACCGCTCACTGCCTGATCTCCCTCGTGACAGGCCGAACCTACCGATGCCGCTACTTCGCTATCGGCAAACGCCAGCAATTTTCGACCATCCACGCCCGGAAAAGAGAGGTTAAGCGTGTTAGGCAGGCGGTGCTCGGGGTGACCATTCAATATTAACCCAGGAATCGCATCAGCAAGCCGGGTATGTAACTGGTCGCGCAACAGGCGAAGCTGCTGTTCATGTCCGGCCTGGTGCTCGTACGCAATGCGAGCCGCTTCGCCGAGACCTGCAATAGCGGGCACATTTTCTGTGCCCGGTCGTAGGCCAGCTTCGTGACCGGCACCCACCAACGCCGGTTGTATTGCTGTGCCGCGACGCACATAAAGCACCCCTACGCCTTTGGTCGCATAGAATTTATGCCCGGCCAGAGTAAGAAGATCGACACCGAGATCGTCGACTGAAACTGGAATTTTACCGGCAGATTGTGCGGCATCGGTATGCAGCAGGATGCCGCGTGGGCGAGTGATGGCCGCAATCTCCTCGACAGGCTGGATCGTGCCTACCTCGTTGTTGGCATGCATGATGGAAATCAAAACCGTTTCATCCCGCAATGCATCGGACAGCCTGTCGACATCGACCCGACCATAGTTATCGACCGGAATGACGCTGACCTCCCAGCCCGCTTCGGCCAGGCGCTTAAAAGGCTGTTCTACCGCAGGGTGTTCAACGGCACTGGTGATCAGGTGCCGACCCCGATCACCCAGGGCCCGGGCTGCACCCCGAATAGCCAGGTTATTGGCTTCGGTCGCACACCCGGTAAAGACGATTTCGCCAGCCTGGGCACCGATCAACTTCGCTACCTGTTCACGCGCATGCTCCACTACCCGATGCGCATTACGACCGTAAATATGGGTAGAAGATGGGTTACCAAAGTGCTCGCGGAGGCAGGGTTCGATAACATCTGCGACTAGAGGATCAACCGGTGTGGTAGCGTTGTAATCGAGATAGACAGGTTGGTTCATTTTATACCTCTTACTGCTATTGGCTTTTCCCGTGAAACTGCCAGGCGATTCCCCGGATACATTTATGTTTGGCGGAGGATACAGTTTGGCACGAACTCGTCTCTTTCTATATCCCCGTTAAACAGGATAATACAGGAGAATTATTGCCTGGTTAGCACCAAAATATTGGCTCCTCCATTTGGGACAAATTAGAACTGGGAACTTTTTCAATTCTTCACCTTATCCTTAAAACGGCGACCTGGGCACCAGGCTGCAGTTGCCAGGCTAAAATTGTATGGTGGTTTCTAATACGCGCCGATCAGATCACTGCGAAACTCGTCTCAATTCGGCCGCGGACCTTACGGATTTTAGTCAATCTTTCGAGCATGGTCAAAAAATAAGTATTCCTGACATATCGCTTTTTTATTACTTCCCAGTCAGGTCCTGAAAGCCGACGGTGCATCGCACTCTTCGAAAAAGGTTATCATATATTGTTACCTGATTTACCAACACTTACGAAAGGCAATTAGGACATGGCAGAATTGAAGTTAACGCCCTATTGGTGGGAAGCAGCACCGCGCCCCGATGCGATGCTGATAGATGTTCCGAACAAGACAGACGTCTGTATCGTCGGTGCCGGTTACGCCGGATTATCGGCGGCACTACGCCTGTCCCGCGCCGGGCGTTCGGTTGTTGTGTTTGATTCGCAACGCGCCGGTGAAGGGGCTTCGAGTCGTAATGGAGGCATTGCCAGCGGTAATATTAAATATTCATTCACGGACATGATTGCAAAATTCGGTCTTGAGCGGGCTATGGACTTTTACGCCGAAGGAATTGCCGCCCGCAATCATCTGGAAGCCATGATTGAGGCTGAAAATATAGACTGTAGTTTCAAAATGGTGGGTCGCTATACGGGTGCAAACAGCCAGCGCGACTACGATAAACTGGCACGTGAAGCGGATCTTCTAAACAAGCATTTAGACCTTGATGTCGAAATGGTTTCCAGGGCAAATCAACATAAAGAGCTGGGAACCGACCACTATGTGGGCGGCCAGGTTCGGGCCGACATTGCCGGACTGCATCCGGGTCTTTTGCATCAGGGTATATTGGATCGTGTCATTGAGGCGGGGGTTTCGGTGATTTGTCAAACGCGGGTCACTGCCATCGCCCGAGACGACGAAGGGTTTGTGGTGACAACATCCCGCGGTCAAACTCGCGCAGGTAATATCATTGTCGCGACAAACGGGTATACGGACGGTCTTATCCATTGGTTGAAGCGCCGGATCATCTCGATCCCCAGCCAGATTATTGCAACCGAAGCCCTGGCACCGGAGCAAATGAACAGATTGATGCCGAGGCGTCGAATGCTCGGCAATACGCTTAATCTTTACAATTACTATCGTCCTTCGCCGGACGATCAATGCATCATATTCGGTGGTCGGCGAGGTGCGGATACCGATGATCCGGTAAAAAAGACGGAAAGCCTCCGCGCCCAGCTGTTGCAGGTATTTCCTGAATTAAAGGATACCGGACTGACCCACAGCTGGTGGGGATATACCGGTTATACATTTGATTTGTTGCCGAAAGTCCTGGTCCACGAAGGCATTCATTATGCACTGGGATTTTGCGGGTCCGGTGTCGTATGGGCCAACTGGTTGGGCCTGAAAGCGGCATTGTCATTGCTAGGTGAAAAAGATGCGGAAACTGTGTTTGCCAATTATCCGTTTCAAACACGACCGCTCTACCATGGAAATCCCTGGTTCCTGCCTTTCGTCATAGGCTGGTACGGCATTAAAGACCGGTTTGGCCTTGGTCGGCACGGCTAGGTATCCGAGTTACCGCTGCAAAGTCGACACCTCTATGGGTACTCCCTCAACGTTGGGATCGATGAAGTCGCGTCAAGCATCTCCAAGTATCTCCATCAGGCTGTTGGCGAACAGGGTCAGGCCCATAATCAACAGCAGGCCAAGCAGCAGGTTATTAAGCAGCCGCTCCGACAATCGGCGTTTTATAAAAAATCCAATGGCAGTCCCGGCGACCAGGGCTATGCCAAGGTCGACACTGGCATCGATGACCAGGCCCCAGTCCATGCCGCGCAGGGCATGAGCAAGCAGTGCGAGCGCGTAGGAGACGACGAACAGGCCGCGCAGGGTGGCCCGGATCTGTTGTGCTTTGACACCTTTCCTGGCCATTGCCCACATGGCCACCGGCCCGGGCATAGCCAGACTCGAGGCCATGATACCCGAAGCAAAACTGGCTCCTGGCAGTGTCAGGGCGCCGGCCTCCCGGACGGTGCCGGTCGTGTTGTGTTTATAGCGGCTATGGATAAGTTGGACACCACACAAACTGACCGTAATGGCTGCAAATAATTTCAGACCGGTCAAATCCAGCATACTGATGAGCAACAGGCCCACAGGCATGCCGATCACGGTCCCCAGAACCAGGATTTTCAAGGACGGCCAATGGATCTCTTTAGTCTCTCCGGGTAAGAGCAGAATCGACAGGCCCAAATTGAGTATGATAGCCACCTGTATTGCGGATTTCGAACCCATCACCAGGATGAGAGCCGGGCCGACGATCAGGCCAAGACCGACACCGGTGGCCGCCTGCAAAGCGGCGGCAAGCAGTACGGCGCCATTAGCAATAATCCAGTCAAGTTCAGGCATTGAGTAATAACAGGTTCGGGCATGGTACGAGGGCTTGAGGCCCATGCGAAGAGCCTGTCAGGGGCGATCCCCGGGAACGGTGGGTAGTTGGAAATGATACATTTAATTTTTCGATTAACGCTGAAATAATCCGGGGAAGCGTGTATGAAGTATATTCACTATGTTACCTGCATGCTATCTCCAGTCAAACGTTTGTCTATGCGCCTGTCATGCCGACCTAAGATAGAAAAACATTCCATGCTATTCAATGACTAGAAAAAAACGGTTTCAATTCACGGTAAAGAAATTCTGTCGTAATACGAATCCGTGTGGATTGAGTCAAATCCCGATGAGTAAGCACCCATAGGTGATGTTCCCGAAATTCCGGTGTCGCGTAGACATTGACTAAGTCTGAACAACCCGAAGTAACCGCAAACGTAGGAAGTGCAGCAAGTCCCATTCCAGCTTCACATGGCCCAATCACTGGCGTCGTTTGTGAGCCCCACAATCCCGGTGGTATGGCACAGGTTCGCTCACTAAGCGAGCAGGCTTACGGGCAGAATCGAAAATTGTGGTTCCGGGCATGTTTTGAGCTGGGCATTTCATGGGCGGCAATGTGTCATATGGGCGTTGCTTTTGCCGCTATGGATCGTCCCACTCAGGCGTTGTTCAACTGGATCGAGGACGATCTGATAGAGGAGAACGACTTCGCCATGAAAGGCGGAGGCGTCAGACCGCCGGATCGCCCCGGGCTAGGCGTGACTCTCGATCAGGCAGCATTGAAGCGATACACCGTCCAATAATTTTCGTAGAGATAAGTCGATTTTTGCTCGGCTTTAATATCACTATTCCTGGGATAGCCGTACCAGCGCACTCCGTGTGATTTCAGATACTGGCAAGCTAAACGCCCCCAGGCCATCGAATAATGACCAGCCGGACTTAAGCCCGAACTTCGCCGATTTGGTGTTGAACTTCTAATTTAAATTGTGTAAATAAGTTTCTGCTGTGGGTACTAAGCCCCCCTTGCTATAATCCAAGTCATGTTACCTATTATCATTGGAGCGGGACGCGGTCGACGCCTGAAAGAGATGACGGACGACATACCCAAATGTTTTGTGCCCATCAAAGGTAAACGAATTTTGGACTGGATACTGCAGGCCCTGCAGGGCGCTGGACTTGGAAATCCGGTGTATATTGGAGGGTATCTTATAGAAGTACTCAAAGAGCATTATCCCGACTTTGTTTACTGCCATAACGACAACTGGGCCAACAACAACATTTTAACCTCGCTCTTCTATGCGGAAGAACATATGGCCGGTGGATTTATATGTACCTACTCGGACATAGTATTTAAGGCTTCTGTGGTACAAAAGGCGCTGGCTCATCCGGGGGACATCGTGTTATGTGTGGATACGAACTGGCGAACCCGCTACATAGGGCGGACCGAGCACCCCGAAGCGGATGGTGAGACGCTGATATTTGAAGGAGATCGGGTAGTTAAGGTTCACCGTGATATTCCTGCGGATCAGGCCTCGGGTGAATATATCGGGGTGGCCAAATTTACCCCCAGGGGTGCGGCGCAACTTAAAGAGGTTTACCATGATGTGTTATCTAACTTTTCCGGTAAATCCTGGCGTGAAGCGGTGGTATTTGAAAAAGCTTACAAAATATTGATTTTTCAGGAAATGATCGAACGAGACATTCCTTTTCATATGGTGCCGACGCACGGAGATTACATAGAAATAGACACCCAGCAGGATTTCGCCTGGGCCAACGAACATTGGAAAGGTTAAGGGTCTCGTCGCGTGGCGGGACCTACAAAATCAATAATTCACAGGAGTAAATCCATGTCCAAGCTGCCTCTATTCCCCGCCAGTGTCATTGGGTCTATTCCCAGGCCTCAATTTGTGCTGGACCTCATCATGGCCGAGGAAGAGCCGGAGGATTATCAGGAAAAGATGGAAGCCGCGATTCGGTATAACGTGGCCATGCAGGAGCATGCGGGCCTGGATATCCTTACGGATGGTGAATGGGGACGAAAATCGTATATTGGGGTCATCGCAGAACTTGCCCATGGGTTTGAAGAAAGTATCAACCCGGCCGATGGTCGGCCCTGGACGGTGGTTACCGAGAAGCTTTCCCCAAAAACACCTGGTTTTATCGCCCGGGAGGCCACCTTTTTGAAATCGATCACCCGCAAGGGGATTAAATCAACACTGCCCTCCCCGGCCTTGCTTGGAGAACGCATGTGGGACAAAGAAGTGTCTTCCAGGGCCTACCCCAACCGGGACGACTTTGTGCGCGACTGCGTACCCATCCTGCGCAAGGAACTGGAGTTGCTACAAAAAGCCGGGGCCACCATCGTTCAGATCGACGACCCCCACCTGTGTTTATTTGTAGATCCCGAGGTACGAAAGACATTTGATAATCCTGAAAAAGCGTCCGACTTTGCGGTAGATATGGTTAACCAAATGGTGGACGGCATCGACGGCATCAAGCTGGCTGTCCATCTTTGTAAAAGGGCGGGCGCCAGAGTACGTGGCGAAAAGCAACATGAGGGAGGGTACGGACCCATCATTGAACAGCTCAACAACCTGAAGGTTCATCACCTGACCATGGAATTTACGGCCCCCGGTTCAGGGGATATGGCCGTGTTCAAGGAACTAAGGGAAGACTTTGAAATTGGTCTTGGTTGCGTCTCCTGCACCCCCGGCCAGGTAGATACGCCGGAGGTGATTGTGGCTCGTGTAAAGCAGGCATTGGTTTTTTTAGCTCCAGAACGCATTCATCTAAATCCTGATTGCGGATTTGCCCCCGGCTCTTCTGCCAAAGTGGAAATGGATGAGGTTTATCAAAAGCTAAAATATGAGGCCGAGGCTTCTCGTTTGCTCCGCGAGGAATTTGGGAATTAGTCGGCTGGCCACAAGTTTTAAAATTTTCGATATTCCAGAAATTCCCAAAGCGGCGTCGGTGATTCGACCTGTAAAAAGTAAGATTCGGCTGTAAGGAATGTACCGCTGAATCGTGAAGGGACACTCTCTACAAATATGCCTCGTAAGGTATAAACAGCGAAAATTTTAAATCGATAATTTGACCTTCACAAAATTTGACCACTACTCTTTCTGACGCAATCGGGAGAATCGAACCATACCATCGCCAGGCTAGCTTAATCAGCAGGCGTAAGGCGTAAGCCCGGGAGACCCGACGAGGAGTTCGCCCACCAGGTCGCCGAACGAATCCTATCGCGACAAAGCTAAATCCCGGCTTGTGAAGCTGGTGTGCAGGGCTATCGGCAAATGAGGTTCAAGCATGCCTGTAGTAAATGATTACTCCTATCTCTTTAAATTTTAAAGGTTTACAGCATGCTTTGCTGTGAACCAGAGACGGGAGCAAACTACTCCTAATTTTTCCCCCAGTACTTCAAACTAACGAAAATCGGCACGGATCCATTATAATGCGGTTAAGCGACAACGGTGCATGAGTACTGTCCTTATTTGCAGATTGGCGAAATGTGTTGCTTTGATTTTGGCTGACCTAATATATTAATATGAGTCCAGAAAAGAAGTCGATTATCGTAAATCAAAAGGCATACGATCAGCCTTCGGTATTTTTACCAGAGAATTTACTGAGAGAAGCGCGTCGTCAGAAATCGATTGCGCGAGGTGTTGTCCCTAAAATCTGCGTGCTTGATCCTGACGGCGACATCCTTGACAGCTTGCTTCGACGAGACTGCGCAAGGATTAACGAACACTGGGCCTGTTATCACACGAATTTGTATGACTTTGAGCTCGACGGCGTCACTTACGGTATTATAGGCTGTGCGGTAGGAGCCCCTTATGCAGTCCTGCTAGCCGAAGAATTGTTTGTTTCTGGGTGCGAACTGCTCATCAGTATAACTTCATCGGGGCAGATCATTCATAAGCGGGAACCGCCTTTTTTTTTACTGATTGAAAAGGCATTGAGAGACGAAGGCACGAGCTATCATTACCTACCGTCCTCTGAATTTTCGTATCTTGACGAAACATTACTAACCCTGTTGGGAGATACGTTCACTGAAATCGACACACCGGTTTTCCGTGGTACGACCTGGACTACTGACGCCCCATTCCGTGAAACGCAACATGCAATTGATCAGGCTAAAAGCTTGAATATAGATGCAGTAGAAATGGAGTCTGCAGCGCTGTACGCTTTCTCGAAAATGCGCTCACAAGCTGTCGTATGTTTCGCCCATGTCACCAATCAAATGGCAAATATAAAAGGTGATTTTGAAAAAGGTGAGGCGGCTGGCAGTCGTGACTCGCTTCGAATTATTTCACTAACAGGCAGCAAATGGATGTCTGCTCGATAACTGCATCCTATCAAAAGTATAGGTCAAGTTAACAAAAATTATCTAATGCCCTCGCGTCAAAGCTGACATTCGAATGATAATCTTCAGCGGCCGGACTGTACCCACTGCGGTCATTTAGAAATTTGGTTGAAATTCCAAACACGATCACAAAAAGCCGTCTGGTGCTCATGAGAAACCTTCATACAAGCGTGGAGTACTCCCTCCAAACAGATCCCCATATTAGAAAAAAAACAGTGCTTTTATGATAAACTGAACCACTGCTAGCTCCTAATAGGTCTTAACATTGAGGCTAGCACCGCGAAGGGTCATAATGACGAAATCGGGAGCATATTGGTTGCTACCGATTCAATGAAAAGGAGGCGAAATGATGAAAGCAAATTATATAATCAGAACCGTACTGGCATCGTTCATATTAACGGGAATAGTCAATTTCCAAGCAGCAAGTGCTCAAGAATACGTCCCAAAAGTGACAAAGAAGATACTACACCAGGCTCCTCTGCCTGGCGCAGAGGGCAAAGAAATGATGGTTGTTCACTTCGCGATCCCACCTGGATATGTTGGCGGCAAGCATATGCATCCTGGGCCTGTATTTGTGTACGTGTTGGAGGGTGAGCTTACGGTGGTCCTTGATGATGAAACTAAAACCTTTAAGGCGGGAGAAATGTATCCCGAAGATATGAATACTGCGATGGTTGGCAAAAATTTAAGCTCATCTGATGACCTTGAAATCCTGGTCTTCCAGGTAGGGGAGATCGGCAAACCCTTGATGATCAAAGTGGACTGAAAAGCTTCGACACGTCCGATTAAATTTCAATTCCGGGGCGCAATACTGAAATCTTGCCTCGGGCAAAGCTTCGAGTATTGTGCTCCCTGAATTTTTCAAGACATTCTAAAACTTGGACCTGACCTCTGGTCTGCAATATTGAATTGGTTTTATATTTTTGGGTTGACTCGTCATTCAAATGGCTGAAATGTGCCGATACTGTTGAAAAACTCGAAAAAACAGAGAGCTGTTTTCCTGCAGAAATCCAAAGCATTCTGCACTTCTTATAGCAATTAGTATGTAAGCTCACTAGTAGCTCTGTCGGAAGAGATCGTTAGTTATATGTCTCTCCCCGTGTATTAAAATTTTAAAGTCGTTACGGTGTAAATAATTTTGCTGTCTAGAAATATTTGGAGTTTTTCAACAGTATCTGCCCATAGCGGACTTTCAATTGCCATTTTATATTAAATAAATCCGCTCGCTTTTACGCTACTTCATGTGTGAGTAACTTCATTAATTGAGGTGATAACTGGTCCAGTACTGGACGATGAACGCCTCGTTATACCCACCACTGATGGATTGTTCATAATCCCCTCGGTAAGGTTGTTTGGAGTCGGAGTCAGGCCAGTCAATTTTGCTTAGACCCTGGTCGGGCTGAGGGGTTGTAAGTCGAGAGCTACCAAAGAAGCGTATTACTCTGTTAAATATTGTTGAGACTTTCGGTATCAGTTGAATTAAGTCTACCTGCTGCATTATATCTTCTCCTTTATCGTTAGCTGTGACTGCTTTATTCAAATTTGTTGCGGTATTTAGTCGCGCTAACGATGTTGATTTAAGTTAGCGTATAATTGCTTTGGCACTGGAATTTGTACATGCAGTTATTCGGATAGGCTCATTAGATTTAAATGGGAGCTCAATGAAACTACCGCCAATGAACGCCCTGAGGGCTTTTGAAGCTGTATCAAGACTTGGTAGCGTAAGCAAGGCCGCCGAAGAGCTTTGCGTTAGCCAGGGTGCGGTGAGTCAACAATTGCGGAATTTAGAAGATCATCTCGGTCGCGAAATGTTCATCCGCGCGCCCAATTCATTCACCCTTTCGGAAGAAGGTGAGGCATTTGCTGTTGTTGTCCAACAATCATTAGGTGAAATTGGATTTGCGGCAAGGGAAGTTGCAAGAACTAAAACCCAACGTAAGCTCACGATTTCGACGGGGCCAAGTTTCGCAGCGAAATGGTTAATGCCAAATTTGGCGAGATTTTATGAGTCATTTCCAGACGTCACAGTTGCTATAGATAAAAGCCTCAAGCTGGTGACCTTTCAGAATGACGGGATCGATGGAGCAATTCGATTTAGTGATAGTGAAGACGGTTTCGATGGTCTTGATAGCGTGCTGCTTTTTCATACGCAAATATTTGCAGTGGCAAGCCCCGCCTATATCGCCGAGCACGGAAAACTCGAATCACTTGCAGAACCTGGTAAGCACCGTCTTATCGATGAATACTATAATACAAAAGAAGTCAGGGCATTGCGCACAAGATGGCAGGATGTCGTATCAGGTCATCAAATCGACCCCGAAGTCCACCTCGAAGTCTTTCCAGATCACGACCAGACATTAAACGCTGCTTTGCTTGGGCGAGGTATCGCATTAATTCCGAGTTATCTAATGGAAGAAGAAATTGAATCAAGGAAAATTGATTACGCTAATCCCGAGCCCATTCCAGCTCCATTTAATTGCTATTTTGTATCACCTGCTAATGCCCGTCCGAATAAAGCGCTAATTTCCTTCCGTGACTGGCTTATTGATGCGCTAAAGAAATTTAGTGTCTAGGAGGAACGAAGGGAGGCATATCATTAATTGATACGAATGACCGCTGTGTGCCGAAGGCAGTCGCCCAGGTAGCACCTACGAGCGTCTCCTTTGGAGAAAAAGGAACATCAGTAAGGGTAATTTGTCCGACTGCATGCGTTTGTTAGAAGCCCATTGGGAATCATTCACTATCGCTATTTTGAATAGACGCATATATTTTCCATGAGCCATCATCTTGCCGGTGGAAAATGTCTATATACTTGCCCTTGAATGATTTAACAATCAATGGGGTCATATATGGACACGCCCGGGAATGCAACTCAAAAATAGCAGTTTTTTATCAACCATTCATAATATTCTCTCTGGGGCCATTGGTGTCGATGAAACAGGTAATAGATTAGCAGTCATATATTCGGCCCCTGGTGAGATCAGGGTATGGATCTCCGGCCATGATGAAAACCGCACGCCTGCACCTCATCAGTATCACGGTACGTTCAGTACCTAACCCCATCGCAGATCCTGCAAGGCGTCGGTCTAACCTGTTAAATCATTCAGTAGCGCTAACCTCAGATAAGTTGATTCAAGAACGAGTTTTACTGCTGTACGACATAGTCATGGTCTTTCGCCATCACCGACCAGATGATCCGTGCCGTTTTGTTTGATAAAGCCACCGCTGCTTTTTTCAAACCTTTGTTTACCTTTAATTGCCGAGCCCAGGTTAACTGATTGTCAGATCGGTTTTTACTTCGTGTGATGGCTGAAATGGCACCTTGAACTAGCAGTGAACGAAGATAGCAATCACCTCGTTTGCTAATACCCAGCAACCGCTGCTTACCACCAGTTGAGTATTGTCTGGGTACCAACCCCAGCCAGGCCGAAAGTTCCCGTCCGTTTTTAAAATGATTGGCATTGCCAACCGTGCTTACCAGTGCCGTCGCGATCATCGGCCCGATACCCGGTATCGCCATCAGACGCTGGCAGACAAGATCTTGTGTCGCCAGGCGCTTTATCTTTCTGTCGGCCTGTTGGATCCTGTCATCCAGATCATATAGCTCTAACTGCAATTCACGAAACAGCACTCTGGCCTGACAGCTCAGTTCATTCTCAGCATCTTCTAAAATGCCCGATAGCTGATGTCGGACTCGACTCACGCCCTGAGGAATGGTGATACCATATTCGAGCAAGTGCCCACGGATTTGATTCACCAATGCGGTACGTTGCTGTACCTGTCTTTGCCGGATTCGATGCAACAGTTGAATATCCTGTTGATTGATCGTTTTAGAATTAACATAACGCATCGTCGGGCGACTATCAGCTTCGCAGATGGCCTCGGCATCATTAAAATCATTCTTATTGGTTTTTACATAGGCCTTGACGTAGCCTGGATGGATGAGCGCTACTTGATGACCATGCGATTCGGCAATTCTGGACCAGTAATGCGCAGTGGCGCAGGACTCGAAGACTATTCTGCTCTGCGCCGTCGTTGCGAGAAAATGTTTCAGCTGGCTGCGCCCGAGTTTCAGTCTGGAAAGAATATGGCCATTGCTATCCTGCGTACATAGGTGGAAAACATTCTTTGCCAGGTCGATACCGATTGTATTAGTCTTGTTCATGGACATGCTCCTGTGGATTGAATTTAACGCTTCTTTCCTGGCTATGATGAGCCGTTTATCAGGAGCGTGTCCATCTCATCAGTATCGATTGAAATTCAGCTTTTTTCGCAGGCTCAATGACAGCAGTGTGCCGTTTGGACCCATTCAACTCGATCAAACGAATGTCGGCTACCTGGAAGCTGTCACTGAAATCTGAATCTTGAATACGTACTCAGTCCCCTGACCGGACTCTCATGACCTTTCTCAACTTCTCGCGTAGCGGGCACTTTGTCCGACTGCATGCGCTTGTATGGTTGTTCTTGTTGTATTTTCACTCATTAACCCCTTCTTTATAAAACGGGTATAGTTGTCTGCCCCATTTTCCTTTAATTGATAACCATATAAAATAGTATGAATACGACCAAGACAATCTTTTCTTCAGTAGATCAACACAGCATCACGGAGTCATCTTGAGATTTAGCACACTAACCATCGCTATTTTCCCGTTAATACTTTTATCTGCCTGTGTATCCAGCGGTAAACATGATGCGACACTTGCTGAAATGGATACAATGCGCCAATCCTTAGGAAGCGCTCAGGAGGAAATCAACCGTAATCAACAGCAAATTGAACGAACTGTGCAAGAATTAGATGCCGCCAATATGCAGAATGCGATGGCTCAGGAAGAAATCAACCGTAATCAACAACAAATAAAGAAAACAGAACAGAAATTAAAATCCGCCAGAATGCAAGTTGTGACAACTACGAATGAGTTAATGAAACTTGAAGCAAGAAAACAGGATCTTCAGGAGGAGCTCTCAGAATCACAAACACAAATGGCTACACTACGTAGTATTGAGAATGAAACCAAGCGTCGTAATCAAATATATGAGAAATTTGTTAATCGCTTGAAAACCATGATTGACGGTGGTCAATTAACTGTCAGCATTGAACAAGGTCGAATTGTCATCAACCTCCCTAATAATGTCCTGTTCAAAAGTGGTAGCGCTAATTTAAACCCCGAAGGCGAGGAGGCCCTGACTCAAATCGCTTCGGTACTTAGCCAATTTTCAGACAGGCGTTTTCAGATTGAAGGGCATACTGACGATAAACCAATTAAAAGTGCACGGTTTCCCAGTAACTGGGAACTATCCACTTCCCGGGCACTCACAGTCGTCCATCTGCTAACAGATATGGATGTTGTTCCTGAGAATATTTCAGCCGCCGGATTTGGTGAATTCCGTCCAAGAGCTGATAATGAAACTGAAGAAGGTCGGCAGCTCAACCGTCGCATAGAAATTATTATGCTTCCCAATCTTGATATTCTTTCAAACGAACTGCCTAAAGTAACACCGTAATGATCGGGATTTTAATAAAAGGGAAAAGATTTATTTAAAGAATATATGAGGGCAGTCCAGTCTGGCCTTAATTTAAGCTATTCTGCTCTATCCCCCAGTACGCTTAAATTCTTTCGTCATTACCGGGTTAGCTCAGTTGGTAGGGCAACGTATTCGTAACGCTTAGGTCGGATGTTCGATTCATCTCTCCGACACCCGAGATTCAAGGGGGCATTTGTCAACGGGAATGTAATATACAAACCTGCCCCGGAACATACGTATTTAAACGTCTGCTTACTGTAAGCGACCACTCAGAATAGAAGTATCGTAGGCAGCTTTTTGCTTAACTCGGACGCTAATGATCAATCAGTTGATCGGCAGCTTTGCCCTGCGAATAATGCGGTGATACCGTCAAGGTGATTGCCAGTATCGAAGACCCGGCGGTGATTAAGCAGGAACTTGCCCACCTGGAGAGAAAAGCGGAATCAATAGAATTCAACCCATAACCGAGAGCAGGGCACCGCCACAATCGGGTTTGTTCGGGTAGCCTACAAGGTAACGTCGACTCACTCAACTCACCAAATTGCCACCTGCCGCTTCTTTCGCACCTTAACTGGCCGGTGAGCGCGTGCGCGGTGATAAGGCGGCGTTTCCCAGTGGGTAAAAGACCCACCCGGCAATCATCGCTCCAGCCGGGACTTTGCATGCAACACGCTTATATGTAATGTCCGTTGTGTGCCGTGAAGAGCCTATTCTGTCCAAATATTGAACGACAGCTATCTGGGAAGCTGCCGTTCTAATTACTACCATGAATGAGTACTTCGTATCCGATATAGATATTGATACCTCTAGGAACTGCTTCAGCCCCAGGGTGAGATGAGCCAAAATCTTATTTCTCGATCTATGTTATTGCGGTTGTTTAACCACACGCAGATATGGTTTGATGGTTTTCCATCCTTCCGGATATTTTTCTGCGGCCTCTTCGTCCGAAACCGCTGGCACAATAATGACATCCTCACCATTTTTCCAATTAACCGGTGTAGCAACCTTGTGCTTTGCGGTAAGTTGCATTGAATCAAGCACACGAAGAATTTCGTCGAAGTTACGGCCAGTAGTCATCGGGTAGGTAAGCATCAGTTTAATTTTCTTGTCCGGCCCGATAATAAACACGGAACGTACGGTAGCATTGTTCATCGCGGTGCGACCTTCCGAGGTACCTCCCTCATCCGCGGGCAGCATATTGTATAGCTTGGCGATGTCGAGATTCGGATCACCGATCATCGGGTAATTGACCGCGTGACCCTGGGTTTCTTCTATATCCTTAGACCATTCCTTGTGATTTTCGACCGGGTCAACGCTAAGTCCGATAATTTTACAATTCCGTTGCGCAAACTCTGCCGCCAGACCTGCCATATATCCGAGTTCTGTCGTACATACCGGCGTAAAATCTTTGGGATGAGAGAACAACACAGCCCAGCCATCGCCGATCCAGTCGTGTAAATTTATCTGCCCCTGCGTGGTGTCAGCAGTGAAGTTTGGTGCTTCGTCGTTGATTCGTAATGACATCTTGTTCTCCTGAGCTTCTAGCACTGGTTTACGGGAATTCATTCTGCAATAATTTGCCGACCGTAGCCAGTTTTTCAGGAAAGGAAAGGCTACTATGTGCCGATCGGAGAAGTTCTTTCCCGCAATTTGAATGGCTGCTGACGAGAGCTGACCTTCATTTTCAGCCTCGATACTCCCGGTCGGTGACCAATATAGTCATCCCCTTATAATGCCGCACGGCTTTCAACCAAAACTGATCTCATCGAACCCTCGATCTTGGCGTGACTACTTGAATGACCCGCACTATCCCGGTAGGCACGACACTAACTTCAAATAGTTCACTGGCGATGATACATCGTGTGGTATGACCCCACCAAGAGACTCGATATATTCAAGCAGCGCGTTGTAGTCTTCACTTTCAGGCCACTGATCGATGTCGATCGACGACTCTCTCAGGAAAGTCGGCGGTGGCATCGGAGATATAGAACGCGAATCAGCCTGCTGCTGCCACATGGCCAGACGGAAGCCAATACGCGCCGCGCAATTTCGCAATTTGGTGGTCACCTGTCCCTGATCACCTGCCAGGAAAGGCGGTGGCACTCGCGCACTCGATCGGTGACAGTCACCACAATACTGTGCGAATAATTCGAGGGATGGCTGACCAATAAATGTGGGCTCGGCTGTGTTCCTTACTCTAGAAGCTTCTGCCGAGGCAATTACGTTTGAAATCTGAAATGATGGCTCCGGATAGCTTATTTCTAATTTATCAAAGAGGGCAGACATCAACTTAACTCCGTAAATTGGATGCTGGCTGAAACCATTAAAAACACCAGACTCAGCGTCGCGCAGCAACTCGGCAATGGCGCGTTCGACTCGTTCGAGACCATGGGACAACTTGAGTACAACCTTGCCCTCATAGCCAACTCCCGGCTCCATCGTGCTTACAGTATTGGCATTCCAGGTAAACTCAACGTTCACCATGGCCGCACCCTCCCGCGTCCTGGCTCGAATATTTTCGTTAGGTCTGGTGAGAGATAATTGTGCAACCGACCGCATCTCAGCCAGGTGCTCAATAGTTCCCGAGAGTGTCGCATAGTCATACCGTTTCTCACCGGTTATGAGCAGCCAACTAAAACCGCTAAGAACCCGGCCGGTCTCATCGACAAGTAGTTCTGCAACAAGGTCAGTATTGCCAGCTTCGCCAATGGAAACCGCACACTCGATATCAATCCAAGTTTCACCATTGGAGTCTCTAGCCGGAGTAATTTTGCAATCACCAGTGTAGTTTTTCGTAGTACTTTGTGCAGCAAGGGAACGTAGCTGTAATTGGCG
Source organism: Pseudomonadota bacterium (assembly GCA_022566015.1). Lineage (GTDB taxonomy): Bacteria > Pseudomonadota > Gammaproteobacteria. The sequence goes on along the minus strand of JADFJT010000018.1, from coordinate 918 downwards.
ATCAAGCCGCTCAATATCGGCTTTCAGTAAAAACATGTCCGCCAAACCCTTGATTGAACGATCAACATCGTTGCTTTCATTCCAGTATGTCAGTGGCGCTCGGATGCTAAGTGGGTCCAGATGCGGTGGCAGAACATCCTCGGATAAATGTGCCGGGGGCTGGCGATTGGGAATATCAGACCCGGGTACCGGTATTCCGCTGGGCCAGTGAGTGTGCCAATTTTTCACAATTATTTTACGATAACCCTGGCTGGGCTGGATCGTGCTGTCTTGAGCCACGAACGACACCCCCATCCGATATAATAACATCGCCTGAAACACTGCGGCTCTGCAACCCAAACCAGAGGGGCGATCGTTTGGCACCGCACATCCGTGCTGCCAGACCTGTTGATAAGCCGAGAACAAATTAGATCGGTCCGTTGCGGCGTCGATGCGCCCCGCATCACCATGAATGCTGCTGGTTCCAATCCCATGATAACGTTTATTATATGAGCCGATGCGTTTTGCGATTTGAGGATCGAAGTTGGTTTCGCTCCAGTTAATACGAGGAAAAATGGCAGCGCCATTCTGATGGCAGCTCATGCACAGGGTTCGATTCGCGTACTTGACGATGGGTTTTCTACCAATCGCGTAATCCTCGACAACTTGAAACTCAAATCGACCCGACAACTCATTATAACTAATCACTTCAATTTTCTCGGCTTTCTCCTGGTATCCGACAAACAAACGGTCCCTAGTTAAATAACGATTGTCGGATTGATTATTTACTGCCAACACAATCCGAGGATAACGGAAATACTCTGGGCGGGCCGCAGCGCGCGTCAACGATCGACCCACTGGGATAAGAACTGTGGAAAATGACTGTGATCGCTGATCCGATTTGGCCGGCAGTCTTTTGCGTAATACTGATAAAAATGC
>JADFJT010000104.1 GCA_022566015.1 Pseudomonadota bacterium | reverse complement strand
GACGTGCGCGTGCCGGTTAGACCCGTGCCGATACAATCCGGAATTACTCAAATTGTCCGCCATAGTTGTCATGCGCAAGATTCTCGAAACGTGTATATTGCCCAAGAAAGGATAGCCGCACGGTGCCAATTGGCCCATTACGCTGTTTGCGAATAATTATTTCAGCCACACCCTTATCAGCACTATCCTCGTTATAAACCTCGTCACGGTAAATAAACAGGATCACATCGGCATCTTGCTCGATACTGCCTGACTCGCGTAAATCAGACATAACTGGACGTTTATCCGGGCGTTGCTCGACACTCCGGTTTAACTGGGACAGCGCGACTATCGGCACCTCGAGTTCCTTTGCCAGTGCTTTCAGGGACCGGGAAATTTCGGAGATTTCGGTGGCGCGGTTTTCGGTACTGTTACTCACCTGCATCAATTGCAAATAATCGATGATCACCAGGTCTAGCCCGTGTTCGCGTTTTAAACGCCTGGTTCTAGCGCGCAAATCGGTCGGTGTCAGCGAGGCGGTATCGTCGATAAATAATTTTGCCTTGGATAGCATGTTGACCGACGAAATCAGTCGCGGCCAGTCCTGGTCATCGAGCTTACCGGTACGCAACCGATGCGAATCAATTCGACCAAGCGAAGACATCATACGCAAGGCTAGTTGTTCACCGGGCATTTCCATGCTGAATACCGCCACCGAATGCCCTCCGTTCAATGCGGCCGTTTCTGCAAGGTTCATCGCGAAACTAGTTTTGCCCATCGATGGACGCCCCGCGACGATAATCAGGTCGGATTTTTGCAATCCCGAAGTTTTCTCGTCAAAACTGGTAAATCCTGTAGCGATGCCAGTAATTGCATCGCCACTTCGGTACATTTCTTCGACACGTTCGACCGCACGCCCTAGTAATTCGTTGATCGCCTGAAACCCCTGACGATTTCCAGCACCTTGCTCCGCAATTAAAAATACCTTGCGTTCGGCCTCGTCGAGTAATTCCTTGCTGGGCTTGCCATCGGCGTTGAAAGCACTGGCAGATATCTCATTTCCAATTTGTATCAGGCTGCGCAAAATGGAGTATTCACGCACGATGTTGGCGTAGGCTTTGACATTCACCGCGGTCGGCGTGTCATTCGCAAGAACACTCAGATAAGCCAGCCCACCGATTGAATCGAGCTCATTTCGAGCGCCCAGCCATTCCGAAACGGTCACTACATCGTAGGGTTGAGTTTCCTGGGCAAGCGCGTCGATGGCGCGAAGAATGAGCGCATTATCGTGCCGGTAAAAATCGTTTTCATTGATGATATCGGCCACTTCATCCCAGGCTCGATTATCCAGCATCAGGCCACCGATAACCGATTGCTCTGCTTCGAGTGAATGCGGCGGTACTTTTAATCCTTCAACACGCTGGCTGAGTTCTGCCACACGGGTTGAAATTTCAGACATGTTGGTTGCTGGGCGTGTTCATCATCGGGGTCCAATCATAAACTGTTTACGCGGATATAGGTATGCTTTGGTAGTCACTTGACGACAAAAAACTAACCAGAATAGTTGTGCGGAGTAGTGTCGAGACTGACAATAAATATCCCGCAGGGGCGCAATTAACGCTATGAAATGCTCATGTACATTAAGCTGACTTTGCCCTGTCGCTTCACTTTGCGCCTTAGCGAGATAATATATTTAAATTCTGGCAGTTACCACTATTAAGGATACTACTCTTCTCCAACGATCGAAATCGTCACGCTAGTAACGATATCAGTGTAGAGATGAATGTCAATTTTGTGCTCGCCGACCGAGCGAATAGCGCCATCGGGCAAGCGTATTTCACGTTTTTCGACCGGGGCGCCCGCCGCGGTGATGGCTTCGGCTATATCGACAGTACCGACAGAACCAAATAATTTTCCTTCGGAACCAACGCGCGCTGCAATTTCTATCACGCCCAGAGCCTCGATGGCCTGTTGGCGAGATTCACTCCCGGCTTTTGCTTCGCCAGCAGCCTTCTCGAGTTCTTTGCGCTGTGTTTCGAACTCGGCCAGGTTCGCAGCAGTGGCAATTTTCGCCTTACCCTGCGGCACCAGATAGTTACGCGCAAATCCAGATTTTACCGCAACCTTGTCGCCCAGAGAGCCTAAATTCTCAATATTTTCCAAAAGAATGATTTCCATCGGATTTCCTCGTGTCAATTTCGTTCACGTGATGTCGATATTTCTCGGTTTGCGAAATACCAACCAGTTGTCCAACAAACCCGCAATCGTGGTTAAGGCCACTACTTGCGGAAAAATAAATAGTAGTGCGTAAAATAGTCCAATCAACAAACCTTTGCGTTTGCTCGCGGCCGCTCTGGCATGAACCACCGCCACACCCTGGAACGTAAACGCTACCATTACAATCAGGGCTAGACTTGTAATCCAGTCCTGGTTTGACCAAAACCCCAGAATCAATATGACAGCCCCGGCTAGCGACGCCTGCTTGCCCAGTGACAAAGACTGGAATTCCCTGCCGTACCCCTCCGATGAAGCAATTTTGGCCTGCAACCATCGGGCCAGTAACATGATCGAAACGAACAGTAGATACGACATACCGCCCAGTAGTAAAACCATCCAATGTATAAACATTGGTATTTTATCTAGCAATACCGCATTACTATTGGTCGTGTTCTCCTGCAGTTGTTCACTTGCTATCACGACCTGCCGTACCCACTCAGCCTCGAGCTCAGGCCAGAATATATACTGTATTCCAGTGCCGATAGCCGCCAGTAGTATGCCTACCAGTAACATCACCGCCAACGATTTGGAGGTTTTCAACACTTGCGCCAATAACACAATGGGTAGCCATTGTGCCAGTGCGATCGATATACCCAATGTCGGCGCCTTAAGCACGACGGTTGCGACTAGCGTAATGCCAATAATCGCTACTGAAATGGCTTTAATACCGGACACGGAGCCCTGGGTCAAAATGATAAGCCCGACCAGAGTACAGGCCACAACCACCAGCACTGACGTCACTACCAGGCTGATCAAGGCGTTACCGGTGAATAACGGAAAGAATACGGCGCCTAACACCAAAACTCCGACCACTGTCGCAGCTTGATACTGTCCTCTTAATGCATATTTAGCCAGCGCCAACATCTGACAGGTCTCAATTTCTAACTGATGGTTAAATTATTTATTTTAACCGGTGCTGATCGGTATAAGGCAATAACGACAAAAACCGTGCACGTTTGATCGCAGTGGCTAGTTGTCGCTGATATCTGGCCTTGGTACCGGTCACTCGGCTGGGGACGATCTTGCCGGTTTCGGTAATATACTCTTTCAGCGTCTCCAGGTCCTTGTAGTCGATATAGTCGATACCTTCGGCGGTGAATTTACAAAATCGTTTACGACGGAAATAGCGTGACATGATTATTTATCTCCCTCTTTAGTAGTTTCAACTGATTCAAGTTCTTCGGCAGCTAAATCTTCCTGACCGCTCTCAGTTTCTGGACTTTCAGCTTCTGGTTTTTCGGCTTCAGGACTATCAGCTTCAGGACTGTCGGCTTCAGAACTTTCGGCTGCAGGACTTTCGGCTTCTGTATTTTCGGCTTCTGTATTTTCGGCTTTAACGCTTTCTGATTCAACTACAGGAGCTGGTTTACGATCCGGCGTTTTTGCCGATTCTTCTCGTTCGACTTCGATCATCATCGCGGATTTCTCGGTGATCGCCTCGTCGCAGCTGAGGGTCAGATGGCGCAGTACCGCATCGTTAAATCGGAAGGCGCTTTCGAGTTCGTCCAGAATTTCCTGCGAACATTCGATATTTAATAACACATAATGCGCCTTGTGAATTTTCTTGATCGGGAATTCGAGCTGACGCCGACCCCAGTCTTCTTCGCGGTGGATCTCTCCGCCGGAATTGGTGATCATCGTGCGATAGCGTTCCACCATCGCAGGGACCTGCTCGCTCTGGTCAGGGTGGACCAGAAACACAATTTCGTAATGTCTCATAACATCCTCTTGGAATATGCCCCCTGCATTAATGAGCAATGGAGCGAGAAGTCAACGGAGCGCGGATTCTACCGGAGCCTAGGCCTGTCCGCAAGCCATTCTTGAACGTAATATCTCGTAAAGACAAACACCGGTCGCAACCGATACATTGAGGCTTTCTACCACGCCCAGCATGGGTAATTTGACCAGATAATCGCATTGCTCCCGAGTCAGTCGACGTAAGCCATTGCCTTCTGCCCCCATCACCAGCGCAAGCGGCGAATCGTAGTTAAAATCGTAAATACCCGATTCGGCTTCACCAGTGGTTCCGTATATCCATACACCGGCCTGTTTTAGCTGCTTCAGACTATTCACGATATTGGTCACTTCGAGCAGCGGCACCGATTCGGCGCCCCCAGCGGCCACTTTCCTGACAGTGGCATTGAGGCTGGCCGAGCGATTCTTGGGAATGATTACCGCATCGACACCGGCTGCGTCTGCGGTGCGCAGGCAAGCGCCAAGATTATGCGGATCTTGAATGCCATCGAGCACCAGAAATAGCGAACGCCGATGTATACCTGCCACACACTGCTCGAAACTTTGTACGCCGACTTGTGTATCGTCGATACGCAGCACACAACCCTGGTGCTTTTCGGCGCCCGTTAAAACGGCAAGTTGCTGTCGTGACTCGAAGCGTACAGGGAGTTTACCTTGCCTGGCGAGCGCAATTACAGACAGGAGTCGCGGGTTTTTGTTTTCGGTACAGATCAACTCCCGACACGCCTCGGGAGTATGCTGCAGCATTTTTGTGACAGCATGAAATCCGTAGGTATAGGAATCGCTCATCGCTGTTTTTTAATTTTCGACTTTTTACGTAACGATCGACTCCTTTTTTGGCCTCTCTTTTTTGCCAGAACCGATGTTCTGGCCCTGGATTTCTTATTTATATCAGGCGTTGTACCGACACTACCAATCAGGTCGAAGTCTATCTTTCGTTCTTCCATATCGACTCTTGCAACTTCCACCTGCAGGCGATCACCGAGCTGGTAGCTGCGTTTGGTTACTTCACCGACCAGCCGATGTCTGACCGGATCAAACTGATAATAGTCGCGCTTCAGCGCGGTGACGTGCACCAGTCCATCGATCAAAAGCTTTTCGAGTTGTACAAACAGGCCAAAGCTGGTGACGCCAGTCACTATGCCACTGAACTGTTGCCCGATGTGTTTGAGCAGGTATTCACATTTCAACCAGTCGGCCGCATCTCGGCTCGCATCGTCCGCGCGACGTTCGAAACGTGAACAACTTTCCCCCAGGCTCGTGATGTGAGCCAAATCATAATGAAATCCATCACTATTACCCTGTCGAATCCAGTGCTTGATGCCTCGATGGACGAGCAAATCGGGATACCGTCGAATCGGTGAAGTAAAGTGGGCGTAATCGCCAAGTGCCAGGCCAAAATGCCCGGTTTTAGTATCGGGACTGTAATTTGCCTGCATTAACGAGCGCAGTATCACGGTTTGTATCATCGCAAATTCGGGCCGACCCTTGATTTGCTCGATAATCCTGGCGTAATCTTTTGGGGTCGGTTTTTCAACGGCCAGAGAAATCCCAAAGCCTGCCAGAAATTCAACCAGATTCGGCAACTTGTCCGAATTGGGGCCTTCGTGGATGCGGTAAAGTGTCGGTATTTTCTGTTTTTTCAATAGTTTGGCCGCGCATATATTGGCGGCTATCATGCATTCCTCGATCAGCATGTGCGCTTTATTTCGCTGGATCGGCTCGATGCTTTCTATTTTGCGTTGCTGGTTATATTTAAACACCACTTCGCTGGTTTCAAATTCGATGGCGTGACGTTTTTTACGCGCCTTCGCGAGTGCCGCGTATACCTGGCGCAGATTGTCCAGGTCTGACCTGAGCGCCATAATTTCGGGTGAAGCCTTGCTCTTACTTTCAAAAATCGCGGCCGCCACATCGTCGTATATGAGCCGTGCGTGCGAATGGATGAGGGCTTCAATAAATTGATAATCAGTAATCCTGCCCTGATGGTCGATTTCCATCGAACAGACCAGACACAGTCGGTCAAGCTTCGGGTTGAGAGAACACAGCCCATTCGACAGTACTTCGGGCAGCATCGGTACCACTTCGCCGGGAAAATAAACCGAAGTACCGCGCCGCGTTGCTTCCTGATCGATCGCGGAATCGATGCCCACATAATGCGCCACATCGGCTATCGCGACGTACAGCCTAAATCCCTTGTCACGAGGCTCGCAGTAAACCGCATCGTCGAAATCCCGCGCATCTGCACCATCGATAGTGACAAAATGCAGCTCGCGTAAGTCTCTGCGATTTTGTTTGTCTGATTCGGCCACCTGACCGGTAAATGTCTTGATTTCCCGTAGTACAGCCTCATCCCACTGGTGCGGGATTCCATGGGTATTGAGCGCAATGGTGACTTCCATACCGGGCGCATTATCCTGCCCCAGTACCGATTCTATAATACCAATCGTTTGCGTGTGCTGGGTTGGATATTCGGTGATTCGCACCACAACAATATCACCCACCCTGGCCGCATGTCCGACATCGCGGTTGATCAAAATATCGCGTGGCATACGCCTGTCGTCAGGCAACACCGACTCTATTCCACTGTCCCGATGGAAACGCCCAACGATGCTTTGGTGCGCACGTTCGAGCACCGCAACTAGCGCTCCCTCACGGCGATCACGACGGGAATCGAATTTTTCGATTTTAACTGCGGCCTTATCGCCATTCATCAACTGACGCATTTGCCGTTCGGGTAAAAAGATATCCTTACCTCCGGATTCAGGCTTTAAAAAACCAAATCCATCCGGGTGTGATTGCACATAGCCTTTGACCAGGTCCATATGGTCGAAACTGAGGTAACCACCGCGCCTGTTACGAAAAATTTGTCCGTCTCGGGTCATCGCGCGCAAGCGTCGGCGCAGTGCATCGACGAGATCCTCGTCGTCGTATTTTAGGAAGTCGGCAATATGTTCGTGCGATACCGGCACCGACTGCGATTCGATGAAATTCAGCAGGAATTCGCGACTCGCGATAGGTCGATCGTATTTGGCAGATTCACGTGAAATAAAGGGGTCTTCGATCAGCTGCGAAGTTTTTTTGGGCATTCGGGCTCCGTATTAAGAACGCGAGTATATAGAAAGCCCATAGAACTCACTACCCGATTGACAACAATATCGATAATGGTATATTCCCGCGCCATGCCCAGATGGCGGAATTGGTAGACGCGCTAGCTTCAGGTGCTAGTGACCGTAAGGTCGTGGAGGTTCAAGTCCTCTTCTGGGCACCATCAAACTACACTTCGCAGCACTATCTGACCTCAATTTCAGACTTCACTCCGTAAGTGAGAAGAGGACTATCCCGGCCTTCGGGCTCAGGTCGCTGGCGTCTATGGGTAAAATACCACCGCGTTTTCTGAACCACACTCACGCTGTTCTGGGTGGATGGTGCCATGGGCAACGGATGTTAATTTTTGATTCAGGCCTGGTCTTTATTGTTCGAGCTATTGCCAGACAACCTGATTTACTTACTAAGTACAAAAGAACTTCACGACTGCTTACTCCATCGCTACAAATACTGACTGGTTGCGGCCATTCTCCTTGGCCAGATAAACACCCTTATCGGCAGCCGAGAACATGTTGACCAAGAATGCTATCCAGCAATTGTCGATACAGTCGGCTATTTTCTATAATTAACGCTCGCATCATACAAAGTATAGTGCAGCAAGATTTCTATGCGATGTATTTTTGGATTCACTCATCGTAAATGGCTAACAATCCTACTTGTGCGATGCCCAACCAGAATGATCTCGAAGCAGTGCGCATCGGCCCACCAGCCTATTTAAGGATGATCGACGGTATGATACCAACGCGACGCAAATAACACCGAATGGCTGCTCGTTGGCGCCAGATGGTATTGTGCCTATTGAGATTCGAGTTACAGCCCGGCATTTTTATGCCATCATCGCGCCGATATCTGGTTTTTATCCACTTCTATGAAATATATCGCTCTCGTAATCACGCTGTTATTTGTCACCGCTGGCTGCGCTACCGGCTCGACAGATCCCTACGTTCAAAAATTACAGTGGCTGGATACGGCTGACCCTCAGGCTGACGCCAAACAGGCGCTCAAGAAAGCGGATTTCCGGTTGCTCGGTCTGGCAACCCGCAGTGTGAGTATTCCCGGAGTGGTCCAGAAAGAAATGCTGAAGTACGAACTGAGATGCGGCCTGCGACTCATCGATGGAATTTCTGACGTGGTACGCAGTGCCGAACACCTGAGATTAATGCAAGAAGCACGCAGTTACGCGCTCAAGTACAACGCGATAATCAAGCTACACTGCAAGCCCTAAGCCACGCTGCGTCAATTTGGATGCATCGAAGCGACGAGCTAGTAATTTTTAATGCGAAGCCATTCGGCACAAGATTTTCACTTTCGCGGGAATGACCAAAATTGTCGGGAAAGACCGGTTTTAATCGCTCTCCGTCATTCTGGACGTAGCGAAGCTTCGGGCCGAAATCTTTTAAAGCGTGCTCGCTTTAATGAAGTGCCTAATAGCAGGCTCAACAGGGAAATTAGCCACAGGGTGTCGACGATACTGGCATTGGCGCCAAAGTTGGCAAAACTTCCGCCTCCACCACTGCCGATGGCTGGAGCGCCGCTACAGGTAGCTGCAGCGAGAATTGCCTGATTAGCAGAATTAAAAAAAGTATTAAATTGACTGGTGTCATATGGGGCACCACTTCCAACAAAATTCAAATCGGCGTCCGATATATCATAAAAAATATTATCGTTACACTTCACCCGGAATCTTGCCTGAGCATTGGTATCTCCAGAAATTAGCACCGGATACCCACCATCGTTAGGCGTATTAGTTACTAGATTGTGTACTGAGTAAGTAGAATGGTCGGTCGAAAAAGTTAAGAGGTCGATATCGACATTCTGACAGTTCACTAATGCGTTATCGGTATTAGCGACATCCCAAGTTACCAATGCCTTAAGGTCGCTCTCTAAGATAGAACTAGCCGTCGTATGGGAAGTAACCCTGAATGGGCCCGAGTTAGCATCGACGGTTAATTTTAAATCGTCGGTATCCTGCCCGCTTTTGCCGTCGCGCACGGTCAGACGAAAATTCAAGTCTCGTGCGGTACAGGGCAAGGCTTCGCTTAAATCGTAGGGACCATCGACTACCTGGGTACCCAGAGCCGGAATATCCCGATTCCCAGTTGCCTGCGGCAGATAAGTTCTTATTAAGGCGTTGTCGCCTAAATCGTCACCCAGGGTAGTCGATGAGGTCGCACTTCCAGCATCCATCTGGTCCCATTGGTAACTGAGCGCGTCACCGTCAGGATCGGGACTGACAATAGCAGACAATTGAAAGGGCGTTCCAACCGGGATATTTCGATCAGGGCCCGCATTTGCGGTCGGGTCAGAATTTGCAATTATAAAGCTGGCATCACATAACGCCCCACCGCCGGACGTGACGAAATTATCGATTTGCGCGATAGACGCAGCGTGAAAAGTGGCGTCGCTATTGAGTTGAATATTTTCCGTACCACAAATTCCAGCATAGGCCATGATGGTCGAACCGCTTCCCGGCTCGAAGGCTGTCGAAGCCTCGCGCCCACTGCCACAGCTTAGCGTCGTACCATTGAAGGTATGATCGGCGCCAAATTGATGACCAATTTCGTGGGCCACAAAATCGATATAGAATGGATCACCTATCGGGTTAGGTATCGGGCTAGGCAACCCGGTAGACCCCTGCGCCTTGATCGAGGCATCACAGACTGCCTCGAATAGGGCGACACCGCCGCTTTGGGTGGAAAAGATATGCCCTATATCGTAATTGGCACTACCCAGGGTGGCATCTGTCCAACTCTGGTTTTCAAATAGTAATGAAAGGCTATCTTTTTCTGACCCGTCGGACAGATAAAATCCACTTTTGGCTCCCATATCGTCGATCAGGTCATTATTATTAACCACCAACACCAGGCGAATTCCCAGGTCGAGTTCAAAAATCTGGTTAATACGGTTAATTGCTGTGATTATTCCATTCATGGCTGCGGTTTTTCCCCCGCCAAGCGCATCAGCATATTGTTTGGTAGCCGATACTGCTAACCGGTAGGTCAGTAAGCTGCCTGGAATCCGACTCACTATCCTATTGCCCAAAACCGGCTGACTCGACCGATTGATCTCCAGTTCATCCACCCTGCAATAAAATGGCTCGCTCGGCTGATACGCGTCACGAGTACGCGCGAGATAGCGATTCGAGCTAGTGCTACCCGCCTCGGGGTCGATAAATCTCCGGCCCTGCGAAGTCTGCAACATCGCGTGGAAACCC
>JADFJT010000103.1 GCA_022566015.1 Pseudomonadota bacterium | reverse complement strand
CGCTGTCACGTTACTGGAACGAAACGGTAGCCCAAGGTGCCGAGCAAGCTGCCCCGAGGCCTGTGCAGCCTGAACGTACTCAGGGGTACCAAACGCTGGCGATCCGGTTTTCATATCGACATTCGATGTAAATCCGCCGTAAAGCACCGGCGTGCCCGGTCGAACGATTTGGGCCAATGCTATACCCATCATCGCCTCAGCATGTTGTTGCGCGAGCGCACCAGCCAGGGTGATCGGCGACATTGCACCCGACAGCGTGAAGGGTGTAACGATGATCGCCTGCCCGTATTCAGCCATCGTGATCAATCCCTCGGCCATCGGAATATCGAGTTGTAACGGCGAATTAGTATTGATAACGCAGCTAAATACAGGCTTTTCAATAAGCGCCTCTGGCGTTTTGCCCAGCATGATCGCCGCCATTTCGATCGCGTCCATCGCCTGTTCTCGGCCTATCGTCCAGGGCTGCCAGGTTTTATCGAGCAAGGTACATTGGGCGTAATATAAATCAAGATGCCTGCTTTCGGCAGGCAGGTCCAATGCTTCGAACCCACCACCTCCCTCCTGGTGCAATATATCCAGGCTTTGCACCAGGCGCAGAAAATCGCACATTTCAACATAGGTGCCGGCGCGTCGCCCTTTATCGCTATCCATCACATAAGCAGGTCCTCCGACAGAGCAAAACACCGCATGGCCATCACCAATCTTGATATTTTTAGCTGGATTACGGGCGTACAGTGTGAACGAGGACGGCGCCTGAGAGACCAGTGACTCAATCTGGCTTGCGTCAAAGCGTATACGATCAGAATGAGGGTCGACATCGAAACCAGCGCCGGCAAACTTTTCGCGCGCAATCGGTGCGAGTACGGCCATCCCGATTTCCTCCAATATTGTCAATGCCGTGTTGTGTATAGTTTCAATTTGATCGTCGTTCAGTATCGAAATGGGCGGACCCTGGTAGTAAATGGGATTCCATGGCGGTTGTGCGATAACACCCGCAGTACGGGGTTTACGTCCAGTTCGACGACGTGACTTTTCGGTCACGACCTGGCGCCTGAATTAAGCGGCAGGCTGACTGACTGAAACAATGCTCGCTCGCGTCTGGGCTTGATGTTTGCCACCTCTTCACCATATTCACGCGCAAATTTGTGTCCAGAGTAAACCGCATCGGCTATGCTTGAAGGAACAAAACAATCACCGATTCTAACCGGCTTTAGATGTTCCAGTTGATAGTACAAATCGGCCTTCGGCAGGCGCCCGGTAATCATGATCAGGTTAGTGAACGGGTGCTCGAACGATTCCTCACTGTATATACACCGAGTAATCAGCTTCGCGGCTTCAATTCGGCTGATTTTCTGTGTGAAAACCGTATTAATTCCAAGAGATATCAGGCGCGACTGGATAAATTCCTGTTCGTCGGTCATCGTAGTCCAGCTTGAAATCATCATTGCGGGGCTGAGGTAAGTCACCGAATGACCGGCGAGTAACAGTTTTTCGGCGAGTGCCCCCGCCATCATATAGTGTTCGTCGTCGTAAATGAGTACGTCACCGCTGAGTTCAACACCGGAAAAAATATCGTCCGGGGTTAAGATCTGCGCTTTATCGGATACCTCGACGGGGCGGTGCACATTCGTACCCACGCCATCTCGACGCCATTCACTACCACTGGCAATTATGATCTGGTCAGCGTTAAATTCCTCAATATCACCGGCGCCAAGTTCGCTCTGTAAATAAACATCTACATTGCTCATTCGGCCGATCAGATAGCGACGATAGTCGCGTACCCGTATCCAGTGCTGCAATCCCGGCAAGCTCGATTCGTGGACGACGCGCCCACCGAGCTCGTCGTTCGCTTCGGCGAGTGTTACCTGGTAACCACGGTCACCGAGTGCCAGGCTTACTTCCAGTCCCGCTGGTCCCCCGCCAATAACGAGTAACTTCGATTCCCTGTGCTTAGTCGGAATATAGTCCGGATGCCACCCCCGACGCCATTCTTCACCCATAGTAGGATTTTGCGTACAGCGCAACGGCACCCCTTCGTTATTGGCAGAGCGGCAGATATTACATCCGATGCACTCACGGATTTCATCTTCCCGCCCCTGGTTTATCTTCGCCGGCAGAAACGGATCGGCTATCGACGGTCGTGCCGCACCAATAAAATCCTGCACGCCACGTTTGATCTGTCCCACCATTGTATCCGGTGAAGTAAAACGACCCACGCTGACGACCGGTTTGGAAGTCACCGTTTTGACAAAGCCTGCATACTTTTCCTGGTAAGCTTCGGGAGAAAATCGGGAGCTGCAAGAATCGTTGCCCAGTCCACCCCCTAACGCAATATCCCAAAGATCGGGCATCTCGCCCAGGTACTCGATAATCTTACGCCCTTCGTATTCACTGGTAATTCCCTTATCACCCTGTAGCTCGTCTACTGCCAGACGTACAGCTACTGCGCAGCGATGGCCGACTGCTTCGAGTGTATCTTCGATCATTTCACGCAGCAATCGCGAACGATTAATTAAGGATCCACCGTACTCATCCGACCGTTGATTGAATCGAGGAGAGAGAAATTGAAAGGGCAGATACTCGTGACCCGCGTACACGTAAACAATATCGAAGTTAGCCTGCATCGCCCGGATCGCCGCATCGCGGTGCCATTTGCGAAAGGCTTTAATATCACTTATTTCCATGGCACGAACCTGACCCGGTTGCATGTATTCGGTCGACCCAGCCATCGGCCCTATGGTGACTTCACGCGTTTCACGATTATTAGTATGGAACCCGCCGTGCCATAGCTCAATGCCGGCTAAAGAGCCATGTGCGTGAATAGCTTCACTGGTATAGGATAATTGATGCGCATCTTCATCGTCCCACAGGGTTAGATAGGTATAAGGAGAATCATCGGCACTGGGATGGATCGAGCAATATTCGGTACAGACCACCCCCCAACCTCCTTCGGCCTTAATTCCTCGCAAAGTTGCCGAGCTATTGGGTTTCATATTCCCCATGCCCGTTGCATGCGGCGTCTGGTAGAAACGATTAGGCGCTGTCACCGGTCCTATCTGGACCGAGTCAAATAGCACATCGTAGTAAGGATTACGTGACATCGATTTCTGGCCCTGAATTAATCTTGTTGAACGATCGTATAATAAGATATATTATTTTGCAATTACTACTTCCTGTTTGTGGCACATCGTTTAGCGAGTACACCTGAGATGCCTGAGAAGAATATCGCTTATCTAAGAAAAACATCTGCACAACGTCGCCAGGACTTAATTGAGGCAGGAATTCGGTGTCTGGGACAGGGTGGGATGTCTGCATTTACTATCGACAATATACGTAAGCAGGCTGGCGTTTCCCGAGGTTTAATCAACCATCACTTTAAAACCAAGGACGAGTTGCTACTGAAAATATACAGCGCCATGACCGCATATCTGGTACGAGATGAATACACCGAATCGCCAAAGCAACAAATAGAGCTATTGATCGAAAACAGCTTTGACGAACTCACTTTCGACAAGTCAAATTTACGCGCCTGGTTAGCAATTTGGGGACAGGTGGCTACCAGTCCAAAGCTAAAATCTTTACACCAGAACCGATACGAAATATATAAAGCGAAACTGATTACCGCGATAAACGAAATTGCCCAGGCAAATAAACTAAATGTCGATGCCAACAGTATGGCACGGCGATTAATCGCATTAATAGACGGGCTTTGGCTGGAGTACTGCCTGCACTCCGATGGATTTTCACTTCAAGCGGCGAAAATGGACTGCTTTCAATCACTCAATAGTAATCTGGGTATATCTATCTTCTCGGTTGAGAAATGACGTGCAGGGTCGAAGTCGTTTTACCGATATAGCTATATATGGCCAAATGAATTTGACCTTGCAGGTATAATCCTTGCCGTTATAAACTTTATTCAGGCGGGTTTACTCGACTGCACAGAGGTTCTGGCATCGAACCATTTCTTAAAGTCGACCCGCTGCAATAGTAATAAACCCGCAATCACCGCATAGATTCCTGGTTCAAGGTAGTCGGCCTTGACTTGCCACAGATAATGCAAAACCCCAAGCATCACAATCGCATAAGTCAGCCGATGCAATTGCTTCCAGCGCTTACCCAGACGCCTGACCATGGACTGATTTGAAGTGACTGCTAATGGAACGAGCAACAGAAAGGCGCTGAACCCGAACGTAATATAAGGGCGCTTGATAATGTCTTCCAGCATTTCAGAAAAATCAAACGAGTGATCGGCAACAAACCATATCAGGAAGTGGCAGAAGGCATAAAAAAATACGTAAAGCCCCAACATGCGTCTGAAACGAAGTATTACAGTCCAGCCAAACCATTGCCGAAGCGGCGAAATAGCAATCGTGATCAGCAAAAAACGCAGCGTCCAGTCACCAACATCACGAGTAATCGTTTCAATCGGATTAGCGCCCAGGTCTCCATAGAATGCGCGCCATACCAGGGCCGAAATCGGAACCAGGCACAGGATAAAAAGTACCGGTTTAGCAAAAGAGGATCGGAGCATTTTGGATAAATCCAGCATTAATAATTAGTCCTTAAATCCATGCCATCGTACAGGTGGGCGACTTCTTCTTCGTAGCCATTGAACATCAATGTCGGGCGTTTGAATATATCACCAATCCGGCGTTCCTTTTTTTGTGACCAGCGCGGATGATCGACGGTCGGATTCACATTGGAGTAAAAACCGTATTCGCGCGGGCCTTCCATATTCCAGGTGGTTTGCGGTTGCTCTTCGACAAAATCGATGCTGACTATCGATTTGATGCTCTTGAACCCATATTTCCAGGGTGTGACAAGCCTGACAGGCGCGCCGTTCTGATTTGGCATGGTTTTACCGTACATGCCAACTGCCAGTAATGTGAGCGGGTTCATGGCCTCGTCGATACGCAAGCCTTCTCTGTATGGCCAACGCAGCACACTGCGTTTTTGTCCAGGCATCCGTTGGGAGTCGTGCAATGTTGTGAACGCCACATATTTTGCATTAGAAGTCGGCTGCAACGACTTTATAATCGATGCTAGCGGCACCCCTAACCAGGGAATTACCATCGACCAGGCTTCGACACAGCGCAGGCGGTATATTCTCTCTTCGATAGCAAAGGGTTTGATCAAGTCTTCCAGTGAGTATTCACCGGGTTTTTCGCAGGCACCACCTACCGTGATCATCCAGTCGTCGGTGGTAAAGTCCTTTGCATTTCGGGCCGGGTCAGTTTTACCAGTGCCGAATTCATAAAAGTTATTGTAGCTTGTGGCATCCTCTTCAGGCGTAAGCTCCTCATCCAGGGTGATGACATTTTTTTGATAGTCACCAATCATTACCGAGGCGCTCACACCAGCCCAGGGGCTGAGCAACAATGCAGTACCTAACATACTAGAGGTTTTCATGAATGCCCGTCTTTGATGGTAGACAGATTCAGGGGTAATTTCTGAAGATGGAATATCTGATAATTTCTTGATTTTAATCACGAATAAATACTCTGTTTAAACTGGTTGACTTGACTGGCACCGGAACAATAAGTTCTTTCTGAAGCCTAATATGGCAATTATAGTAGGAGATATCACAGAAATTATCCCAAAACTATCATATTTTAACAATTTTATTATCGGCCGAATAAATTCGGCCCTACTAACTGGAGTGCCGATTAGGTAGGGTCGAATTCATTCGACCATTTCTCGATCTGAGGAAAATATTCATCTTACCGCAACCACTTTCTCGCATTCCTGAACAGACGCATCCAGGGACTGTATTCTCCCCAGTCGGGTGACTGCCAGGAGTTTTGTATGCTTCTGAAGATACGCTCTGGATGCGGCATCAGGATAGTGAACCGACCATCTTCATTGGTAAAACCGTTCAATCCCAGTGCCGACCCGCTGGGATTGATCGGGTAGATTTCACTCGGCTTTTCATCGGCATCGACAAAACGAAGGCAGGCAAGACGCTGATCTAGCAGCGTCTGGCTACTACTCGCCCGCTCCTCCACCCTGCCCTCACCGTGGGCGACCACCACCGGCATCATCGATCCTTGCATACTATCGAGGAATAACGATGGTGATTCGAGTATTTCGACCATGACTACCCTGGCTTCAAACTGTTCCGATTTGTTTCGAACAAATCGTGGCCAGTTTGACGCGCCCGGTATCAACTGGTAAAGATTCGACATCATTTGGCAACCATTGCATATTCCGAGGCCAAAACTGCTATCTCGATCGAAAAATGCGCTAAATTCGTCGTAGGCGCGCGGGTTGAACAGTATCGACTTGGCCCAGCCTTCCCCGGCCCCGAGCACATCGCCGTAGGAAAATCCGCCACAGGCAGCTATCCCCTGAAAATCAGTCAGGCTGGTTCGGCCTTCGATGATATCGCTCATGTGCACATCGACCGGGGTGAACCCCGCCCGCTCAAATGCAGCAGCCATTTCTACCTGACCGTTGACCCCCTGTTCACGCAGGATTGCGATTCGCGGCCTGTTATCACCAATAAAAGCGGCAGTTACATCCTCATCAGGGTCAAAACTCAGTTTTGAAAAAAGAGCAGGCTTTTGGCTGTTCAATATCGAATCGTATTCTTGCTGTGCACATTCAGGGTTGTCGCGTAATTTTTGCATCTGATACGTGGTTTCCGACCAGGCGCGTCGTAACGCAACAATTGACTGGTCCAAAACGGTAGTGCCCTGGTGCTCGATCACCAGGGTTCCAGATTCGACAGGGACTCCAATCGAATGACAGAAATCGGTAAGACCAAAATTTTTCATTACTTCGTGCACCCGGCCCAGCTGAGATTGCGTCACCTGAATCACCGCACCCAGTTCTTCGGCGAATAATATCGAAATCGGCACTTCGCCCAGGTCTGATACATCGCATTTAAGGCCGCTATTCCCGGCAAAGGCCATTTCGCAAAGTGTCGTAACCAAACCGCCGTCGGAACGGTCGTGGTAAGCCAGAATCAATTCCTGCGCTATCAGTTGCTGAACAGCCGTAAAGAACGACTTAAATAGCGCAACATCGTCCATATCGGGACCGATGTCGCCGGTTTGCTGGTATACCTGTGCCAGTGCCGACGCGCCCAGGCGATTTTTCCCACCACCCAGATCAATTAACAGGAGCTGCGAACCTTCCTCACAGGGCTTGATATCGGGCGTTATCACTTTTCGCACATCGGGAACCGGCGCAAAGGCCGATATAATCACCGACAACGGCGAAGTCACAGCCTTTATCCCTGAATCATCTTTCCAGGTCGTCTTCATCGACAACGAATCCTTACCCACTGGAATCGTGATACCTAGCTGCGGGCAGACGTCCATACCCAGCGTCTGAACCGTGTCGAACAGGCGTGCGTCTTCTCCATCGTGGCCAGCTGCGGCCATCCAGTTAGCCGACAAAACTGTGCGCGACAGGTCGCCGACCCAGGCCGACGCCATATTGGTGAGCGCTTCGCCGAGTGCCATTCGGCCAGATGCGGGTGCATCGAGAATCGCGAGCGGCGCCTTCTCACCGATACTCATCACTTCCCCGCTATATCCCTGGTAATCGGTCAGCGTCACCGAAGCATCAGCGACCGGCACTTGCCAGGGTCCAACCATTTGATCGCGTGCGACCAGGCCACTCACCGAGCGATCCCCGATACTGATCAGGAAAGTCTTGTCGGCTACCGAGGGTAATTTCAAAACGCGGTAGAGAGCTTTGGTAATTTCGATGTCACTGGTGTCGAATGGCTTCTGCGATATCGAAATACGCGCCACGTCTCGATGCATCTTAGGCGTTTTACCGAGCAGGATTTCCAGCGGCAAATCGACCGGTGAATTATCGAAGTGAGGGTCGATCACGCGTAACAATTTTTCTTCGGTTGCCTTGCCGAGGACTGCATAGATACACCGTTCGCGTTGACACAGGCTAAGAAACTCTTGCAGACGTTCATCGGCAATCGCGAGCACATAACGCTCCTGGCTTTCGTTGCACCAGATTTCCATCGGTGACATTCCAGGTTCATCGTTGGGCACTGCACGCAAATCCAGCTCGGCACCGCGTCCGGCATCGTTCACCAGTTCTGGCAGCGCATTCGACAACCCGCCGGCGCCGACATCGTGCAGCGACAGGATCGGGTTATTATCACCCTGCGCAAAACAACGGTCGATTACTTCCTGCACACGCCGTTCCATTTCTGGGTTACCGCGTTGTACCGAAGCGAAATCGAGATTCTCACGACTAGTCCCGCTTGCCATCGACGAAGCTGCGCCACCCCCAAGTCCAATCAACATGGCGGGTCCACCGAGCACTAATATATTTGCACCCGGCGGAATGTCCTTCTTGTCGATGTGTTCACGTCGAATCGAACCGACTCCACCCGCGACCATGATCGGCTTGTGGTAGCCCCGAATTTCAGTCCCGTTTTCGGTATTGACCTCCTGCTCATAAGTCCGAAAATAGCCACAGGTATTGGGCCGACCAAACTCGTTATTAAACGATGCGGCGCCAATCGGGCCATCGATCATGATATCGAGCGCCGACACTATTCGATCGGGCTTACCATAAACTTGTTCCCAAGGTTGTTCAAACCCTGGGATTCTCAAATTAGAAACTGAAAATCCGCACAAACCTGCCTTGGGTTTAGATCCGATTCCAGTCGCCCCTTCGTCGCGTATTTCACCGCCGGAACCGGTAGCAGCGCCGGGAAAAGGCGAAATCGCAGTGGGATGATTGTGGGTTTCGACTTTCATCAAAATGTCGAGTTGTGACTCTTCGTAACGGTAAACACCCTGCTCACTCGAAGGTGCCAGCTTAAGCCCGGCAAACCCGGCGATAACCGCTGAATTATCATGATAAGCAGACAGCACACCCTCGCTGTGCATCGCATAGGTATTCCTGATCATTTCGAATAGCGAGGCATTCTGGTCTTCGCCGTCGATAGTCCAGCTAGCATTAAATATCTTGTGGCGGCAATGCTCGGAATTGGCCTGCGCAAACATCATCAATTCGACATCGGTCGGGTTGCGTTGCAAGCCCGCGTAGGCATCGGCCAGATAGTCAATTTCATCCTGCGATAAGGCGAGGCCAAGTTCGCGGTTGGCTAAGGCCAGCGCTTCGGACCCTCGCCTGGCCAGGTCGATTTCCGACAGGGGGCGTGGATCATGGCTTTCAAACAGCAACTCGCATTCCGGCAAATTCCGAAACACCTGTTCGATCATACGGTCGTGTAATAGATCGGCGATTACCGCCTGTTGTGACTGCGAATCGACAGCATCGACGGTATAGTGAATCCCACGTTCGATTCGGTTTATTTTGGCTAATCCACAATGAAGCGCAATGTCGGTTGCCTTGCTGGCCCAGGGGGAAATCGTGCCAGGGCGGGGAATCACATAATAATCTGCCCCTTCAATCGAATGCTCTTCCAGGGCTGGACCATAATTCAACAGATTATTTAATATTTTAGTTTCGGATGCATCAAGCCCCTGATCAGCTATATCCACCAAATGGATGTATCGACTACTAATACGGTTAACTTCAATAGCTCGTTTAGTGAACCTTTGAAGTAATTTATCGAGTCTGAAATCAGATAAGGCAGGGCTACCGGGAATACATAGCATATTGAGCGGTTTGAGTAGAAACGATAAGGAAAAAATTTGCGCAGATAATAGCCGAAAACGTGATCTGCACCAACACAAACCGGAATTGATAGGCTATAATTTCAGTTCCTGGGGACGACCTGGCTTCGACGTGGGTCGCGAAACCTGAGGTGCATGTCGAGAATGTAGAATATCTCGTAAACTCTTCTGCAAATTATAGTTGCCAACGACGACAACTACGCACTCGCCGCTTAATAACCGGTAGAATGCTGTCCGACTGGAGCCGTGTCTATGCGTCCAGGTTCTTCGGAACATTCGGGCATCGCTCTCATAGAATCGTGATGGAGGCTCGTTCGGGGCCAAAGCATTAAACAAGTACCGGAATCGCTGTTTGTCTTCCCCGTCCGGCGGGTAGCAAATAGTTAAATTAATGTCGGAATAAACATGTAGAACCGATGGCAGAGGGCTTGCGGACGCGGGTTCGATTCCCGCCGTCTCCACCATATTTAAGCCTTAACTTATTGATAGTTAGGGCTTTTTTATTTATACGGTTAGAATCGTGTACGGATTGGTGTACGGATAGCTCTTAAAAATCACTATATTTAAGGTTTCTTGAAATTTCTGAAATCCTAAAAGATGGTACTGACGATACTGACAAAAGCCCTGAATTAACGGCAGGAAGCGGGCATTCAGAAATCAGCTGTAAATGACTCAAAGGTACCCGAAGAGGTCATTTCTTAATTGCCATCAACCCCGCACCTGCAATCGTCGCCATACCGATAACGGTTGGCGTG
>JADFJT010000017.1 GCA_022566015.1 Pseudomonadota bacterium | reverse complement strand
ATCTTTAATCATCCGCGCTCTGATCGGGTTGAGCACTACGTATCGCGATAATTCCAGTAGGTAGGCTTCCTTCTCAACCAATATCGCTTTAAATCGCCCCTGAAACACATGACCGACACGATTATGCTGGCGGTTAAAATATTGTGTATAGACGCCGTTTAAATGCCGCATACCTTTCGATAAGTTACCCTCAGCGGTTTCCAGCAAAACATGGTAGTGATTATCCATCAGGCAATAAGCATGAACTTGCCAGTTATATCGTTCACACGCCTTTGACAATATATCTAACCACTGTAATCGGTCATTATCGTCTTCATAGATCGATTCCCTTCTGTCTCCTCGAGCGGTGACATGATAAATTGCACCAGGGTATTCTAATCGCAGGGGTCTTGCCATTGGTGGAGTTTAACAGGACAGATGTGATTTGGAAAGACCTGACCCCATGTGGGTGAACCCATGTGGGCTACATCTTCACTCTTGAAGAGCATCTGTTGTGAAAAATAAGGTTTTGATCCCTTTCACCGAGGTATCTTCACTCTTGAAGAGTACCCGCCGGGTACGCTTCGAACGGTACTAGGCCTTCGGGAGAGTGAGATATTTCTAATGAAACTTGTGCGTAGTCGGTACATTACCCTGTCAAACAGGCTAAAATATCGTTCACACTAGTAACAAATTACCAGTGAGGGTATAGCTATGACCATCATAAAACAGCAGGATCTGATTGAAAGCATCGCAGGAGCACTCCAGTTTATCTCTTATTATCATTCCACTGATTTTATTCGCGCCATGGACCAGGCCTACCAACGCGAACTCAATCCGGCTGCGAAAGATGCGATCGCGCAGATACTGATCAATTCCAGAATGTGCGCACTGGGGCATCGCCCGATTTGTCAGGATACCGGTATCGTTAACGTATTCCTGAATGTGGGTATGAACGTGC
Organism: Pseudomonadota bacterium; assembly: GCA_022566015.1. GTDB lineage: Bacteria > Pseudomonadota > Gammaproteobacteria. The sequence goes on along the minus strand of JADFJT010000017.1, from coordinate 36,408 downwards.
AGTGGCAAGCTGATATGTCGGTTTCCGACATGTGTAATGAAGGTATTCGCCGAGCCTATCTCGACCCTGATAATAAATTACGTGCATCAATTATGGAAGACCCCGACGGTGCACGAAAAAATACCGGCGACAATACCCCCGGCGTGATTCATTATGAAATTGTAATGGGTGATACTGTTGAAGTGCATGTTTCCGCGAAAGGTGGTGGCAGTGAAGCCAAGGCTAAATTCGCAATGCTTAACCCTTCAGATTCGGTAGTGGACTGGGTGCTAAGCATGGTGCCGCTCATGGGTGCTGGCTGGTGCCCACCTGGCATGCTCGGCATAGGCATAGGGGGTACCGCAGAAAAAGCTATGCTTCTTGCTAAACAGGCTTTACTCGAACCGATAGATATTCAGGACCTGCAGGCACGCGGTGCCAATAATCGGGCGGAAGAATTACGCATTGAGTTATACGATAAGGTAAACCGACTCGGAATCGGTGCACAGGGATTAGGCGGCATGACTACCGTAATGGATGTAAAAGTAAAAGACTACCCAGCGCATGCGGCGAACAAGGCGGTTGCAATTATTCCTAACTGTGCCGCGACTCGACATACCCACTTCGTGCTCGATGGCAGCGGAGCGGCGACGTTTAAAGCACCGAATCTGGAAGACTGGCCCGAGGTAACGCGAGAAATCGGTGATAATGTAAAGCGGGTCAATCTCGATAATATTACCCACGACGAAGTCAGGAGCTGGAAGCCGGGAGATACCTTGTTACTCAGTGGTAAAATGTTCACCGGCCGCGATGTGGCACATAAAAAAATGGTTGAAATGCTCGAAAAAGGCGAGCCATTGCCAGTCGACCTGAAGGGTCGATTTATTTATTACGTGGGCCCAGTCGACCCGATGCGCGATGAAGTGGTCGGACCAGCCGGGCCGACGACTGCGACGCGAATGGATAAATTCACCCACACGATGCTGGAAAAAACTGGCTTGCTGGGCATGATCGGTAAAGCCGAACGTGGGCCCACAGCGATCGAGGCAATTAAGGAATTTGAGGCGGTATACCTGATGGCGGTCGGCGGTGCGGCTTATCTGGTGTCGCAGGCGATCAAGGCAGCCAAAGTAGTCGGCTTCCCCGAGCTAGGCATGGAAGCGATATATGAATTCGAGCTAGAAGACATGCCGGTTACCGTCGCTGTGGATCACAAGGGTGTGTCGATACACCAGACAGGTCCCGCACTATGGGCGCAGAAAATTAGTCAATTGGAAGTTGAGTTTCATCCCTGAAGTTAAGGAATTTGCCAACTATTAGCATTGCGGTAAATTTAGGTCTTATAACTATCAATATTATTCAAACATTGAGAGGGTCATGATGTCATCGAGGCGCGATATAAACATCCTTCAAATTGACTTCGACACCAACCCTGAAACAGCCTCGACCTTACCCTCGACAACCTATTATGATCATCACTGGTTCGAACTCGAAAAGAGACATATTTTTCGTCAAAGCTGGCGTTGTGTTGGGCATGTCAACGACATACCCGATGATGGCGACTATCTCACCGTTTCGATTGTGGATCACCCGGTTTTTGTTTTACGCTGCGAGGATGGTTCCATCAGGGCCTTCCATAACGTTTGCAAGCATCGCGCACACCCACTATTTACAGAATCTCGTGGCAGGCTTAAGTCAAAACTAATCACTTGTCCCTACCATGCCTGGGCCTATGACAGATCGGGGTTGTTGCACTCGGCGCCACATTGCGAATCAATTCGTGGATTCGATAAATCAGCAATACAGCTTGACGCCCTGAAAGTTGAAAGCATCATGGGATTTATTTTTGTCAATCATAATCTGGATGCGGATCCACTGGCCCCGCAAATTTCACCTGGCGTCGAACGCCTGACCCGGCGTTTGCCCGATCTTGAAAATTTTCATCTCGCAGAGTCGGTCACCTTCGATATTGCCGCCAACTGGAAAAACGTCGGTGATAACCTGCTCGAATGTTACCATTGTCAGCCTGCGCACAGGGCTTTTGTAGACCTGGTCGACATGGATACTTATTCGGTTGAAGCGAGCGGAATATGGTCATGGCAGGGAGGTATCTGCCGTACCGAAAATTCAGCGTATAATCTGCCCGCAGGATTGACCGAATCAGAGCGTGAGTTTGTAACGTTTTACGTCTGGCCCGATGTTGCATTTATCCTGTTTCCAGGCAGCCGCGCCATTGCCAGTTTCGTATTTGGCGCAACCGCTACTGAATCTACTCACCAGGTTTTTTCGGTTTACACACCCGACGGAGAACTGGATCAGACAAGTCGCGAGATCTATCGTTATTTTAGCGAAGTACTTGGGCCAGAGGACGTAGCTCTGGTCGAAAATGTGCAGAAGGGTCTACACTCGACGTCTTATCATCGTGGACGCTTTTTTGTCGATCCCGCGCGTAGTTATTACTCGGAACATGCAGTTCATCAATTACATGGACTGGTTTTTGATCACCTGCGAAATTTTATTCCGGGTTCATAAAGCCTAGACGATTCGAAGGTTTTGTGGAATGCGAACTACTTCAGTTTGAAGCCTGCCTGTGCTATTTAAAAGCTCGAGCTATTCCCCAAACCTCGACATATTTCACCCCTCCACGGTGCAGGGTTTTGGTGATTTCGTTGACTGTAGATCCGGTAGTGACGATGTCATCGACTACAGCCACATGGGAATAGGACGAAGAAGTCGCGTAAGCGAAAGCCTTGAGTATGTTTTTCTCGCGTTGATTAGCAGATAAACCCGATTGGCTGTCCGTGTTTCGAATTCGATGTAAGGCGCGGGTATCGACCGGTATGTCGAGCAGTCGCGACAGGATTCTGGCGATTTCGAACGCCTGATTGTATCCCCGTTCGAGCAGGCGTTTACGGTGCAGGGGTACCGGTAGCAATACTTCTGGCGCTGGCTTGCTGTTACGAAAATGATTGATCAAGTGAGTCGTGAGGCTATTAGCCAGATGCAGGCTATCGGAAAACTTTAACTGGAGCAATAGGTCGCGACCGAATCCCTGGTAGACGAGCGGCGCGATCATTTTCTGCCAGCGCGGTGGGTCGTACAGGCAGCGAGCACAGATCGAATTGCTACTCTGGTTGTCGAGTCCACACAGGGAGCAGGGCGTCGAAACACATTTCAGAGTGTTTCCACAGGCATCACAGAAATATTGCCCTGGATCCAACGCGTGCGAACAGCCGAGGCATAAGCCTGGGTCAAGTACGCGGGTGATTAAAGCATGCAGTGTCGCTCGAATTTGTCTTCCTGACATTGACTAATCCCTTTGTTGCAATAGACTTGGCGTCCTAATCGACTTCGAAACTATTGAAATTATGACCGACTTAGTACAACCGATCAGGCACGATTGGACGCTGGATGAAATTAAAGCGCTTTTCGCGAAATCTTTCAACGATTTATTATTTCAGGCGCAGACTACGCACCGCCGCTACTTCGATCCGAACGCGGTGCAGATCAGTTCATTGCTGAGCATTAAAACCGGCGCCTGCCCCGAAGATTGTTCCTATTGCCCGCAAAGTGCGAAGTACGATACCGGTCTCGAACGCGAACGCCTGATGCCACTCGAAGACGTCAGACAGGCGGCATTGAATGCAAAAAACAACGGCGCCAGCCGTTTTTGCATGGGCGCTGCCTGGCGTAACCCGACCGATAAGAATCTCGATAAAGTCATCGAGATGATCGGCGTGGTAAAAGATCTGGACCTGGAAACCTGTGTCACTCTGGGAATGCTGACCCGGCCACAGACAAAAAAACTGAAGGCAGCGGGACTCGATTACTATAACCATAACCTGGATACCTCGCCCGAATACTACAAGGAAATTATTACCACTCGGACCTATCAGGACAGGCTCGATACGCTGGAAAATGTACGCGCCGAAAACATCAACGTTTGTTGCGGCGGAATCATCGGCATGGGTGAGACTGATCTGGACCGGGCAGCGTTGTTGCAACAACTGGCCAATTTACCCGAGCACCCGCAAAGCGTGCCAATCAATTTGCTAGTCCAGGTCGAAAATACGCCCTTGTACGGCACCGAGACGCTCGACCCGATTGAATTTGCGCGCACCATTGCGGTGGCCCGCATCATCATGCCCAAGTCTACTGTGCGCCTGTCGGCCGGGCGAAATGATATGAGTGAAGAAATGCAGGCGCTTTGTTTTCTGGCAGGCGCGAATTCTATTTTTTACGGTGACAAGCTGTTGACCACACCTAATCCTGAAGAAAATGAGGATCTGGCCTTATTCGAAAAACTCGGTATCAATGCCAGCGCAAAACTTCGGCAAGACTCGAAGGAGACGGCAGCAGCCTGATTTGTTATTGGGCCGCAATGTTCGATCTTAATTCGGAGCTAGAAAATAAACGCAGGGCGGGACTCTTTCGCAAGCGTTTAATCAACAATTCCGCACAGGGCGTTCGCCCCACCATCGATGGCAGGCAGGTACTGTCTTTTTGCAGTAACGATTATCTCGGGCTTGCGAATCACCCGGATATAAAGCGCGCTTTTATCCAGGCGGTAGAAAGCTACGGGGTTGGTAGCGGCTCGGCGCATTTAATTAACGGCCACAGCCAGCTACACCACGATTGTGAACAGCATTTGGCTGAATTCACCGGTCGAGACCAGGCGCTATTATTTTCTACCGGTTATATGGCCAACCTGGCAATCACTTCGGCATTACTGGGTCGGCACGATTTTGCTTACCAGGACAAGCTGAATCATGCCTCGCTGATCGATGCGGCCAAAATCTGCGGTGCCAGGCTCGTTCGCTATCGACACAATGACACCGAACAATTGGCCGCATTGCTGCAGGAAAACCAGAGCGAAAGTCGAAAACTGGTGATGACCGACGGAGTTTTCAGCATGGACGGAGATTGTGCCGACTTGACCGAGATTAGCCGCATATCCGCGCGACATCAAAGCTGGTGCATGGTCGATGATGCACATGGATTTGGCGTTCTCGGAAAAACCGGTGCTGGATTGCTCGAACAACTCGAATTATCTCAGCAGCAGGTACCGATTTTGATGGCAACGCTGGGGAAGGCTGTCGGTACCGCGGGTGCATTTGTTGCCGGCAGCGACGATTTAATCGAAACTCTGATCCAGCAGGCGCGCCCGTATATTTATACCACTGCTTCGCCACCGGCCATTGCTGCGGCGACAATGTGCAGTCTGGCTATCATTGAACAGGAGGCCTGGCGCCGGGAAAAACTGCAGGAATTAATCACCTATTTTCGCGAACGTATGGCTGGAATCGATGTGGAATTGATGCCCTCCAATACGGCTATTCAACCGATTGTAACTGGTGATAACAATCGTACGCTTGAATTAAGCAATAAGCTGATGCGCGAGGGTATTCACGTTGGGGCGATTCGACCCCCGACGGTGCCCGTAGGTAGTGCTCGATTGCGCGTGACCCTGTCTGCCGCACACGAGAAATCGGATATAGATCAGCTGGTTAACCTGCTGGCCCGGTTTTACCCAGACCAGCAATAGAGTCTACTTGATATCAATAACTGGCACTTTCATTTTCATAGATCAAACCTTTGGCTCGAGCCTGGTCTTTTATCACGCCGAAGATCATTTCATCGAGCGATCCGGCTACTCCACCCAGTGCATCGATTTTTTGCCTGATATATCTGCTACGCGATTCAGATACGCTTGCGATCTCTTTTTTGAGTGAGTCACGCCGTTTGGCCTTTTCAGATATAAGCGTCAACGCCTCTTTCGGTGCCATTGCCTGCAAGCTCGAGGGCAGGTGGTCCCTGTCTATATCATCGAGTTCTACCCGGCCACTGACTATCGCATCGACCAGCTCACCTTCGCCCAGGAAGTTTGATTCACCGCTATTAGTCGCGTTGAAGATAGCGCGTCGAGCGAGTGCAGCTTCAGATAATTCACGGTGTAGCTTGCTGCCTGCGTCAAGCTTGCTCTTTTGGGCTGCTTTCTCTTCTTCGTTGCCGTAGTACAGGCGTGTTTGTTCGAGCCTGGTCGCCAGTTCGGAGAGTTTTTTATCGAATGGGGTTGCGATTGCCACCGCATTACCCGAATCTTCGACCTGGAAGTACACGCCGGTCCCGATTCGTGCGATATCCTGCCAGTATCGGGCGGTAGCCTGATCCCGACCGCTTTGGATAGTATTCACCACGATGCCCTTGTCGCGAGCCATTTCGAGCGTGGTGGCATAGCTAACATCGTTTGCGTAATCCATATGTGGCGGTGCATCTCCGACCAGGAAGACGACCTTATAGACGCTGTTGTCCTTACTCCAGGCAATATGGTTGATCGCATCGAACATCGCCTTGTTGACGCTTTCCGGCCCGTCGCCACCTCCTTTAGCCTTTAAATCCATCAGGCTCGCGTACATCGAATCGAGATCCTGGGAGAGATCGAATACCCGAGTGACGTAGGCGTCGCCGCGGTCACGAAAAGCGACCAGACCCATGCTGATATCGGGTGATTGCTGGGCCGAGGCCATCGTGGTAGCAATCGACCATATTTTCTCTTTAGCGGCCTGAATCAATCCGCTCATACTGCTGGTGGTGTCGAGCACGAACACGACTTCGATACGGTAGTCCTGGGCAGGTGCGATCAGAGTATTGGTCGTCGCGATTGCCTGCGCCTGCTGGATCGACGGAAACACCGCGATACCGATAGCCGTGGTGGCGAATAATGCCAGTGAGATTAACTTGGTTTTCATGATTTTTACCTCTTGGTTGTGATTAGTGAGCTGAAAGTTTCCGCACCGCATCGAGTGCTACTCGATGGGCCGATTGAAAGCGATCGTGATGCCCCGTGTTAAAGTCGGTGAAACTGACTCGTGAACCGCCGAAGCTGGGTATCAGACCGAATAAAGACTGGCTTAAGAAGAAACACCAGATCGCCAGCACCACGCTGCCGGTTTGCAATATCGCCCATGCACTCGCGGTCAGGCCGAATGCAATCAGTCCGAGATCAAGCAAGGTAGGCAATATCGACGAATGAAAATAGAGCGAACGAATGATCCAGATAGTAGTGGCCTGGCTCAGAACAAACCCGAGCAGTGAAATGTCGAGTATCCAGGCGCCGAGCGTTACGATTAGCCACGCGACCATCATCAGGACTCGCCCACTGCGTTCAGCACTGCGTTTTAACAGGAATAACAGGTATGCGAGCGCCAGCGACGCGATCACGATTCGTACGCTTGTTGCATTCGAAACCAGTATGGGTAACAGCGCACCTAATACGCCACTAGCGAGGCTTGCAATAATCGCGACACTTGTTCCTTCGAGAATGCCGGGTGTCTTCATGACGCAGCCCGCTTCTGTTTTTCGCGTAGAAATGCTATTTCGATCTCTTCGCTACGAATGACTGTATTCGAATTAAGATCCTCGACCGGGCGGCCAGCGTTATCGGTGAGCAAGTCCAGCTTTTGTTTCATGTTGTCGAGCGACTGGCGATTTTCATCGAGGCGTTGTTGCAGGTTTTTGAGCGAGGTTTGATTCGCTTTACTCTGCAGCGCCGTAGTACTCAATTGCCTTTCAGTTTCGAGCTTGCGCCTGATCAAGTCGCGGGCGAGGTCCTCTTTTTTAGCACTGAAACATATGTCTAGTTCGGTGCCGAATTCGCTCAGCTGATGTTTAGATTGCGCTGCCCGGTCTGAGAGCGATTCAGCCTCGTGTTGCATTAAGGCCAGGCGTTGCTCGTCCTGTAGCAGTTCAAACTGCATCTCCCGAATCGCCTGCTTAAGTTGAATATCGGGTTCTTCTATGCGGTCCAGTACCGCGTGAAAGTCCGCCTGGAACAGGCGGGATATGCGGGTGATTAATGCCATCTGGTTTACCTCCAAAGGGGTGTTAGAAACTTGTAGAGATTCTAGGAAGACGTCGTGAATTCTGATAGACAGGATCAGGTAAAATCTACGGGGCAGGTTTTACAAAAAATTTACAAACGTAGAATCAGGGGATGTTAGGCTTTGCCTATGGTAAAAAAAATGCATTTGTTAATAGTCGAAGACGAGGTCGCGATTCGCACCGGTCTGGTGGATGTGTTCGTCTATCACGGTTACGATGTTGATTTTGCCGAACATGGCGAAGAGGGTTTACGCAAGGCCCTGAGCGGACTGTATGACCTGATTTTGCTTGACGTGATGCTGCCGGGTATCAATGGGTTCGAAATTTGCGAGCGAATTCGCCAACAGGATCGTTATCAGCCTGTGATCATGCTCACTGCCCGAACTAGCGACGAAGACATCGTGCAAGGCTTGACGCTCGGGGCCGACGACTATGTCTCTAAACCTTTCTCCGTCACCCAATTGGTTTTGCGTGTGCAGGCAGTGCTGCGCCGAGCCCGGATTGGAGATGAGATGGAGGCAGAAATCCATCTTAAAAATGGCCTATTGATCGATACGCAAAATTTATGCGCCGGGGACGACGTAGTATTCACGCGCAGAGAAATGGATGTCCTGGAGTATCTCAACAGCCAGGCCGGGCGGCCGGTTTCGCGAGAAGAATTGCTGGTCAAGGTGTGGGGTTACGCCAGTCAGATGGAAATTGAAACCCGAACTGTCGATATTCACATCGCGAAGTTACGCCGTAAAATTGAACAGGATGCTTCTAATCCAGAGGTGATCGTTACTGTGCGTGGAGCCGGATACCGTTTGATGGTGAGTATGAGTGAATGAGTATTCCTCGCCTTAAATTATTACTGCTTATTTTATTTATTGCACTCGCGTTACCGAGCGCGATTCTGGTCTATCAGGCTTATGCGCAGTTGAAGTGGGAAGTATTTTATCAACACCAGCAGTTAGCCAGAGAATTGACGCTACGCATCCAGGCTCAATTTGCCGAGTTGATGCAGCGCGAAGAAAACCGGTCCTTTGCTGATTATGAGTTTCTCAACGTAGCAGGGGGGGATGGATCGACTTTCCTGCAACGTTCACCCTTATCGGAATTTCCGCTCAAATCAGATATTCCCGGGTTAATCGGATATTTTCAGGTCGATGCACAGGGTCAGCTTGAAACTCCGATACTACCGAAAACCAATGCGTCAAGTTATGGGATTTCATCCAGTGAATTGCGCCAACGTGAGGATAAGGCCATTAGTCTTCGCGATATCCTGAGTCAAAATCGACTGGTCAAGAAAGCCGACGCGAGTGAGGAATTGCCTGCAGCCCTCCTGCAACCGCAAAAAATCGGAATGTTAGAGCAGGAAGAGAGAGTAATCGTCGCCGAGTCTCCAGCTAGTTTTATGAGCGCGCCTGCCGAAAGCATGGAATTGAGCGTGCAGGGGCAAATGGCATTCGACCAGTTAAAAAACAGGAAAAGGAAGGATAGTCTTAAGCTTGAGTCGTCCAGCCTGGTGGGACGGGTAGAGGATTTGGATCTGGCAGAAAACTATCAAATAGCCGCGCGGCCATTGCGCAAAAAATCGCTGGATAATGAACGGGTACGAACGGAGAAAACGTTACGCAGGCAAATAGCCATATTACCGGAAAGCCTGCCAGCATCAGGATTTGGCAATGAGCTGGACGCACTTACCCTGTCCGATGATGTAATTGCGGAGTCCCGGCTTCCTGGCGGTGGTCAAACGGGGGTCAGGATTCGTACCTTTGAAAGCGAGGTGGGCCCGTTTGAGCTTAGCCTGCTCGATAGTGGGCACTTCGTTTTGTTTCGCAGCGTATGGCGTAACCAGGAGCGCTACGTACAGGGCCTGTTGCTCGATCCCGAGCGGTTTATCGACCCATTAGTTGAACCTGCGTTTCACCAGTCGGCACTGTCTTCGACCAGTGATCTGGTCGTGGCTTATCAGGGTAGCATTCTGACTCTATATGGTTCGAGCGCTAATACTGATAGCACTGAAGTATCAAATCGGGGCAATGAATTGTTATACCAGACACGACTGCTGGATCCATTCAGTGACATCGAATTGATATTTAGTCTCGCACGATTACAGGTCGGCGCCGGTGCCCAGGTTATCGTCTGGATCGCGCTGATCCTGGCGCTCGTGCTGGTGGGTGGATTTATTTCATTGTACAGGCTCGGTGCACGTCAAATTGCGCTCGGGCGGCAGCAGCAGGACTTTGTATCGGCCGTCAGTCACGAATTGAAAACCCCGCTGACCTCGATTCGCATGTACGCGGAAATGCTGCGCGAAGGCTGGGCTGACGAGGCGCGTAAACAGACCTATTATGACTTTATCTTCAACGAGAGTGAGCGCTTATCGCGGTTGATCAACAATGTACTACAGCTAGCTCGATTATCGCGCAACGAGCAGGGACCAACGCGCGAATTCATTAGCCTGGATGCATTGGTGAAAGAATTGCTGCCCAAACTCCAATCCCAACTCGATCAGGCTGGGTTTACGCTTGAACTGGACATTGGCGAATCCGTTAATACTTTGAAACTGAATCTAGACCCGGACTGGATGACCCAGATCATCATTAACCTGGTCGATAATGCGATCAAGTTTTCAAACGATGCGAAGATTAAGACAGTGCAGTTTCGTGTTCAGTTACTACAGCAGCGATGGGTGCGATTCAGTATTCGAGACTTTGGCCCGGGTATCGCCAAAGACCAGATGAAGAAGATTTTCAGATTATTTTACCGCAGTGAAAATGAACTCACCCGCGAAACCGTTGGCACGGGCATAGGTCTCGCACTGGTGCATCAATTGACCGTGGGTATGGATGGTGAAGTGGATGTGGTCAATTGCGAGCCGGGGGCTGAATTTCGAATTAAGTTTCGGGTGGTATAAAAAGGAACCCCGTCATTCCGGGCGTAAGACCCGGAATCTATTTAACGTAAACCATAACTGTAATTTTGGTATTTATACGCTTCTTTTTATGGGTAGCAGACTACCTAGGGTGAAAGCCCAAAAAACACGCTGTAAACCCATCCGTGGGCGCTCGGATTTTTCATCCCTGAAAAATACGGTTTTGTGGTCATTCACCCGAGGCAGCCTTCCTATCGAGATGTAACCGACGGAATTTTTTACAGGACGTTACGCTATCCGTACTTAGTCACTGGCAATTATTGTTCTTTAGGATATTTTTTATACTGGGACGGCCTTGATTTGCTAGCGCAATGCCTTGGGTAGTGAAAATACCATATCTTCGCCAAAGCCCAGTGACGAAACCGAGCTTACGCCATTGTCGGTGAGGAATTCGATTACGTTTTGCACCAGTAGCTCGGGTGCTGAAGCGCCTGCGGTTAGGCCAATTCGGCTTTTATTTTTGAACCAGTCGAGTTGTATATCTTCGGCACTATCGATCAGGTAGCCATCGATATTGCTGTTTTCGGCTATTTCTCGTAGGCGGTTGGAGTTGGAGCTGTTTTTGGAACCCACTACCAGGATCAGGTCGCAATGTTCGGCCAGTAGTTTGGTGGCGTCCTGGCGATTTTGCGTGGCGTAGCAAATATCATCTTTCTTAGGCCCCTGGATCCTGGGAAAATATCGGTACAGGGTATCGATAACCACCGAAGTGTCGTCTTTGGACAGTGTCGTTTGCGTGACATATCGCAATTCTTCTGGATTTCTAATGTTTAAATTACCCACATCTTCGGATGACTCCACCAGATAGATGTCACCACCGTGGGATTTGTCGTATTGGCCCATCGTACCTTCGACTTCTGGATGACCTTTGTGGCCGATCAGGATCGTTTCTATGCCTTTACGACTGTATCGACTAACCTCCATGTGTACCTTGGTGACCAGCGGGCAGGTGGCATCGAAAACTTTTAATCCGCGTCGTTTGGCTTCATTCTGTACTGCTTTGGAAACCCCGTGCGCGCTAAAAATAACCGTGCCGTTATCGGGTACCTGGTCGAGTTCGTCGACGAAGATCGCACCTTTCTGATTCAGGTCGTTAACCACGTATCGGTTATGCACCACTTCGTGGCGTACATAGATGGGCGCACCAAATAACTGGATAGCGCGTTCGACTATTTCGATAGCGCGATCGACGCCTGCGCAAAAACCGCGTGGGTTGGCGAGCAGAACTTCCATTAGTTAATTTCCTGGTTTTGCCGATTTTGTCGGTTTCATAAAACTACCTACAATCAGTATTACCGCACCGACACTAATAGCTGCGTCGGCGACATTGAACGCTGGCCACGGGTAAGAGCCGAGCCAAACCTGGATGTAATCGATCACATAACCCAGGTAGATACGGTCGATCAGGTTGCCGATTGCCCCTCCGAGTATCAAACTCAGAGAAATACCGGTTACTCTGTCAGTTCGTGGTAGCTTCCTGATCCAGAAATATAACACAATACTGATCACCACGGTCGTCGCGGTAAAAAACCAGCGTTGCCAACCACCGGCACCTGCGAGAAAACTAAATGCTGCACCGCTATTATAGGTCAAATACCAGTCAAAAAAGGGCAGCACGTTGACCGCCTGGTGTGGGGATAGCAATGACTCGGCAACAAATTTAGACAATTGATCCAGGGCTACCACCAGTAGGCTAATCCATAGTAGCTTAGGCATATCGTCTGATTTCACCTGCACCATCGACGTTCTCGATGCAACGCCCACACAATTCTGGATGGACAGTGTGACTACCCACTTCTTCGCGGTGATGCCAGCAACGTACGCATTTGGTATGTTTGCTTGCGATCGCATCGACGACAAATTGGTGATCGCCTTCGAGCCGTATGGGTTCGGCGTTTTGTAAATCATCATTTTTTAAATTACTAATCAGCGACAACCGGGCTTCGGAGGTAATCAGCACAAAACGCAATTCATCCTCGATAACCTGTAATTGGTCTATCAATGACTGGTTTGCATATATCGTCACCTCAGCATCGAGGCCCGAACCGATCTGACCAGCCTGGCGTAAACCTTCGAGCTTTTTCGTTACTTCTGCGCGAATCTGATCCAGCAGATCCCAGACTTCAGGTTTTATTTGATCGCTTTCGTAAGCGAACAGGCCGTCGTACCACTCGGCGGTGAAAACGCCCAGGTCGTCCCGCTCGCCGGGCATATTTTCCCACACTTCATCGGCACTAAAACTTAATATCGGCACGATCCAGCGCGTCATCGCTTCGGTTACATGGTACATCGCGCTCTGGCATGACCGGCGTGCTAACGAGTTGGCCTGTGTGGTATATTGCCTGTCCTTGATCACATCGAGGTAGTATCCGCCCAGTGTTTCTGAACAAAAATTGTGTATTTTCTGTACCGCTATGTGAAATTGGTAAGTGTCATAAAGTCCCTGTATTTCTATTTGCAGGGATAGAGTTTGCGCGATAATCCAACGGTCGAGCGCGAGTAGCTCGGATGCTCCAACTAAATCCTGCTGCGGGTCGAAGCCATTTATATTGGCTAGCAGGAAGCGCAGCGTATTACGAATTCGTCGATACAAATCGGTGGTTCGCTTCAAAATTTCGTCCGATATAGACATTTCACCGGAATAATCGGTAGACGCCACCCAAAGGCGCAAAATATCGGCCCCCAGGGTGTTAGTGATCTTGATCGGCGCGATCACATTTCCGACCGATTTAGACATTTTCATACCTTTCGAATCAACCGTAAATCCATGGGTCAATACCTGGCGGTAGGGTGCCTTGCCGTGCATCGCGCAAGAGGCTAGTAGCGATGAATGGAACCAGCCACGGTGTTGATCGGAGCCTTCCAGATACATATCGGCAGGAAAATCAAATCGGTCGTCATTTTGCAAAACACTGTAATGGGTCGTGCCCGAATCGAACCAGACGTCTAGCGTATCGGTAACCTTGGTATAATACTGAGCATCATCGCCGAGTAAGTCTTCTGCGGTCATCGAAAACCAGGCCTGAATCCCCTCGCGCTCGATACGTTGTGCGACCTGTTCGAATAATTCGGCAGTTTTGGGGTGTAATTCCTGTGATTCCTTATTTACGAAAAGCGTAATTGGCACCCCCCAAAAACGCTGGCGCGAGATACACCAGTCGGGTCGTTTCTCGATCATACTTTCGATACGCGCCTGTCCCCAGGAGGGCACCCAATGCACTTTTTTAATTTCCCGCAAAGCCAGTTCGCGCAGGTCAGCCTGTTCCATGCTGATGAACCATTGTGGCGTGGCGCGAAATATGATCGGTGTTTTATGCCGCCAGCAGTGCGGGTAGCTGTGCAGCAACTTTTCTTCGTGCTGTAGCGTGCCTTTTTGCTTTAAAACCTCGATGATATGGTCGTTGGCGTTAAAAACGTGTTCGCCAGCGAAATACTCGGTGTTCTCCAGAAAGCAACCATTGTCACCGACCGGATTATAGATATCGAGTCCGTACTTCTTGCCGATGGTAAAGTCATCCAGGCCGTGACCGGGTGCGGTATGAACTGCCCCGGTACCCGCTTCGAGCGTGACGTGATCTCCTATTACCATTAGTGACTCGCGCTCGTAAATCGGATGCTTCAATCGTTGATTTTCGAGCAGTTCGCCCTTGCCGTAAGCAATCACCGCATATTCCTCGATGCCGTAACGCGCCATCGAATCCTTCATCAAATCTTCGGCCAGCAGGAGACGTTCTTTGCCGTTTGGTCCATCGATTTGGGCGACAACGTATTCGTAGTTGGGGTTGAGCGAGACCGCCATGTTGGCCGGAATGGTCCAGGGCGTCGTGGTCCAGATCAGTACTGATAACGGCCCCTCACCGGGATGGCCGGGCGCAATGTGTAAGGCATTGATGAAAGATTCTTCGTCGATAACGGGGAATTTTACGTCGATGGCCGGGGAGTTTTTATCCTTATAATCGACCTCGGCTTCGGCCAGCGCCGACCCGCAATCGGTACACCAGTGCACCGGCTTGTCGCCTCGGAGTAGATGGCCATTGGCGACGATTATTCCAAGAGAGCGGACAATATTGGCCTCGGTTTCGAATTTCATCGTCAGGTAGGGATCATCCCAGTCACCGAGTACACCGAGGCGGATAAAATCTATTTTTTGCCTTTCGATTTGTTTGAGGGCGTAATCGCGACAGGCCTGACGGAATTCGTCAGCGCCAACCTTGACGCCTGCCTTGCCCATTTTTTTCTCTACCTGGTGTTCGATCGGTAATCCGTGACAATCCCAGCCTGGCACGTAAGGGGCGTCTTCACCATTGAGCGTCCTGGCTTTGACAATCATATCCTTCAAAATCTTATTCACCGCATGACCGATATGAATATCACCGTTTGCATAGGGTGGGCCATCGTGGAGTATGTAGCGTTTTTTTCCGGAACGAGCCGCACGAATTTTCTGGTACAGCTTTTGATCCTGCCATTTCTTCAGGCGCTCGGGCTCCTTGTTGGCAAGATTGCCACGCATCGGGAAGTCGGTGTTGGGTAGGTTTAAGGTTGATTTGTAATCGGTCACAAGGGTTTTACATGCCTGTCTAGTAATGTGTTGAAATATCTTCTGAATAATTCAGATCTTGCTAAAGTATCGTTTGGCCAGAATCACGTCGGTTTCGATGTTGATACCCAGTTCATGTAGTGATTCGAATTTCTGTTCATCGCGTATTTTGTACAAAAATTCGACTTCGACGCTTTGGCCGTACACATCCTGGTCGAAATCGAGAATAAAAACTTCGAGGATAGTATCGACGCCGTCTACCGTCGGGCGCGTGCCAATGCTGGCCACACCCTGTAGCACGCGATTATCTATGCCTTTTACAATTACCGCAAATATTCCTTTAACGATCAGAGTATTGTCGCCCATTTTAATATTAATCGTAGGATAACCAAGTTCGCGCCCCAGCTTTTTTCCGTGTGCAATCTTGCCGCCCAAAGAGTAGGGCCGCCCTAAAAGCTGTGCTGCTTTTTCAAAATCATCAATTTGAATACTTTCGCGAATTCGCGTGCTACTTACCCGTGCGCCATCGATCAACAGGGTGTCGGTATTCTCCACGACAAAATTGTTTCGTCGGCCAAAAACCTGCAACAGCTCGAAATTACCAGTGCGATTTTTGCCGAAACGGAAATCGTCGCCGATGACCAGATGGCGAACGTTGAGCCGCGCGACCAGTATCTGTTGAATAAAGTCTTCGGCCGAGAGCTGGGCCATATGCTGGTTAAACTTCAGACACAGCAGGTAATCGATTTGCTGGGACTTCAGGTAAGCCAGTTTTTCTCGAAATCTCGATAGCCGCTTCGGTGCCTTATCGCCAGCAAAATATTCGATCGGCTGCGGCTCAAAAATCATCACGACAGCAGGGATGCGATATTCAGCGGCTACCGATTTAAGTTGTTTTAAAACCTGTTGATGGCCGAGGTGGATACCATCGAAATTGCCGATTGTTACCGCACTGGCGGGTAAGGGTCGAGTCAGATTATGTAGTCCGCGGATAAGCTGCATGAAAGTAAGCGTTATTTGTTTTTCAGAGCGCGAAATGGCGGCGCCGAATTCCCATTATCCGAAGCATAAGTGCGTAGCATAAGATAGCAGAGGAAATGAGCCAGCCAAGTTGATAAGCCCGCTCAAACCATTGCCATTGGTTCCAGGCTTCGGCCGCTGGCGATAACCACAATATGACCAGTGACATCGCGCAACAGGCGATTAGTATTTTTAACACGGGCAGAGCAAATACTGCGAAGCCTTCGATAATAGATTTCTTTTTAAGGGCCAAAGCAAGCATTGCTGCATTGAAGTAGGCCGATGCGGTGGTGGCCAGAGCGAGACCGACATGCGGCGCGATGAAATCGTATTTCAACATCGACAAGACAAACACGATGTTCAACACCATATTTAGACACATGGCCTGAATGCCAATGCGTACAGGAGTCCTGGTATCCTGGCGCGCATAAAATCCACTGGCCAGAATTTTGATCAATATCATAGCCGGCAGTCCAAGGCTGTATGCCATCAGGCTGTAAGCCGCCATCATCGAGTCGTTGTTTTGAAATGCACCGTATTCAAACAAGGTCACAAGAATGGGTTGTGACAGCAGAAATAGACCGATAGTGGCCGGAGTAGCGATTAACAAAGAAAGCATTACCGCCCATTGCAGAGTATGATTAAAGTGCTTCGAGCCTTTTTTATAATGCGCCTCTGACAGGTTGGGCAACACCACTGTAGCCAGCGCGATGCCAAAAACACCGAGCGGAAATTCGAGCAGCCGGTCTGAGAAGTACAACCAGGTGACGCTGCCTGAAATCAGAAACGAGGCTATAAAGGTATCGAACAATAAATTAATCTGCGCCACCGATGAACCGAACAGGGCAGGAATCATTAACTTGATTATTTTCTGCACGCCCTCGTGACGCCATCCCCAGGCAGGTTTGGGTAGCAGGCCTTCGGCATACAGAAATGGCAGCTGGAATAATAACTGTACGACGCCGGCCAGTAATACGCCCCAGGCTAAAGCGGTAATGGGTAAATCCAGGTGCGGGCTTAGCCAGAATGCACAGCCGATCATGCTCAGGTTTAGCAGCACCGGCGTGAATGCCGGGACTGCAAAATGCTTCCAGGTGTTCAGTATTCCACCGGCCATCGCGGTCATCGAAATCAGTAAAATATACGGAAAGGTGATACGTAACATATCGGCTGTCAGGTTAAATTTTTCGGGTTGATCGATGAAGCCGGCGGCAACAATGGTGACTATCACGGGCGATGCAAGCACGCCAAATAGACTTAAAATCAGCAGTATCACGCCTAGCGTTCCAGCCACACGATCGATCAAATCTTTTACCTGAGCGGCGCTATGCTGGCTACGGTATTCGGTGAGTACTGGTACGAAAGCGAGTGAAAATGCGCCCTCGGCAAATAAACGGCGGAGAAAGTTGGGGATCTTGAAGGCGACGAAAAATGCGTCAGTGGAATCACCAGCGTCAAAAAATCGCGCGATCACGATATCACGCGCGAGTCCAACCACACGTGACAGGAAGGTCATAGATCCGACAGAAAGCGTTGATTTGATTAATGAGGCCAAGAGCGGGGTAGGTTTATTCGTATTAAAAGCGCTGGATTTTAGCATTTAAGTTATGGATTTATCAGCTATTTCGGGTTGACAGCGCCTGGCCCAGTGAAGATAATGCGCGCCTGTTTTTCGAACCCCACTCGGGAGTTAACCTTGGCGAATACACCTTCAGCTAAAAAACGTGCTAACCAGGCCGAACAGCGCCGTCAGCGTAATGCTAGTCGTCGTTCGATGATGCGTACCTATCTCAAGGCTACCGTGGCTGCAATCGCATCTTCCGATAAAACCGCCGCTGAGGCAGCTTTCAAAAAAGTAGTACCGATACTCGATAGTGCTGCCGGCTACGGCATTATCACTAAAAACAAGGCGGCACGACATAAGAGCCGCATGAATGCGCAGATTAAGACGCTCTAGCTAGCATCCTGAATCTAGATAAAAAAGGCTGATTTGATCGGCCTTTTTTGTGCCTGTACAGAAACTGCCGGTAAAAGTAGTGAGTCAGAGCAAGCACTAATCACCCAGACTTAATCAGAGACTCCCTGGCACATTTGCTTGATCTCCATTGCCAAAAATAGAACGATAGAATCAATCTCGATTGAATGCCCTGTAAATTCATAAGCAATGTTCTTTATCTGCAGAGCGCTAAATCTTCGATGTTTCGAGCCATCGGTCCCTGAGCACCCAATAGATCGAAAGGTTGAAAATCCGAGTCGGAACAAATCTTGCCTGGCGATGGCCTTAAACTGGTAACTCCACAAAAACTCGCGGGCGTACGCAGGGATCCGGCCATATCAGAGCCATGAGAAAGCCAGGCGCTACCGGTCGCGAGCGGAGGCTGCTGCGCCGCCGGAAGTGCCGCCCGAGGCAAAGTGTGTATTGTGTGGAGTCCGTGTTATACCAAAGACATCGTTAAATGTGATACCGCCGGTCCCAAATTCTGGCGTATTGGATTTGGCATAAACCACACCACCGCAGTTTTCGATCTGGCGAACAAGCCGATCAGAATATTCCGGTATGTAGTTTTCAAAAATGCGTGACCCAGAGCTAGAGCGTACGCCCGCCACCGGCATCAAATCTTTAATGGTCACCAGAAACCGCAAAGTATCCCACGTTGATCCACCGCCAGTGATTGAATTTTATCTGCCTGCGCTCTCGCGCGATCGAAACAAAGAGTCGGTAAAGCATTGATAAGCGAGTCGGTTAGCTGAATACGTTGCTCCAGACTATCGAGCGCGTCGTGCACCGATATGTTGCCAGACTTTAGCCGCCTTACCGTCTCGCGAGCAGATAGTTGATAGAGATCGCTCACTGTGAGAATCTTATCCAGATTAGAAGTATTGAGCAAAGGCTATTGGGTAGAATCCTGTCAATTGGTCAGTACAATTGCACGACAATGATAATGTACCCCTCATTACATAGTTTTTTCGAAAGTCATAACCAGATTGTAGTGTTGACGGGCGCCGGTGTGAGCACCGCGTCCGGAATTCCTGACTACCGCGATGAAAGCGGAGCCTGGAAGCATAGTCGACCCATGGAATATCGGGACTTCGTCGGCAGTGAGTATTCGAGACGCCGGTATTGGGCTCGTTCAGCGATCGCCCGGGTACGATTTAAGGCGGCCTCGCCTAATAAGGCGCATACCGCTCTGGCACGTCTTGAAGCTCTGGGCAAAGTATCTCTTTTAATTACTCAGAATGTTGACCAATTACATCAGCGGGCCGGGAGCCGTCGGGTGGTCGATTTGCATGGGTCGATCGATCAGGTAGTATGCCTCGACTGTGCGCGAAGGGTTGCACGTGAAGAGTTTCAGCAATTTCTGATGCAACATAATCCGTTACTTGAGAATCTAACTTCGGTCCTGGCACCCGATGGCGATGCGCAATTGGAGCAGATCGATTTTTCACAAATAAAAATTCCACAGTGTGATCGGTGCGGCGGAATATTGAAGGCTGACGTGGTTTTTTACGGCGAAAGCGTTCCCTCAGAGCGAGTCGAAGCCTGTTTTGATGCGGTAGACAAAGCCGACGCGATGCTCATTGTCGGTTCTTCGCTAATGGTTTATTCGGGTTACCGATTTGCGCGCCATGCGCACGAAATCGGGATTCCGGTCGTCGCGATTAATCGCGGAGTAACGCGAGCGGATGAATTATTGTCGTTGAAGGTAGAACTGGATTGTGGGCCGGTACTTCAAGCAATTGTCGAAGCGCTTGGCGAAGTGCCTGCCTGAGGTACAGGATTGGCTGAAATTCCTGGGATTTCATTCGAATAGATTCCGGACGAGTTCTTCGAGCTTTCCAGGATAAGGGTATTTTATTACGCACTATTGATTGATAATAATAGATCTAAAAGTCAGATTTATGCGCGGGCCACAAGGATGTTTTTCTTTAGCAATTCCGTGCTTCCAGAAACTTTGTGTATTGCCCTTCATTAACAGTAAACTACCCGATGGTAATGGTAGCTTAATGGTGTTTAACTCTTTTCGGTGCCTGTGTCTGAGTAGAAAAATGCGCTCTTCCCCCAGGCTCAGCGATGCAATCACGGGTTGCTGACCGAGATCGGATTCATCGTCGCTGTGCATGCCCATGCCATCCCGCTGATCGCGATAGTAATTCAGCAATACGCTGTTAAAGCTGTGGCTGACCAGCGATTCGATTCGTGATTTCAGCCTCAATAACGTCTGGTTCCAGCGGAGAGGGGTCACCGTTATACCCGAGTATGAATAGTTTAAATCTTTACTGCCATACCACGCGCTAAGCCTTGGTTGCAGATGGCGTTTACCATATATTGTCACTTCCTGTTGGCACCAGGCAGTTCCGTCGATCAATTCCTGTAATATCTCGTCGTACGGCTGGCCGAGGTCAAGCTGTCGGTATAGCGAGATATCGGCATCGGCTATTGGAAGTTGTTCCAATATCGATGCTTCAAACAGAAGGCTGTTATTTGGTTGGTCAATTGTGATCAAGACTGCCTGCGAGCTGAATTTCGACCGGTTTGCGATCGCGTAGCTTTCGTGGCGTGAGGGGATTAAATCCAAAAATTTTCAAAGCGAGGCGAAAGTCCGAGTCAAACATTATCTGGGTCAAAACGCCAGTAGCATGTCCGACCAGGCGATACTTTGGGAAGTCCTTTTGCCACTGGGTCATAGGTATGCGTCGAGCTAGAATAGTCTTCGTCTCCAGGGCCAGGTCCTTTTTACTGAGCTCTCGGGCTAGCCTTGCGGAACGATCACCTCGTTCGTTGATGACAGCCATCAGATCTAGAGATCGGCGTACGGCACGAGGTGTTTTCGTCAGGCTATAGGAGTATTCGTTAGGCAGAACGCGTTCATCGTATTGTTCCGATACATAATCGCAGATATCGGGACTACGCAGCATGACCAGGCGCCCATCGGTGTCGCGACCGATCATCGGAGACAGTCCGCCAAAAAAATCCCGATAAAAACGAACGCCTGCAAGATTTGCTTCGATGTCAGCGCGGCTGACTATGCCGGTGAGGCGTGTACCCATGTAGCTATTCTCGAACGCCATCGAGAGCTTATATAAATCTTCCCAGTCCAGATTCTTGCGTATGCTGCGAAACGCATTGAAAAAGTGGAAACCGTCGTCAAAAAAGTGAGTGAGCTTGTCAGCCCCCATGCGCACATCGCAGACTTCAACTATTGAAGCCAGATGAAATCGGGACGGTATGTACCGCCAGTTAACGGCATGGTAGACGCTTTCCTCAGGGTACATTTGAATACGCTCAAATTCGGGCCATCCCTGGCAGTTGTTGGTACCGATACAGCGTTCGAACACACCCCAGGCAACGTCACGAATGTAACCCGATCTGAACTGGGAAAAAAAAGCGAATTCCAGTGCCGTATCCTCTAGCCGCTGCTTGCTAGCAATTTGCTGCGAATTAACTTCGTCTATGACGGTCCGGATCATGTTTTCCAGCTTGTCGCTGATCAGCACGCCAGAGTCAGCGAGTGGAATATAGGCAAAGGTCCAGGGATCAGACTCGCTTGCCGATGCCATAAATGAGCATCCAAGCAGGAGGCTACAGAATATCAATGCGCGTAGTTTCATCGGGTATTCCTGCTGCAGAGTTCCAGGATACAACTATGCCTGATCTATCGGTGGTGCGATATAGACCAGCGCGGAAAATCTTGTAGCCAATGGCTTACACATGGTTAGTTTATAACCACGGAGTAATTTTGCTTGCAGTGCTGCTGCTAGTCCGGAAAAACCAGGTTAGATATAGCGTAATTTCCATGCAATATCTGCCAGACGGTCTAGTTAGATAGAACTTTTTTAATTCAATACCACACTAGATTGGGTGACTTCATGGCAGAGAATGCTACGCTTCTTATTGTAGATGACAGCAGGATTTCCAGAATGATGATAAGCAAGCTGGTAAAGATACGGGAGCCGGACTGGAAGCTGATCGAGGCTGCAAACGGTGAAGAAGCGCTGAAAAAAGCCGATGAGCTGGACATAGACTACTTTTCAGTTGATCTCAGCATGCCGGGTATGGACGGCTATGAAGTGATTAGGCAGATAAAAAGCAGGCAGCCATTATCTCGGATTGTATTGATGACAGCGAACATTCAAAGCAATGTGCTTAAGCAGGCAGCAGATCTAGGAGCCGCCTGTGTGCATAAACCCGTTACTGAGGAAAGCATCGATAAAATGCTGGAGTATTTCCATGCCTGAAAGTTTTGAGCTTAGCGAGCTTGAGACGGATTTATTGGTAGAACTATTCAACATCGGCGTCGGTAGAGCGGCTGATTCGTTGAGCAGGATGGTTAATCAGGAAGCCCATCTATCGGTACCGTCAGTAGAATTTTGTTCGGTCGAGAAGATGGCTGAATTTCTTGGCGGGGACACCATTATTTGTAGCGTTAGCCAGAAAATGACCGGATCATTCAATGCGAAAACCATGTTGTTATTTCCTGAAAAAAATGGCATGGAAGTAGTGCGTCAACTAATGGGTAGCCACCTGTCAGATGAGTTGATCGCTGAAATGGAGGAAGAAGCGCTCAATGAAATCGGTAATATTATATTAAATGCCTGCATCGGGGCTATCGCTACGGCCCTCGAAAAAAAGTTTGACGTTGAATTGCCAATCTTCGAACGGGGGTAGCCCGATGGACCTGTTGATGCCATCAGAATTATCGGATGGTAGCGGCGTATTATTGATCAGAATTCGAATGGATTTAAGTGAGTGTGAGATCAAAGGGTATCTTGCCTTCATACTCGGACCTACTTCGCAGAAAAACCTGCAAAATAGTCTGAAAATTATGATCGAAAAGGTCAGTGGGTAACGCCTGGCTTTAATCTCCTATGAAAATACCCGCCCACGAACTGCTTCTGCAAATAGTCAACGAAACTGATCAGGGGATGCTGGCTCTCGACAGCCAGTTAAATATCGTGCTGTGTAATGACTGGATGAGTGATCATTCCAGAAATTTATTGACAGATACTATCAACCAACCCTTGCTCCAGGTTTTTCCCGAATTAGCTCAGTCAAGGGTTTATGAGGCCATAGTCAATACGCTCGAAACCGGCCAACCCGCAGTAATTTCGAATGTCCTTAATCGGACTCCTTTTAATTTGTACTCGAGAACCACCAACAACCAATCGCCATTATCTTGCGCAGATGTTTCTGAGGAAGATAGAATACAACAGGCGATAAGAATCATACCCCTGTCTGTATACAACCATGCGGATTACTGAATGATTCAGATCAATGATGTATCTGCTGCATACAGGCGAGAAAAAGCACTTGAGCTACAGGTAAGGGACAGGAAACTGGTGGAACAGAAATTATCGCAGGAGCGCGCTTTATTTATTTCTGGTCCCACCGTGGTGCTAACCTGGACCATGCAGCCTGAGTGGAAAGTCGACTATATATCGCCCAATATTCTCCAGCAAATCGGATACAAGGACAGTTGCTTTCTGGACCAGGAGATTTACTTTCCAGGTTTAGCCCATCCCGACGATATCGATCATTTGCTGGAAATAATCGAAGTCAATAGCGGTAGTAATAATTCTTTTTTCGAACAGGAATTCCGCCTAGAAAATTCACAGGGTGAATACCGCTGGATTTATAATTTCACTACTATTCATCGTGATAAAAATGGGCAGATAACTAAATATCTTGGCTATCTGCTCGACATTACCGAGCGTAAACAATTTCAGGAAAAAATCGAGCGGCATGCTTTTTTTGATGAATTGACTGGCTTGCCGAATCGGCGCCTGTTTCTTGATCGGCTCAAACGCGAACTGGTTAGAGCCAGAAGACGATCCTATATGGGGGACTTGTTTTTTATCGATCTTGATCGATTTAAGCAGATAAACGATATACTTGGCCACGATACGGGTGATCTCTTGCTCCAGCATGTCGCCATATTACTGCTAGGCTGTTTACGCCAGGAAGATACTGCCGCAAGGATAGGCGGTGATGAATTTGTTGTTATCTTATCGGATATTGGCAAAGAACTTGAACCGGCAACCCAAAATGCGCTGAGAGTGGCTGAGAAGATTCGCAATTCTCTGGGCGAAAAGCATTACCTGAATGGCAAAGAGATTAATTCGACGCCCAGTATTGGCATTGTCACTTTTTCCTCGCAGGATAATGTAAGCGCCGACGACCTACTGCGTTTTGCTGACACTGCAATGTACCGCGCCAAAAATGACGGTAGAAATCAAATTCGATTTTTCAGCCCCGAGATGCAAAATCGGGTAGACGAACAAGTGCATTTAGAAAAGTTACTCCGAAAGGCATTGGAAAAAAAGGAGTTTTCGCTTAATTTCCAGCCGATTTTTGACGATAAAAATGAAATCATAAGTGCCGAGGCATTATTACGCTGGGAGCACCCCAAAAAAGGCAATATATCGCCCGCAGAATTTATACCGGTCGCCGAAGAAACGGGTATGATTTTACCCTTGGGTGAGTGGGTGCTTAGAGAGGCCTGCAAAACATTAAAAAATTGGGAGACGGGCGGCCCGGAGAACGGAGGGTTTTTCTTACCCCGGATCGCAATCAATGTCAGCCCCAAACAGTTTCGACAATCCAGCTTCGTTTCGCAGGTTAAAAAAACTCTCGAAGAATTTCAACTTGACCCCTGTCGCCTGGAAATAGAGTTGACGGAAGGCGTCGTGATTGCTGATGTCGACGATACGATTAGAAAAATGCATGCTTTAAAATCCCTTGGGATTAGCATCTCAATCGATGACTTTGGCACCGGCTACTCCTCGCTGGCTTACCTGATAAAATTGCCCATTGACGTATTGAAAATCGATCAGTCGTTCGTCAGGGATATTACTTGTGATAAAAATAACTCAGTGATCGTTAAAACAATTATTTCGATGGCCCAGCACCTTAAAATGAATGTTATCGCCGAGGGGGTTGAAACAGAAGCTCAACTAAAACACCTGGCTATACAGGGTTGCAGGATATTCCAGGGATATTTATTCAGTAAGCCCCTGGTTTCCGAGGAGTTTGCAGAATTTTACTCTGAACACAAAGAATATCCAAAAAGAAGTCGATCCAATTTCTGAAACGCAACGCCGGCTATTTGTGGTTTTCATCCATGCAAACTAGAATGGTGGCTATTTCTTAAACCAAACTGGGTATTAGCGATGAATTTACAGGGCATTAATCACCTGGCGTTTATCACCGATGATATGGTTAAAACCATTCGATTTTATCGTGATTTGCTAGGTTTGAAGCTAAGTACAGGTATTGGACACGAAGGGTATAGACACTACTTTTTTCAGTTTCCCGATGGTGTCACACATGTGGCCTTTTTCGAGTACGACGGCGCCAGTGTAATGAACAGGAAATTTCCTGGCGATCGCACTTCATTACCATTAGGATTTGATCATGTTTCGTTCTCGGTAGATTCGAGGGAGGATTTATTCGGGCTCAGGGATCGGCTCGAAGTTGCGGGACTTGAAGTGGAAGGTGCGGTCGATCATGGTTTATTCTGGTCAATTTATTTTTATGACCCGAATAATATTCCGCTAGAGGCCACCTGGCAGTTTATGGATGTTCTGAAGTACCCGGCTATGAGCGAAGACGATCCGCTAGATATAGTGAACGAAGGTTGTGATGCGCAACCAGGTCATTGGCCTGCGGTAAAAAATCCTACAGCCGAATCAGACATGTGCGCCGAAAGTGGCAACGGCCATCCCATGCGACAGCATTTCCTGGCACAAGGTCTTGCCCGCTTTAGTAGTGGTGTATCGCGGGACTTTCAGAATTCATTGCTATCGAGTGATACCGACCCCAATAAAACCTAGCTGAGAAATCTAAGGATCAGCGTTGTGATTCTCAGGGATCAAATCGAAAAATTTTTACAATTTTTAACTGATTGTATTTTCGCGATGATACCCCAGGCAGAACCGGATCTGGAAACACTGAGAAATTGTAAAATTGTTTCGCACCGGGGAGAACATGGCTATAACGACGTAAAGGAAAACACGCTAGCCGCGTTTGATCGAGTATTGCAGCATGGCATTTGGGGTATTGAATTTGATATTCGATGGACTAATGACATGCAACCGGTAGTCATCCACGACTTCGACTGCGAGCGCGTGTTTGGCGTGCGTTTAATAATCAGTCAGGTTGCTCTAAACGAGCTACAATCTCGAGTTCCCCAAATTCCTACCCTAGCACAGGTAATTGAAGGCTACGGAGGAAAAATTCACCTGATGGCAGAATTCAAGCAAGAATCATTTCTTGATATTCAGTACCAGCGAGATTGCCTGCAGAAATTGTTTGCCTCGCTCACGCCTGAAAAAGACTTTCACTTGCTGGCATTGAATCTCGATATTTTCCAGTTGCTAGATTTTGTTCCAGAAAAAACATTACTCCCGGTCGCAGTTTATAAAGTCAGGAAAATGAGTGATATAGCGATACGCGAAAATTATGCCGGAGTGCTTGGGCAGTACCTGTTGCTTAACAATGAACTGGTACAGAGACACAGGCAAGTCGGCCAGAAAATTGGTACTGGTTTCGTGCGATCACGCCACTGTTTTTATCGCGAATTAAATCGTGATGTAACCTGGGTATTTTCTGATCATGCAATTAAATTGCGCAAATTTCAGCAAACATTGTTGAAACGGCAGAATCCCGACTAGCCGATGGCGGTACTAAAATGGGGTAAACGACTTATTGTGGTATTGTCCTACCAAAGGGGTCAGGGTCAGATTCACTCACACGCCCTTGGCCATTTTTAGCCATTGGATTCGAATCCTTGGCTGGTGTCGATCCGGCATTCGATTTTGGTGATAATGTTTTTTCCAGCTCGTGACTCGGCATTCGGATCGTTTCTGCAAACTCATCTGTTTCGGGTTCAGGTTTGTCTTCCAACTCGGGTTTGGGTTTGTCTTCCAACTCGGGTTTGGGTTCCGATTTAACGGCCGATTTTCGCGATGATATTTTTTCCAGTTCGTGAGTCGGCATCTGGATCGTTTCTGAAAACTCATCTGTTTCGGGTTCAGGTTTGTCTTCCAACTCGGGTTTGGGTTCCGATTTAACGGCCGATTTAGTAATTGATTTTGCATCAATCGGGGACATCACTGCGGTAGATTCATAAGCATCTGCATCTGCATCTGCATCTGCATCTGCACCGGTTCCGGGTTTGTGGCGAAGTCTATTGCGGGTTTTAGCTCTGGTTTTAGTTCTGGTTTTGACTCTGGTTTTAGCTCTGGTTTTAGCTCTGTCTCTGGCTCTGGTTCGATAATATCAGGTTCGATGAATTCGGGTTGCGCCAGCTCCGCTTCAACAATTTCGGGTTCCTGCTTAGACATTGAGTCAATAGCCGAGTTTAATCCGTTTGTGGCTCTGGGCTCTGGGATTGCCGCCTGATCGGGTTTCTTTTCATCCGTTTCCGAAGGTTTGAAAACAGAATAGGTTTCCAATTTGGAATTATCATCCGTTGTTTCCTCCGCTACTGGGGCTGGTTCCCTCAGTGCTGGGGTCGGCTCAGCTTTCTTTTCTACAGCGGCCGGGCTGGTTTTT
This sequence comes from Pseudomonadota bacterium, assembly GCA_022566015.1. Lineage (GTDB taxonomy): Bacteria > Pseudomonadota > Gammaproteobacteria. The sequence continues at coordinate 8,517 of JADFJT010000017.1, read as the reverse complement.
TCTGCGGCAGGAGCCGAAATTACTGATTCGTCTACTGATGCTGGGTCGACTTTTTCAACTGTCGTGGGCGAAGCCGGTTTCCTGGCTGACGTAACAGGAGTAGCTTTCTTTTCTGGCGGTGCCGATACGAATTTCTTCTCAACCGGTGCTGGATCGGATTGCTTCGCTGTTGGGGGTGAAATTTTTTCTTTTGGTGCTTCCTTTATAGCTGCTGTGGTCGTTGTTTTCGCAGCAGGATTGATCACTTTGCCGCAACTGGACGAGAACGCTGGTGGATCAATATTATTGATGTAGGCGTCCAGGTTAATTTCCATCCCGGATCTATCGTTGGTGCCACGTAAGCGTCGATTCAGTGCATTCATTAATTGCAATATGATTAGCCGAATCGGGGTGTCATCATTGCCGAGGCCGAGCATAAAATTCTTTTTGACCGACAAAGGTGCGGCGTTTCGCCAGGCAAAACAACCCTGTGTAGCAATCACCGACGGAAATGATTTCATTTCATAGTTCAATAGTTTTTTACGCCTATGTCCTATCCATAAATCGATGTTTTCCTTGAGCTGCTTTAGACTTGTTTGATATCCGCTAAAAGCATAGACGAAAGTAGGGGGGCGTCCGATTAGATTAAATCGCGCGGATATTAGCGGGTCTTCGTGTACAAATTCGCCCTGTTCGTTCAAAATCATTTTATTTCTTAAGGCGAGTTTTCGTAATGCAACAGGGTTGATCGCCGGGTTCAAATCACCCATGGAGGCGCAGTTATCGAGTGCTTCGAAAAATGTTTTCCGTACTACCTTGGTTTTCACTTCGACAGTAGCCAATACGCTTTCAAACAGGAAAACATTGGTGCTGCCGGGTAAATTGAGTTGTGGAAAATCTCTGCGGTAGATAACAATATCCAGTTCGTTGGAACTGTTACCCGACGCATCTATTACGCGCCCGGAACCAACCGCAAAACTACTCGGTAAAAACTGATCGAGTACTACGCGAATAAATGATGCTCTTGCCGCGTCCTGGTAAATATCATGTCTGGACTGTATCCCGAGCAGCTCGGTTTCTGATTTCAGACACTTCGATATAAATTGAGTCCACTCGTCTATTCTGTTCATGATGCTGACCTACTAGAGTGAAGACGACCTCTTCTGGAAACGCTGTTTTTGGTGTCCATCGTCATTTCTCCTGTCCGCAGCTGATACGATTCAGCGCTATTTTCAGGTAACAAATTAAGTACATTAACTTAGAGTTTACACTATAAGTGTTAGTCTAGCCTAAAATGAGAAATAGTTAGAAATATCACTCTAATCATAGGCTTACGTAATACAGTGCAATTAGTACATTAATTTCGCTGGTATATCAACTAATGTTGCCAGCCAGGCGTCTATATTTTCTTTATATCGCGATACGTTATGATAGGCGATCAAAAATAAATAATGGAGCCAGGGTGCGACTAATTGATCCTGCTATGAGTGATTTTGATGCAATTCGGTCTGATTTTCGATGGTCGATTCCAAAGCGCCTGAATATTGCCTGCCAGGTCTGTGAACGGCACCAGTCTGACCCCGGTCGCATAGCAGTTTTTTACGAAAATGCCGAAGGAGTAACTGCAAGTTATACCTTCGGTCAATTGAAATCCTGGTCGGATAAGTTTGCAAACTCACTCACAGCGCTTGGTGTATCGCGAAGTGATCGAGTCGCGATAGTGCTGTCGCAACGCATCGAGACGGTAATTGCGCATCTCGCTATTTATAAACTGGGCGCGGTGGCGCTACCTTTGGCGATTTTATTTGGCCCCGAGGCACTCGAATATCGCCTGCGCGATAGTGCTGCCCGGGCCGTAATAACGGATGCAAGTAGATACGATACCTTGATTGATTTAATGCCCGAGTTGCCCGACCTGAAAATATTGATCGGTTGTAACACCGGTGATAAATCGAACGAGTTCTGGCAACTTTTAGACAAGTCATCGGATAAATTTCTTATCGTCGATACCAGTGCTGATGATCCCGCGTGTTTAATCTATACCTCGGGAACGACAGGACCCCCGAAAGGCGCGCTGGTAGCGCACCGGGCGGTGATAGGCAATTTCACCGGGTTCGAAATGTCGCAGAACTTTTTTCCTCAGGCGGGCGACGTATTCTGGACCCCGGCCGACTGGGCCTGGACTGGGGGCCTGTGGGACGCGCTATTGCCGAGCCTCAATTATGGCATGCCAGTGCTCGCTTACGAAGGTGGTCGCTTCGACCCAGAACGCATGTGTGCGCTGATCGGTAAATATTCTGTTACCAACGCGTTCATTCCACCCACAGCGTTAAAAATGTTGCGTGCGATTCCAGATATTAAGCAGCGCTATAAAATAAAACTCCGTGCGGTGATGAGTGCCGGGGAGCAGGTTGGCGCAGAATTAATCTACTGGGGCCGCGAAGCTTTGGGCATCACTATCAACGAAATGTGGGGTCAGACTGAATTTAACTATTTGGTCGGGAATTGTTCAGCCATCATGGATCCGAGGCCAGGGTCTATGGGAAAGCCTTACCCAGGCCACCATGTTGATGTCATCGATGATGAAGGTCAGGTAGTTGCGACAGGAGAACAGGGAGAACTTGCCGCATGGGGTGACGATCCGGTACGGTTTCTTGGGTACTGGAATAACCAGGCGGCTACCGATGCCATGTTCAGTGGCAACTGGTTTCGCACCGGCGATGTAGGATACCGCGATGAAGATGGGTTTCTCTGGTTCGTGGGGCGCAATGATGATGTCATTTCCAGTGCTGGATATCGAATCGGACCGGGTGAAATAGAAGACTCGTTGATTAAGCATCCTGCTGTGTTGCAGGCGGCTGTGATCGGAAAGCCCGACGAGTTACGCGGTCAGATTGTGAAAGCCTATATTGTTCTAAGCGCGGGTTACGAGCCGAGCGATATGCTGAGTAAGGATATTCAACAGTCGGTTCGCAATAGGCTTTCGGCACACGAGTACCCGCGAGAAATTGAATTTACGACCGAGTTGCCGATGACCACTACCGGGAAGGTTCGACGTATTGAATTGCGTGAACGAGAGGAAAATAAGTCCTGAGCCGGAATGACCGCCGGGGATGGTGGAAATGCTATGGGGTCGTCGGAACGACCCCTGCCTAACGAACACGCGCAGTCACTTTGAAAGATTCCTGCTTTCGTGGCGGTCCGACGTATCGGTATGACGGTGAAGACCTATCCAGATGATGGTTATTTTTCACCCGGTGGATCCAGCAAATTATGATATCCCAGGTTAGTCAATAGTCTTTCTCCGCAGAGCGCCATGGTTGTATCGAGTTCCGTACTCAGAATACTAAGTGCTTCGGTCACCCCGGCTTCACCATTTGCTCCCAGACCGTAAATATAAGCACGCCCGATGTAAGTGCTTTTTGCGCCGAGGCAAATAGCTTTTAGGACGTCCTGACCCGAACGAATCCCACCGTCGAAATGTACCTCGATATCCTTCCCTACCGCGTCCACTATTGCTGGCAATGCAGAAATAGACGAAGCTGCACCGTCTAGCTGACGCCCACCATGATTCGAAACAATAATCGCATCGGCTCCAGTTTTGCTCGCCATCTTCGCACCTTCTACATCGAGTATTCCCTTGAGGATCAATTTACCCCCCCATCTCTCTCTGATCCAGTTGATATCACTCCAGGATAATTTAGGGTCAAACTGCTCCGCGGTCCAGGACGACAACGACGATAGATCTCCGACCCCTTTAGCGTGCCCGACGATATTGCCGAAACTATGACGGCGTGTAGTGAGCATATTCAGACACCAGCGGGGACGGCTGAGCACTTGCATCATAGCGTGGAGTGTAAATTTAGGCGGTGTACTCAATCCGTTACGGATATCTTTATGGCGTTGCCCGAGAATTTGTAAATCTAGTGTCAGCATTAACGCACTGCAACCAGCGTCCTTTGCACGGTCGATCAAGCGTTCGATAAAATCGCGATCGCGCATTACATACAACTGGAACCAAAATGGCTTACTGGTATGCGCCGCGACATCCTCGATCGAGCAAATACTCATGGTCGACAGGGTAAAGGGTACGCCGAATTTCTCCGCCGCTTTGGCTGCCTTTATTTCCCCATCGGCGTGTTGCATACCAGTGAGCCCGACCGGTGCCAGCGCAATTGGCATGGTAACGGGTTGGCCGATCATCGTAGTTTCTAACGAGCGATCTGTAATATCCACGGCCACGCGTTGACGCAATAATATATCGGCAAAACTGCTTTCGTTTGCGCGATAAGTCGATTCGCTCCAGGACCCCGAGTCGGCGTATTCGTAAAACATTTTAGGCACCCGAGCGCGGGCCAGCTTTTGCAGGTCTTTAATTTCGCAGATGACAGTCATACAGAGTTCTCGGTGCTACAGTTTGTCTTGCATTATAACGGGATTAAATTAGTTTCTCCTCCCCCTGTCAGCATGCCTCATTAGAGTGGGACCCCTTAGTTGACGAGCACTTATCAGTCTTACCTGGTCAATTCCATGTAGCCAGCACCCGGTACTCGACCCCCGGAATACTCGATTAAAACGACACCTTCCCAATAGCCGAACCGGATCCCGATCGATTGTTCATCGTAAACGTGGTATTACACGCCATGCACGGTTGAGTTGCGGAATATTTATGTTTCATTCGAGTGGTATCGCTACCTGCTGATTTTCGTCGATAGTGATCGACCGTTTCGCCGTCGGTGTCACTTCCATGTGTTCGCCGCTCAAATGCGTTTTTATACCATCCTTGTTGTCCCAGACTTCGGTTATAGATTTCGAATTCAACGTCTGGTGGAAAAGTGTCCACTGCAAACCCCATTGGCGGCCCGGATCGTCGGTTAAATTCGCGGTGATATACCACCACTCGATGCGCGGAACCTGACAAGCCTCCTGCGTGCGACCCGCGCTAGCTGTCAGTATTACGATAATGGCAGCTATCAGGCACTCATGTCAGCGTTCCCAGTCTCGCCAGTGCCTCGGGTAATCGACGCCGTAGCTGTATCACGGTGAGCAATAAGGTGAAAATCACCACTGCGATTACCAGCATGCCCAGTTCCCAGGCAGGTGCCATTTGCCAGCGCATCGGCATGCTCCAGCCGAAACTGACGATATTCAGTTTGTGGATCAAAATCCAGCTCAGTAGCGCGCCCAGTGGTATTGCCAGAAGCCAGGCCACGCTGACAAATATGAACAGCGGGCAGGCCATGACCAGTAGTTGTTCGTCGTAGCGCACTCCGAGCGCGCGCCACAGCGCAAACTGCGGTAAACGTTCCTGCAAAATTGCCAGCAGCGAGGCTAACAATGCGATTCCGGCGACTATTAAGGTGAGCCCGTTCATCGCCGAGGTTATTGCAAAGGTACGGTCGAATATTTTCACCGATAGTTGCCTGATCTCGGCCTGCCTGATCCAGTCACCCGCCTGTGCACCCGATTTCCGAATTTCGTCTTCGGCGCGCTGCATCGGATTGTCTACATCGTTAGAGGGTGGTTTCAACCATAACGCGAGGCCTCGCGAGTAGGCGTATTTCCACCGTTTGGCGACTTCATCAAAGGGCAGGTAAAACTGGAAATAGGGGTTACCATAGTCGTAGAAAAATCCGACAACACGGTAATCTCTCAGGCCATCGTCGGTTTCAAGCTGCACGTTTTCTCCGAGCATTAAACCAGCCAGGTAATGAGTTTGCTCATTGGCGAGTATGCTACCGGGCTGGGTTCGCCACAAAGCCAGTGCGTCGGCCGAACTGTCACCCAGCCATTGCGCGAGCGGAAAGCTCAGGCTATCTGGGGCGCGCGTGTCTGCGCCACGTATCAGCGTTGGACGATCGCGCCATCGGCTAGTGACGCCGATACGCAAATGACTGTCGGCGAGCCAGTCCGACGAGTCTTCGCTGTTTAACAACTGCTGCAAATCGATGTTGGTTCCGCGTATATAAATATCGGCGCTTTGGCGAATTTCTAACCAACCAATAAACGCCCCGCGGAAGCTATCGATCAGCGTGCCGACGCCCAGGTTGGCAGTCATCGCCAGGAGCAAGGCCATGATCGCGGTGCGCAATGCTGGCATTTGCGACCAACCGTCGCTCAACAGCCAGCGACCGAATAACGAGTGCGCAGGCAAAAATAGCGCAATCAGGCGCAGGCTGCCTGCCAGTATTAGCGGTAATGTCCAGGCCGCCGCGAATAACAATAAGCCGAGTAATATAAAACCGTTTGTCGCGTTGTCTATACGGGGATAAAGAAATGCCGCTACCAGCACTAGTATCGCAGCGCCCAGGGTTAAAATCCGTCGGGCGCGACGTTCGGAATCGATCGCAACGCCAGTGGAACTAGCCGGCAAAACATCGGTTTTAAGCTGCTGGTAAAGCGGCCAGGCCAGTGCCCAGGCCAGGCCAAACAGGGTGATTAGCCAGGCCTTGATTACGCTGTCAATTTCCAGTTCGATGATGCCAGACAGGCTGGCATTAAATAGGCTATGCAGACTGGCGCTTAGTCCCGGCAGTAAAAACTGCGCCAATTGAATCCCGAGCAGTAAGCCGAGCGCGGTACCGATAACACTCCACAACAGGGTCTCGAGTAAAATAGCCGCCGATAAAACCGGCACGCCAACGCCCATCAGCCGCAGGTTTAATATCGTTTCGCGGCGATACCAGAGTGAAAAACGCACCGCGTTGAAGACGATAAATAAACCGACCGCGAAGGATAACAGGCTCATCGCAGTGAGATGCGTGTGCAGGCTTTGGGTCAACTGAGCCAGATCCAGATGCTGCTGGTTCTCGACCAGTTCCATATCATCGCCTAAAAACGATTCTAGCCTACGCAATTTGGCGGGTGAAATTGTGCCAACGGCCAGATAACTGAAACGCGGCTCGTTGGTCAGCGCGAACACTGCGCCTATATCCATTAAAATCTGTCGCCCTTGCCCAGGTCGGCTTTGAATCAGTGCCAGGGGTAATTTTCGTCCATCGCGCAGTAATAACGCGCCGCCCGCTTTCAGGTCGAGTTCTTTCGCGAGCTGCTGCGGCACCCAGCTCCGATAGGGCGGTTGAATGAATGCCAGCCAATCGGATGGCGAACCGGGAGCCGAATCATTGCCATAGTTTTCGAAAAGTTCGACCGGTAATGCAAATAAGTCGGTCGCAATAATGCTGATCGGGTCGCCCTGCCCGGTGCTGACCTCGGTCTCGACCACCGGATACACCTGCCTAAATCCGGCGCGGCGCAAATCGATGTAAGTCTGCTGTGCAATACCCTGTTGGGCACGACTACGAATCCAGTAATTGGCCTGTGCGCCGAGCAGGGTGTTGGCCTGCGAGTAGCTGGTCTGCGCATGGCGATTAATAATTTGAACAGACGACCATAAACCAACACCGGCGCTTAACCCAACCAGTAAAAACAAGGTTTGCCAGGGATGGCGCCAATAATGGCTGAGTAATGCTTTGGCTACCCAGTAGAAACTATACTTTTGCAACATCGTCGATTTCGCTTAGCCGGCCATTGTGCAGCAACACCGAACGATCCATAAACGCCGCCATTTCTCGACTGTGGGTCACCATTAACAAACTACTGCCGGCATTTTTCACCAGTTCACTGAACAGCGACATCACCTCCAGGCTCGATTGCTCATCCAGATTTCCGGTTGGCTCGTCGGCCAGCACCAATGGCGGTTTGTGCAGTAACGAACGTGCTATCGCGACGCGTTGTTGCTGGCCCCGCGACAATTGATGCGGGTATTTTTTCAATTGTGATTGCAATCCGAGTCGCCCGACCAGCCTGGTTTCAAAGGCAGCATCCAGACGGCCGCATAAAGCCGCCTGAAATTGAATATTGTCGGCTACATTTAGGGTCGGAATTAAATGAAATTGCTGAAATACCAGGCTCACCTGTGTACGCCGCATATCCGCCAGAGCCGAATCGTTTAAGCCAGTCAGATTTTGCCCCAGGATCTCAATATCGCCGCTATCCGGTGTATCGAGCCCTGCGATCAGGTGCAGTAGCGTGCTTTTACCACTACCGCTTTCACCCAGCAACGCGACCGAAGACCCCATACCCATATCAAAATCGAGCTGGTCCAGCACCCGAAGGCTGCCTTCGGCCTGGGCAAATGAGCGGGTAAGTTTTCGAATCGAGAGCATGGCATGATCCTAGCCGCATTCAGAAGCGCAGGCAATCATCAGGCTACCTGGACCCGAGCTATCCCAGCATTAGAAAAACCTCGTCGTTCCGGCCCCGAGCCAAAATCCATTGATCTGGGCCCACCGTATGTCCAGGAGTCTCTTTCGAATGGTTTTCGGGTCTCGGAAATTGCGCTACCGCCTACATCCGTGCAGGTGAGGCCCGGAATAACAATCTAAGCGAAAGCCGAATACTCCAACCGATGCGATTTCTACGATACAATGAATTCCCAGAACCAACCATAACGGATGCATAAAAATGAACGTACTAGTCGATGTTTGCGTAGTGCCGATGGGCGTCGGGGTTTCAGTCTCTAAATACGTGGTCGAG
>JADFJT010000102.1 GCA_022566015.1 Pseudomonadota bacterium | reverse complement strand
TGCTTTGCTAAGGATTGACCTCGGAAATCCATCATTACCAGCCGAGGGTCTGTTTTCTCCAAAGGAGACGCTCGTAGTCGCTACCTGGGTGGCTGCCTTCGGCACAGGCTGTGTGAAAATTATTTACGAAAAACATAAGTGGTGAATGCACTCCTGTATTTAGCAAAATTCTAATTAATAGTGGGTACCCGAACACAAAATCAGGGTGTTTTTTGACTGCATGTGGGAAGAATTTTTTCGCCAGAGTCATTATTTCGAGTTTTCACACAGCCTGGGCACACAGGAGTCATTCATATCCCAGCCCCACGGATCAATTCCAAAGTTCGGTATGTGATAATATTTGCTGACTTTGATTCCTATCGGGCTATTAATGGAAGACGATCATCTCTCTCGGAAACCGGCGGTAATTCTCCACGCCGATGTAGTCGGAGCGAACATTCAACGCTACCCGCTTAAGATTGAATACAGCTTAATGCAGAAACTGAATGTAATCGAAGAAGCCTCTTCTCAGGGGCAGGCCAAAACTAAACGATCATAATAAACCTTAAATGAAAAAGAATCCTATCAACCGCATCGTGGTTTTGATGATGGAGAATCAAAGCTTTGACCGCCTCTTGGGCTTTGCTAAGGGAGTGGGGCAATTGGATGGCTCACAGTTTGCTTTTAACAGTAAGGGCGAAAAAGTATATGTAAGTTCGGGAGCTGACCCTGTAGTTCACAATGAATTCAACCCGCCGCATTTATTTTTAGATACCATGAAACAACTTTACGGGGATGAAAAATATGCAGGTCAAAAACCTACCGGGGCGGGTATGCTCTCCGCAGTTTTTCCAGAGAGTGACAAACAAAAAGAAATTGAATTTATGAGTTTCTTTAGCCCCGAACAAATCCCAGCGCTCACAACATTAGCTCAGAAATTTGTTAGCTGTGACAGATGGTTTTCATCTGTTCCCGGACCAACGGGCCCCAATCGTTTATTTGCGCATACGGCAAGCTCTGGCGGTTACACAGGGAGTTTGTGGTTGGCCAAAGACGGGTTGAACCCGCCGGAAGGAATGAAAACTATTTTTGAAAGTCTCCATAATAAAAATGTGAGTTGGAGAATTTACAGTCCAGATAATGTAAAAACGGCAGCGTGTTTACCTTATGTTGCTAAGCACTCAGAGAACGTCACAGGCCTGGATCAATTTTTTGAAGATGCCAAAAGTAATCAATTGGCCGACTACAATTTTGTGAACCCGGATCTGTGGAAAAACTCGCAACACCCTGGTGAAGTGCCGAACCTAGTTCCAGGTGATCATCTTATAGCTGATGTCTATGAAGCCATTCGGCAAAACGATGAACTGTGGGCAAACACACTTCTTTTAATCACCTACGATGAAGCCGGTGGTTACTATGACAGCGTGGTCTCTACGGAGGAGATGCCTCCTCTTGCCAAAATACCTCCTTCGGGGGGATGGGATAAGTCCAGCCATGAATTCGACTTTAAATACCTCGGTGTGAGGGTGCCGGCTCTTTTGATTTCAGCCTATTTGGATCACAGGGTGGACCATACAAGTTATGAACATGCCTCGATATTGGCAAGTTTGAAGGAACTCTTCCAATTGAGAAGTGAAGGGCCAGAAGGCTTTTTAACCTCAAGGGATCAGCATGCCAACAGTATTTTTGCAAATAATTTATTTCGCAATTCTCCTCGGCAAGATCTATTTCAATTACCCCGCAATCCTCTCAAAGGTACTGACAAGTTAACTGCTATTCGGCGACATTTGCCGGATGAAAAATACAAATATATATAAGCGATACCGATTTCCCTCAGAAATCATCCAATACGCCGTATGGCTTTACCACAGATTCAATCTCAGCCACCGTGATATTGAAGATTTATTAGCAGAGCGTGGGATAAATGTAACCTACGAGGCGATCCGATTGTGGTGCAATAGATTTGGTCCAGAATACGCGACCAGGTTAAAGAGAAAACATCGTGGTTATGGCGATACCTTCTTTATCGATGAAGTTTTCGTTAAGATTGATGGTATACAATATTACTTATGGAGAGCAGTTGATCAGGACGGGGAGGTTGTTGATGTGTATCTTCAGAAACGACGAGATGGTGCGGCAGCAAAGCGTTTCTTTAAAAGGTTATTGAAGATGCATCGAGACGAACCCCGGAAAATAGTAACTGATAAATTGAGAAGTTATATCGTCGCACATCGAGAACTAATTCCTGATTCGATTCATGATACATCTCGGTATTCTAACAATCGAGCTGAGCTATCGCACCAGCCGACCCGGGTTAGGGAGCGTGGCATGCGAAGATTTAAATCTATTATTCAAGCCCAGCGATTTTTAGGCGTTCATTCAGCCGTATACAATTTGTTTAATCTAGGTCGCCATTTAATATCTGCAAAAATTTATCGCTTACTTAGGCTGCGCGCCTTTACGTCCTGGAAAAGTGCAGCTGCCTAATATAACGGCGCTCTTGGGGGATTTTATTTGACAAATAAGTTAACTTGTCAGTGCCCAGCAAGCAACTATCATGTACGAGGTATGCCATGTTTATTAAATACTTCAAAATCGAAGCCGATTACTTGCCATTTAACTCAGGCTCAACCGCCACCATTGGTGTGGTAAATCAAAAAGTAAATATTCTAGTTGGCGAGAATCCTTCAGGTTAGGAGATAGACTATGGGCTTTCAGAAAAACGTATCCATACAACCAGCCACCAATTTGTTGGAATCTGGGAGTGTAGCCGCCCCTTCGTATTCAGATTCTGAACGGACGAGGCTCAGAGCGAGAATAAAGCAGTTACTAAATGAAAAAGATGCAGTACTGGTAGCACATTATTATGTGGACGCTGAGATTCAGGAACTGGCTGAAGAAACCGGTGGCACAGTAGCCGATTCACTCGAAATGGCACGTTTCGGAGCCAATCATCCGGCCTCTACGCTCGTCGTCGCGGGCGTACGTTTTATGGGTGAGACTGCAAAAATACTCAATCCCGAGAAAACGGTAATCATGCCCACGCTGCAGGCGGAATGTTCCTTAGACATAAGCGCGCCAATCGATAAGTTCAGTAGCTTCTGTGATAAGAACCTGGATCGAACTGTTGTTGTTTATGCCAATACTAGCGCTGCTGTCAAAGCGCGAGCGGATTGGGTGGTAACCTCAAGCAATGCGGTAGCCATTATTGAACATCTACATGAAAAAGGACAAAAAGTTCTTTGGGCGCCAGATAAACATTTGGGCAAATATATACAACAACAAACCAACGCCGACATGTTGATCTGGGATGGTGCCTGCGTTGTACATGAGGCTTTTAAATCCGATACCTTAGAGAATCTGAGAAAACATTATCCAGAGGCAGCTGTACTCGTTCACCCTGAATCGCCCTCGGGGGTAATTGCTCAGGCAGATGTGGTTGGATCAACGACTAGCCTGATTCAGGCAGTCACTGAATTACCAAATAGACAATTTATTGTTGCTACCGACAATGGGATTTTTTATAAGATGAAGCAAAAGGCAAGGAATAAGCAGTTGATCGAGGCCCCTACTGCCGGTGTAGGCGCAACCTGCGAGAGCTGTGCGCATTGTCCCTGGATGGCGATGAACAGTTTAAATAATTTAGCAGCTGCTTTAGAAGCGATGGAAAATGAAATTGTCATCGATGAGACCATTCGAGAAAAGGCGATGCAACCGCTGCTAAAGATGCTGTCATTTCAACAAAAGCCAGAGAAATCAAGGAGGCATTGATAAGGTACTGACAAGTTAACTTTAAAGTGCGTGAAAAGTGGGTAATAAAGTCGCCGAAAGATCAATAATTTATAGCTTGGTGGGAAATTATAACTAAATATAAGGGCAAAATTGATCCCTAAGTGTCACTTCTGCCCATTCCAATGAATTAACTTGTCAGTACCCACCCCTGGTCTACTTCATTCGATGACATACAGGTTAGTACGTCAGTACCCAACGACTCTGATCCCGCCATTCATCTGGAATTGTAATAACTGGGCATAAGCGGCTTTATTGGTCAATAGCTCAAGGTGTGTTCCCTGTTCTAATAGACGGCCCTCCCTCATGACGACAATATGATCGGCATCGCGTATCGTTGCCAGCCTATGCGCAATTACCAGGGTAGTGCGGCCAATCATCAAGTCTTTCAGCGCCTTGTGCACCGCATGCTCACTGATTGCGTCCAGATGCGAGGTCGCCTCGTCAAGGATAAGAATGGGAGCATCGCGTAGAAATGCACGCGCTATTGAAACCCTTTGGCGTTGTCCGCCCGATAATGCATAACCGCGTTCTCCCACGTTAGTATCAAGGCCTTGCGGAAGCCGGGCTAAAAAATCACCCAGTTCTGCGCGTTGAATCGCAGTCATGATTTCAGCTTCACTGGCATCAGGGTTGGCCATTAAAAGATTCGACCTGAGGCTATCGTTAAACAAGTAGGTATCCTGGGCAACCAGGGCGACCTGTTGACGAAGATGCTCCAGTCGGATATGTCGAATATCATTTCCCCCGATACGTACCCGACCCTTTTGTGGATCCCAGAAGCGTAAAAGTAATTGCGCGAGGGTAGTCTTGCCCGAGCCCGAGGCACCGACGATGGCGATAGTTGATCCGGCGGGGATTTTTAGATTGAAGTCCTTGATGGCACGGTCGTCTTGCGCGTTGTAGCGAAAATCCAGATTTTCAAATTCGATATCCAGCGCAGTAACCGCCAATTGCGGCTCCGGGTTCTCGGCCGGATGCAATAGCTCATCGCTGACCGTGGGTGGTGTGTCATGTACCTGGATTAAGCGGTTGGTTGCGGCGAAGGTTTCCGAAAGTTGACGTCCTGCATCGGAAATTTCTATCACGGGTAAGAAGGCGGCCATCGATGCCAGGGTCAAAAGCGGTAAATAAACCGCTTCAATTTCCCCCTCGCTCACCAACAGCATGGAAAGGAGTATGATTGCCAAACCTGCGATGACGGTTGTTAAATCGGTGATCACACTTTGGCGGGTTACCTCTTTGAAAAATGGTATACGCTCGGCATGATGGCGCCGTATCAATTCGACGAATTGCTGACGCCGTTGCCCGGTAGCCTGGTATGACAGTAACTCGCCCAGCCCCTGCAAACTTTCGACAGTATGCGAGGACAATGCACCCAGTAACTCACGCGCTTTACCTGCTAAACGATCAATCCGGGCGCGCCGCAAAATTGGCATCAACGCGACCAGGGCAAGAAACGGGATGAGCGCTGCCGCCAGTGTAAAATCAAAACTCGCCAACAAAGCCAGTACCAGCAACGGAACCAGCACTGCAACAAACACGGGGGCAATCGTATGCGCAAAAAAGTATTCAACCATTTCGATATCGTGAGTGGCCAAATTGATCAGGTCGCCACTGCGCTTTCTTAATAAAAAAGCCGGGGCCAGGCTATCAAGTTTACGGAACAATGCGATACGCATCTCGGACAACATTCGAAAGGCTATATCGTGAGACAGCCAGGATTCCAGCCAATGCAACAGCGCCGCGGCAATTGCTGTCAGCGCAAGAGCAATCAACAAAGTACTGTATTCGGCGCCTGTTCTTACCGCTATCGCAGCCAGTGCTGACAACAAGCTCACTCCGATAAAGGCCAGCACGCGCCCGACACCCAGTGCAAATGTTATTACCAGCCGCCATTTCCACGGTGCTGCAAAAGCCAGTAACTCTGCGAGTACGCGACCCCATGAATGCTGGCTGGATGACAGCACATCCGTCTGTAAATCGGCTGGGCGATTCGCGGGCTCATTCGTCAGTTGCGATTCAGGCCCAGTAGGGATCTCATCATTATTACTCGCCCGCGGGAACGCGGAGACAATGGTCGAGCGTTCATCTGTGGCTTGCCATTCGGCTGCCTGGGTCTTCATCAAATTGGCATAAACAGCTTGCCGCCGCATCAACTCATCATGATTTCCCTGCTCGACGACATGACCTCGATCCAGTACCAGTATTCGATCGCAGGCTATGATACTGGATAGCCTGTGAGCCAGAATCAAGGTCGTACGACCTGCCATTAATCGATCGAGCGAAATCTGAATTTCAGCCTCGTTCTGTGCGTCGACGGATGATAAGGCCTCGTCGAGTATAAGCACGGGTGCGTCGCGCAAAATCGCCCTGGCGATGGCCAGGCGCTGTCTTTGCCCGCCCGATAATCGAATGCCGCGCTCGCCAATGACCGTATCGTAAGCTTCAGGGAGTGCGCGGATAAACTCATCGGCATTGGCTGATTTCGCTGCCTGTACCAGTGATTTTTCGCTGGCGTCAGGGTCGCCCAGCAACAAATTATCTCGCACCGTACCGTGGAACAGGTGCGTGTCCTGGCTCACCACGGCAAATTGCTGGCGAAGCTGCTGCAGCGGTAACTCGCGTATGTCCTTTCCACCGATACGAATTACCCCCGCTTGCGGATCGTAAAATCTTAACAGCAGTCGGACGATAGTCGATTTACCGCCGCCACTGCTTCCGACAACGCCGATACGTTCCCCGGCCTTAATGTCAAAGCTCAAACCCTTGTGAACTATCGCACGCGCTGGCTTGCTGGTAGTGTCCGGGTCGGGATACGCAAATTCCACCTGGTCAAATGACAGGCTGGCTTCCAATTTATCAGCGAAAATTTTGCCCCTGTCCTCGACAAGCGGCTCTGACTCTAAAACTGAAAATACCTGTTTTGCAGCCGACTCGGCCAGCATGCCGTCATGCAAGAGTGAACGCAGCTCTCGTAGCGGACGAAAGATTTCGACACCGAGCAGCAATACCATGATCAGACTTTCAAACTCCATCAGCCCCTGGCTGACCCGGTATGCAGACAAAGCCAGCGCGGCGGCGGCACCCAGCGCGATACCGATGTCAGTAATGCCACGGGACAGGGAATTCGTCGCCAACACCCACATGGTACTTTGGAAAAGCTCATGCGCATGCCTGGCAAGTCTGGATTCCCGCGCTTTGCTCTGACCAAATACCTTCAGCGTGACCAGGCCCTGCAATGCATCCAGGAACTCGGACGCAAAAGTGCGGTAAGCCCGGGCGCGACGCATTGAATTTGCCGTGTCCCAGCGATGAAATAATCCTGGTGCCAACAGGGTGAACAAGGCGGCAATTAGCAATACAAATGCGACTGGAACATCCAGCATTGCGACGACAGAGAAAATGACGAAAGGTGTCAGCAAGGCAACGAATAACTGGGGTAAAAATTGACCAAAGTAGATTTCTAGCTGCTCTACCCCTTCTACCGCTGCTGAACTCACTTCACCACTTCGGCGATGGGCAAAGGTTGAAGGCCCCAGTGCTACGAATTGATCAAATAATCGGGTACGAATTTTATGCTGGACGATAGCCGCGGTATTGTGTGCCAGCATTAAACGCTGATAGTCCCAGACTGCATAAATCACCATTAACATCAGGGTCGTCAATGCAGCCAGCCAGACATCCTGGAATCCGGCGCCATTAAGCACCTGTCCAATCATCCATCCCATCATCAGTAAACGCGACATACCAAGAATGGAACCACCGAGTCCCATGCCGACCGATGCGGCGATTCGCAAACGCACTCCTTCGGTAAGCGACCACAATTTTTGATTGAAATACATGGAAGAATTTCCTGCCAGTTAAGCTCGATTGGGCAGTCTATTATTAATATATTTGAATCGCTATCATAAAATACGGTATTGACAAGTTAACTTAATTCTTTCTTAAAAGTGGTTAATTGAATTCAAATTATTGTTTGGATTAGGTACATTGTGGTTAGCGCTCCTCAGATTCATCACCATTTGTTAGGTCTGTGTGTCACGTCAGCCCATTGAATAAAGTTAACTTGTCAATACCGTAGAATCAGCACAATCTGGTCGTTGAGCCTGCAAAAAAAAGCAGGTTATCGGCAAACCTGGGGGCTGAATTTTGGCTGGAATACACAGTGGGAAGGGCGATATTATGAGCGTTGACGGAAATTAGTCAGGCTTTGGATGCCTTCAGGGCTGGATGGCTTCGCGAAACTCTTTCTTCACTTAATTGACTGGTGAAAATAGGGTGTTAATAGGTATTGTCAAGTTAACGTAAATCAGGCCCTTTATGCGGCGAAATATCACTTCTCCACAACGAGAAATCAATAACTTAGAGCCACCAGTCTGCCTTTATTACGCTCTCAAATCAGTTAACTTGACAGTACCTTTTCTTGATAATCACCGATTAGACAAACTTGTTTTTGAAAGAAATCCCACCTCTACTTGGCCAACAACGTCTCTTTTGCCAGATTAATCTTCGCCGCGAGATAAGCGGATCCGCCACGGTCCGGATGTAGTTTTTGCATCAGCCGCCGATGTGCTTCGATAATCTCCTCTTTGCTGGCGTCTGATGATAATCCTAGTATTTGCAGCGCCTCTTCGCGTGACACCTCGCCTGATCCACTGGATGCCTGTTGTTTCCCGTGTGCGCCTGCCTGTTGTCGCCATTTGTCCTCATACACCCGGTCGAGGTATGCCTGTAGCAAGGCAACGGACTCTTCATCATCCTGACATTCGCGCAACAGTTGCAGCAACTCTTCAAGATTCAATTGCCCGAGCGTCCGGCCCTTGAACTGTCCTTCTAAAACCTCACCATTGATGTCACCTGAATCGTGTGCCAGGCTCATGCGTATATATCTACTCTGCACGGAAGATGTTTGTCCGCCACTCGGTTCTGCCTCTGATTGTGCAGCGCCTATTTTAGCCAATACTCGCTTGAGGAGCGGAACACCACTGAGCAAACTAAGAATGGTTCGCATAAACGGTAGCAATGCGGCAAATACCGCTGTCAGCCAATGCGCCCGCCCAGTGGCAAACATTAGTAACAGTCCTACTGCTATCAGGATCATTATCCATTGCCAGTAAACTTTTGGGGGGTGGCGAAATAACCAGCGGATAAATATGATCAATGCAGCCGCAACGCCAAGTAATAGTAACACCCGTACCATGGGTCAGTCCTTGCTCAACTGGCGCACTAGTTTCTGCACAAGCTCGCTGCGATCTTTACTGAAGTCTTGCAAAGCAGACCGACCACCAGCTGCATAGACGGCGACGGCCTTCAACAAGTCGCGCAATTGTCCGACGCTGGTGGCGTCGAACGAACAATATGCACCACGGGTTAACCGCGCGATCTGCTTAAACGCCCGTTGTGCGGCAGGCTCTGCTCCTTCATGAAACAGAAAAGCGGGTACACCGAGCATTCCCAACTCGCCCGCAACCTGGCACAACCGGTCCACGTCTTCTTCCATGCAGTCGCCGACAAACACGAGCGCCTGAACTTTCTTTTGTTTTGTCTGTTTTATCGCGTGATGCAGTACTTTTTCAATCTGCGTATAACCACCCCGGCAAGATACACTTGATATGCGTTTTAGCAACTCATCCGAAGAAGACAGCCACTGACTGGCTTTAAATTCACCAAATCCACGGTAGTAGCAAAGCTGAATATCCAAACCGCCAAGAGCAGCTGTTTCCTTGAACATCTCGCCCTGAATATGACAGGCCCGGTCCCAGGTGGGTTCTCGACTGGCAGTAGCGTCCATCGCAAAAATCAGACGCCCGCTCTCTCCAGCAGGCTTGGTAACCGGGGTTGAACTGACTTTTTCTATAAATGCGTCAATTGCGGCCTTGCTCGATTTTTGAGGAAGATTTTTGTCTGTGTCTGTCATGGAATCGGTCTTTGAGCTGTATTCGACCACCTATATTAATTTAACAAAAGCGCGATGCCCGGACCGCAGCGATGGTCGATACTTGAACGCCTGGCCAGCAGCATACGATGATGCAGGTGGGCAAGGCTCCTGGGCCATAATCGACACACACCAAACATTGCGAAGATGTGTACTAATTATATAATTATAATTAGTATAAAGCGCATGCTAATCTAATTGAAACGCATTTATCGGGGTGTATGGAAGTTGGAAATTACCGGATGTAGAACGACAAACCAATCATTTCGGTAAGCGCCCCAGGAATAAGTGGAGTACCCAACGGATTGGAATTAGTTTCGGGCATAGATAATTTATTTGTAAAGTGTGGGTAAGTGTCAGGTACGAGGTATTTCGTAGGTACTGACAAGTTAACGGAAAATGGCGTTTTTCAAACGCGCCTTGGTGATGTTAGGTCATTGATTCTCGGATATGAAGAAGGTGTATTTGAACTCTAGTTGGACTAAATTTACGTTAACTTGTCAATACCAGACTAACTAGAATTACATTATTTATGTTGAAATTTTTATTTCGTCTAAATCATGAACCAATAAATTACGCGCGAATTTTTGACATTGATTATTTCTAATCTTCTTAAGTAAACAGTGCCCATCGAATGCCTAGCCCACCCAATTATCACGTGACAGTTTTCGGAGGAACAGGTTTTCTCGGCCGCAACCTGGTCGATCGGCTGTTACGACGGGGTTACCGGGTACGCGTGGCGGTGCGAAACCCTCGACAAGACTTGTTTCAGGATACAGATAATCGGCTCGAACAAGTTCAATGCGATGTGCGTAAAACACAATCCGTTGCCGATGCAATCAAGGACGCCGATGGCGTTGTTAACGCTGTGGGCCTTTATATCGAAAGTCAGAGTGCCACTTTCGAGGCGGTTCATGTCGTAGGAGCACAGAATATTGCTCAACAATCTGTCATCTTAGGAGCAAAATTGGTTCACATATC
>JADFJT010000190.1 GCA_022566015.1 Pseudomonadota bacterium | reverse complement strand
AAAAGATCTTCAACATCCCGAAAGCTGAGACAGAATCGATGATATAGCCAGACCGCATGGCTGATGATTTCGGAAGGAAAACGGTATCTGTGGTAAGTTGGGTTTGTTTTATTCATGCCATCAGTCTGACCGATCGGCCTTTAAGTTGACAGTACCGAGAGCGCACCCAAAATGAATCCAGTTCATTAAACCCCTCAAATTTCACGACCGCTATTTTCAATTGTTTACTCCAGAATACCGAAGTTATTATATAAGCCTTTGCTATAAACCCAATTCGGTTAACCCAGGATGATCCTCCGGCCGAGGCCCCAGCTCCCAGTGATATTTTCTCTCGGACTCGTCTATCGGCAAATCGTTAATACTGGCGATACGAAACCGCATCCAACCATTTTCATCGAACTCCCAGTTTTCGTTTCCATAGGAACGATACCACTGGCCACTGGCATCGTGACACTCGTAGGCGAAGCGCACCGCGATACGGTTATCCTGGAAGGCCCAAATTTCTTTGATCAGTCGATAATCCAGCTCTCTGGCCCATTTATCCTGAAGAAACGCAATGACCTCATCCCGGCCGTTTACAAATGTAGAGCGGTTTCTCCACTTTGTATCTACGGTATAAGCGAGGGCTATTTTTTCCGGGGTCCGGGTATTCCAGCCATTTTCGGCGGCCCGCACTTTTTGAACTGCGGTTTCATAGGTAAATGGTGGTAATGGGGGGCGATTTTCATTCATGATAATTCCTCTTTGAGTTACTTTAAAAATTTTGTATTACTAATCGGCTATATATCAAGCGACAGGCGATCACCCTTTGCGCGCGAGACACAGGGACAGATCAATCGATAATCCTCTCTTTCCGCCGACGACAGTGCTGAATCTCGATGATCGGGCTCGCCGTCCAGTACCTTTACCGCACAGGATTTACAATTCCCCGCCTTGCAACTGTAAGGCGATTCGACTCCCGCTTCGAGCATGGCATCGAGAATGGTTTGGTCGGCAGCGACTGCAATCTGCTTGCCCGAGCGACGCAGTTCGACCTGAATGGGCCTGGCATCGGCTGCGACGGTTGCGATAAACCGCTCGAAGCGAATGCGCGCGGGGTCGATGCCTAGCTCCGCTGCAGTTTCGACCACCGCATCGATTAGCCCTCCCGGCCCACAGACGTAGAAGATCGAATCATCTGATGCAGCAGACATTAACTGTTTAATGTCGAGTCGTCCTGCTTCATCAGATTTATAGACCGTCATATTGTCGCCAAATTCCCGAAGTAGTCGGTCCCGAAATGCCATTTCCTGGCCACTGCGGCCGGCATAGTGCAGATGAAAATCTCTACCACGCGCTTTTAGCGACTGGGCCATGGCTTTAATGGGCGTGATGCCAATACCACCGGCAATCAGCAGTGCGGGACGTGCATCGTCATGAATCCGAAAATGGTTTTGTGGTAGCTCGCTATGCAATTGCCGACCTATGCTGAATTGATCATGCACAGCGGCCGAACCACCACCGCCCGCATCTTCGCGTAGTACCGCGATCTCGTAGACATCACGCCGTGCTGGGTTGGAGCAGATCGAATAGTGACGAATAACAGTCTCGCCGTCTGGTAATTGCACCGGGAACTGCAGGTGCGAACCTGCTTCGACTTCTGGTAAATCGGCACCATCTGGATTGCGCAATTCGAAGGCGCGGACGCGAGGAGTGAGCTGGCGGGTACTGTCAAGTTAACCAACGTTGGAAAAATGGGCCGCGCTCAGAGACGCGTTCTCGTTCAGCAGGCGCACGTCACCTGCTGCCACGTTTCGAACGATCGACTTCTTAGCAACCGATAGTTGGGCAGCCCGAAGAAGATGCCGACCGATGCGAAAGAGATTGTGAACCTGTCTATGAACGGCCAAGAAACGTTGTGCCTGACCAGGTGACTTGAACCGTCGCATCTGCCGCTCCTGGGCTCGCGTATGCTCATGCGATACCTCGGCACGATTATTCGTATAGCGCTCATGGCAGCGCATTGAAGTGGGCATGATTACTTTTCTCGCCGCGCCGTAGCTGGATAGTTTATCCGTAACGATAAGCCGGGCAGAGCGACCTTGCCCTTTCATCAGTTTCCTGAAAAAGCGTAGTGCTGCTTGTTTGTTCTTGCGCTTTTGTACCAAAATATCGAGGACATCGCCGTCTTGATCCACAGCGCGCCACAGGTATCGCCGTTCACCTCGAACCATTACGATGTTAACCTCATCCATGTACCATGTGTCGCCCAGCGAACCTCGACGTTTCTTGATTGTTCGTGCGTACGCCGGGCCGTTGTGTTACACCAGCTGTGGATAGTTTCGTAGGAAACAACAATCTCGCGTTCGGCCAAAAGATCTTCAACATCTCGAAAGCTGAGACAGAACCGATGATATAGCCAGACCGCATGGCTGATGATTTCGGAAGGAAAACGGTATCCATGGTAAAGTGGGTTTGTTTTATTCATGCCATCAGTCTGACCGATTGGCCCTTAAGTTGACATTACCATTAATCTCCCATAATGCTTCCTTGAAAACAAATATTCAATATTGTTTCGTAATGCTGAATGGATTATTATATATCTCCGATCATTCAGATTAGGAGGATTAGAAATGGCTATTTATCTTGAATTTGAGGGTATAAAAGGAAACGTCACTGCTGAGGGCTACGAAGGTCAAATCGCGATAATGAGTGTGTCTTTTGGCGTAAGTCGAATTGTCTCAATGGAACCGGGTAGTCTGACAAACCGTGAACTCTCTGCATGCAACTTGAGCCCGGTTAGTCT
>JADFJT010000101.1 GCA_022566015.1 Pseudomonadota bacterium | reverse complement strand
ATCCGTTTTCGCGCGGGCGGCTGTTTTCGACACTCGAAAAAGACAAAGGCCAATACGATGATGCGCGCGATGTCTGCTGGGCCACGGGCGCGTGCCTGCTCATCCGGCGTTCAGCGTTCGACGATGCCGGCGGCCTCGACGAGCGCTTTGAGATGTTACAGGCGGTTTTCGGCGACAATGAGCGAATATCTATTAAACCCTTTTCCGGCCTGTTGATCGAATTTGCCCGCGACTGTGGTGCCAAGGTTATCGTGCGCGGTTTACGCGCTATTTCAGACTTTGAATACGAAGTACAGCTGGCAGGTATGAATCGTTCGCTTGCGAGTGAAATCGAAACAGTATTTTTGACAGCCGCGCAGCGTTACGCTTTTGTTTCTTCTAGCCTGGTGCGAGAAATTGCGCGTCTCAATGGAGATGTATCCGAATTTCTGCACCCGGATACACTACGAAGATTGACTGAGAAACTAAAAAACACGCAATGATTAACTCGACCACCGACAAAATGGCAGTCTCAGAGAAATTAATATGGCATTGATGATCACCGACGAATGCATCAATTGCGACGTGTGCGAACCCGAGTGTCCGAACGATGCAATTTATCCGGGTGTGGAAATTTATGAAATAAATCCGGACTTGTGCACCGAATGTGTCGGACACTTCGAAACATCGCAATGCGTAGAAGTATGCCCGGTTGACTGCATACCGCTGCATCCTGACTGGCAGGAATCGAAGGATGAATTAATGACAAAATATAAACGCCTGACTGGAAATGATTGAGTAGCAGGGTGAATGTGAAATTAATGATTAAGCCCCGTCTCCATGGGGTTTTTTTGTGCATGGTGTTTGTTTCGGGGATCTCGAATGCAGCCGAATACGCGGTAGCGACGGCGCACCCACTCGCGACGCAGGCGGGCATCGAAGTGCTCGCAAATGGTGGCAACGCGTTTGATGCAGCGATCGCGGTCACCAGTACATTGGCTGTGGTAGAACCCTATTCTTCTGGTCTGGGGGGCGGCGGTTTTTACTTGTTGCACCAGCAACAGATCGATCGACAGGTGATGCTCGATGCGCGCGAACGCGCGCCGTTGAAGGCGTCGCGCGATATGTATCTCGGAGCAGAAGGTGATGTGGACCACGACTTGTCGATGAATGGAGCGACCGCTGCCGGAATCCCCGGCATTCCCGCTGCATTGGCACATTTACAACAAAACTACGGACGATTACCGCTGAGTCAAACTTTGGCGAGCGCGATTAAATACGCTGAAGCAGGGTTTGTAGTGGACGAATTATATCGCCGTTTAGCTAAATTTCGCCTGCCGGTTATTCGGCGCTTCGACTCAAGCCGTCGTGTATTGCTCAATGAGGGTGATATACCTGCACTGGGTAGCCTGTTAAAGCAGGCCGATCTAGCGAAAACTTTGCGTCTGCTCGTTGAGCAGGGTGCCGATGGGTTTTATCAGGGTGAAGTCGCTCAAAAACTGGTCGATAGCGTGCAGGCCAATGGCGGAGTCTGGTCGTTGCAGGACTTGAATCAATACCAGTTGGTCGAGCGAGAGCCGGTGCGCTTTCGCTATGGATCGGCCGAATTTGTTACCGCCACGCTACCATCGTCGGGTGGGCTGGTGCTGGCGAGTATTTTTAAAATGCTCGAGGAACTCGATTACCAGCAAGCCAGTCCGGTTCAGAAAATTCATTTGCTGGTAGAGGCGATGCGCCGCGCGTATCGAGATCGTGCGGTCTATCTGGGAGATGAAGATTATATCGAAGTCCCGGCTGAACGATTGATCAGCGAAGAATATATTCGCCAGTTAGTTGCCGATATTTCTACCGAACGAGCGAGTAGCAGCGCTGACTTTGGGACCCTTGGTGAATCCGCCAAAGGCACAAACACAACGCATTTTTCGATCATCGATTCGGAGGGAAACCAGGTAGCTGCAACCCTGTCGATCAATTACCCGTTTGGCTCGGGTTTAATTGCCCAAGGCACGGGCGTGCTGCTTAACGACGAAATGGACGACTTTTCTGCCAAGCCCGGTGTGCCCAACGCCTATGGCCTCCTGGGTAGCGATGCGAATGCGATTCAACCAGGCAAACGAATGCTCTCCAGCATGACCCCGGCGTTCGTGCATACGCCGCAAAAAAGCCTCATTACCGGTACCCCCGGCGGTAGTCGTATCATTACCATGCAGTTGCTCGGAATGCTCGAGTTCCTGCGCGGAGGCAGTGCCAGCGAGGTCGTGTCCCTGGCGCGGTTTCACCACCAGTATTATCCCGATCAAATCTCCTATGAGGACAATGCGTTCGACGAAACGACGATTACAGCGCTAAAAAGTATGGGCCACGAGTTAAAGCAAACGTCGTATCGCTACGGGAATATGCAGGCTATTATCGTCGATCACGAAACCGGAAAACTCGATGCAGCCGCCGACCCTCGGGGTATTGGGCTGGCTGTTATCGCGACAGATTAATCTGCGTATCCAGGCATTTCTCGATCCAGTACTCGCTTCATTGCTTCAAAATACAAATGATCGCGTTGTCCCTTATGGCGATCGTTTTCATCTGGAGTTTGTACCTGCTTGATTACATCGTCGGGGATGGCTAGCAATGGTTGTCCGGTGCTCATTGCGAGTATTTGAGCACGACAAACGCGTTCCAGCAGGTAGAGCATTCGATAGGCCTTTGAAATACTATCCGAGGCGACCAGTACCCCGTGGTTTTTCAAAAACATCACTGCATTGTCACCCAGTAACCGGGCCAGACGTTCACCCTCTTCGGGCGTGTCGGCGGTGCCTCGATAGTCGTCTTCATAGGCGATACGGCCTTCAAAAAAAGCTGAAGTCTGAGAGGCGGGGATCAGGTGATTATTTTCTAACATATTGAGTGCGAGCGCCCAGGTTTGATGCGTGTGCATGACTACTCGCACACCAGTGATGCGATGAATCGGTGCGTGAATGCATTGCGCAGATAACTCGACGATGCCCTCGCCATCCAGCGTATTACCCGCTTCGTCGAAACTAATCATGTCACTGGCGCGAGCTTCTGACCAGTGTAATCCAAAAGGAAGCACTAGATAACGGTCCTGATATCCCGGCACAATCACGGTAAAGTGGTTATCGATACCTTCATCCAGTTGATCGATAACCGCCAGGCGATGAGCTGCGGCCAGATCGATTTTCGCCTGAGTGACTAGGTCTGACGACTCTTTCGAGTCAATTGCGTGGATCGCCATAGTGATGCCTGCTTTGTTCGGATAATTATTTAATAATAAACGAGAATCGATTCGAGCAAAACCCGATAATTGACAGCATTGGAATACATAATTACTGGACTGTGTTTAGTAACCGATTCAAAATAAGTATTTCTGGCTGGTGAGCAATCTAAATGATCGAGCGAAAAAACAATCTGAGTGGCCAATGTCAGTGTGGGAATATTCGGTACCGGGTGAGGGGAGAGCCATTAACGTTTTACACCTGCCATTGTCTTGACTGTCAAAAACAGTCGGCTAGCGCCTTTGGCCTGTCGATGTGGGTCATGTCGGACGATTTTGAATTGATTGCAGGCAGGCTCAAATTCTGGACCACTATTGCCGACGATGGAAGTAAAAAGGTATGCGCGTTTTGTTCCCAGTGCGGCACTCGAATCTACCATATGATTGACGATGGCAGTTCCAGAATTAGCCTGAAAGCGGGAACCCTGGACGATGCGACGCAATATAAACCAGTTGCGCATATATGGACTAAACGGGCGCACCAATGGCTTGACCTGGAAGGGCCGGAAATTCTTAATTATCCCGATCAACCAGACAGTTTCAGTGACATACTCGAGGCCTGGGCAGCTCGCGAAAGAGGATGACGGAAATCTTTGCCCCCGGAGCCACCCATCGGTAACGCTCAATCACCGCCTGGGGCGCATAATTTTTCGTTGGTGGTAGCGATTATGGTGCTGGCAGGTGCGGGCAGCATTATGTCGACCGACCTGTATACGCCGAGCCTGCCGTATTTGACCGATTACTTCAGTACTACGCCCGAACTGATAAAGCTGACAATTAGTCTGAACCTGATCATTTACGGGTTTGCCCAGTTGATTTATGGCCCAATTTCTGACCGATTCGGTCGACGCCCCGTTTTCCTTTACTCGATTCTAATGTTCTCGCTGGCCAGTATCGCCTGTGGATTCGCGCAGAGCATCGATCAATTGCTTGTCGCGCGGTTTTTGCAGGGATTCTTTGCGGCGGCCGAGGCTGTGATGTGTCTGGCGGTATTCAAAGATCTGTTTAGCGAGCAGGAACAGGTCAAGGGCTTTGCGATATATGGTACGGCGATTGCCCTGGCACCGGCGGTTGCCCCGATCCTCGGTGGATATATACATGTGTATTTGGGCTGGGAATATAATTTCTATCTGATCGCCCTGGTGGGGATATTTACCGCATTGCTGATCTACCTGCTGCTCCCGGAATCTACTACGCCAGACCCCCACGCGCTCAAGATAAAGTCAATTGTACAAAGTTATGGTTCGATACTAAGCAACAAGGTCTTTATGGTGTATGGAATTCTTGCAGGTCTGGCGCTTGGCTTAATCTATGCCTTCGTAACCGGTGCACCATTTATTCTGATTAGTTATTTCGGAGTTGAAATACAGCATTTTGGTTATTATCAGGCGGTCATAGTAGTCGCTTTCTTCCTCGGCAGTATGCTCGCGATACGACTGGTTGAATATTGGCAATCTATACGTCTACTCAATATTGGACTGGTATTTACCGTCTTTGGCGCACTCGTAATTATAGCACTCGTGTTTGTGGGTGGTCTGACACCCAATACACTGGCTATAGGCTATCTGTTCATTGCATTCGGAATCGGACCGCTATTCGCGGTTGTACCTTCAAAAGCAATGTCATCGGTTGAAAAGTCGGCCGGAAGCGCAGCAGCTGTTTTTGGGAGCCTCGAAATAGGGCTTGCGGGAATAATCGCAGCCATGGTGAGTGTATTTCATGACGATACACCACGTCCGTTTGGACTGGTGGTCGGCTTCACAGCTGCGATGATTATCGTTATGGGTGTAATGGCAAACCGGATGAACAGGACAGGTTCATGACATGAGATGAGGATTCCTGATTGTCCTGTATTATAATCCGTCCAGCGCCTGTTTCAGGTCGTCGATCAAATCCTCGGCAGATTCCAGGCCAGTCGAAAGGCGCACCAGGCCATCGGTAATGCCAACAGCCATGCGTTCATCTCTGGGTATGTCGGCGTGGGTCATGGTCACCGAGTGGGTTACCAGTGATTCCACTGACCCCAGGTTTTCCGCCAGGCTCCAGAGCTCGAGCGTATCCATCAGTTTCTTGCCGGATTCGACCCCGCCTTTTACTTCAAACCAGAGCATTGAACCGTGCCCACTGGCCTGGCTGTCGGCCAGTTCTTTTTGCGGAAACGAATCGAGGCCGGGGTAGCAGACGCGCTCGACCATCGGATGCGTTTGCAAAAATAGCGCGACCTTAAGCGCGTTGGCCGATTGGGCTTCGAGCCGTGTACTCATGGTTTTACAACCCTGCAAGGTGTAGAAAGCAACCATGGGCGACATGTTCGATCCGAGGCAGTTACGCACGAACACAATGGCGTCCAGCATCTGCTGAGTTTTTGCGGTGATAGATCCGCCGACGCTGATATTATGGCCCTCCATAAATTTTGTTGTGCTGTGCAGGGAAATGTCGGCACCTAATTCCAGCGGTCGCTGGTAATAAGGGGTCAGAAAAGTATTATCGACCACGTGCGGTAGGCCGTGTGCCTGCGCTATTTCAGATACCGCAGCAATATCGGTTAATTTGAGCGTTGGATTCGCGGGGGTTTCGGTAAAAATCAGTTTGGTGTTGTCCTTGATTGCTGTCTCCACATTGTTGGCATCAGAGGTATCGACGAAACTGTATTCCACCCCGAAGCGACTTAGTACCCGCGTAGAAAGCCGGTGCGTACCCCCATAAACAACATCTGAGAGTACGACATGGTCACCCGCATTGAGCAATGCCATCATAGTCGCACTGGTTGCCGCCATGCCGGTGGCGAAGCAGGCCGTTCCCGCGCCCCCTTCGAGCGCGGTAATTCGATCTTCCAACGCGACCACTGTAGGGTTGCTGGAGCGGCTATAGGAATATCCCTTTTCGAGATACCTGTCGACCGATTCCTGAACATAGGTAGTTGTTTGATATATTGGCGTCAGGATGGCACCAGTGACTGGGTCGGGTGTTACACCCGCGTGTATTTCACGAGTCTTGAAATCGGGTTGTTTGTTCGTGCTCATCGATGTCCGCCTGGGTAAAAGTGAAAATAGCAGGCGCGGATTCTAGCACCTTGATTTGTCAGGAGAAAGGAGGAAAAAATGATTGTATGAAATTAAATTGCAGCTGATGAATTCTGGAAAAATAATAAGCAGATTTTAATATATTTCCGGCGCCAAATTGACTGACTGTATTGAGAGTTTTTTCTAATTTGAATTGATAAATTCCTGTCGGCGGAAATCGGTAACCACTCGATAGCGTTAGAGGATAATATCTTGCGCTTTGCTGCCGCGTCCAAATTTAGACACGAATATGCAGCATCCCATTAACCGGACAATTATAGCAAACCTGTAATATGGAGAATTCCGCCCCACTTTCTTCCGTAATGAAATACGATGAATGCTTCCATCCCCGAATCTAGCGCATTAGCCAATAACACAACACTCAGTTCGCCCGCGAGATATTAAAAGGTTCTGGCTTGCCTCTTACGTCAGTTATCGCAGCTTGGATATGAGACATTGGGTTGCCCCGATCAATTTGGATGTTACTTCTCTCGCTTGAGCCTGTCCGCTAGATCCTCAAACGGGCGGTGAGTCGCAGCGTCGCTTTTTTGCCTTTCCATCGAAGTTTCACTGTAGGCCGAATCCAGGTAACGAGAATGTTCGTTGTCGTGGCAATAAACGCATAATAATTCCCAGTTGCTGCCATCGGCTGGATTATTGTCATGATCGTGATCGCGGTGATGCACTGTCAGTTGGTGTAATGTCTCACGGGTGAATTCGCGCGCACACCGGCCACAGATCCAGGGGTACATTTTCAATGCCTGCGCACGATAGCCCTGCTCACGTTGTTCCGCGGCGCGGCGAGCCTGTGCTACTATTTGGTCGAGCTTAGCTAAAGATTTTTCTGAAACCATAGTCGTGATCAGGCGATGAGCACTGTTGCCAGATTATCCCGATTGCAATACTGACTCCCTGTCGGGTTAGTATGCCATACCCTTAAGCAGATGTTATTGCCAGACACTTAGCAAAGATATATTCTGCCGCCATTCTGAGTGAAATCCAGGTATGCGAAACAGTCCATTATTGCCTTATATCTTGATACTGGTCGCCGGGGTGTTGTGGGGGAGTACTTTTTCACTGGCGCTGATCGCGACAGCCGATGGTGCGCACCCTGTGGCGCTGACTACCTGGCAGGTTATATTGAGTGCGCTAGTGTTTCTTATGGTATGCCTCGTTTCAAAAGTTCCGATATTCAATTATCGAAGGCTGCATTACTACATTGTGATTGCGGTTTTAGGCATCGTTACGCCGGATCTGCTTTATTATTTTGCTGCACCGCATTTGAACGCTGGAATTTTGTCGGTCACTATATCCACGGTACCACTATTCACCTACTCAATCATGTGGGCGATGCGTTACGAGCCCTTGCTAATGAAACGGGCTTTTGGCATTTTACTCGGGATGGTCGCAATTCTGTTGTTGGCGCTCCCCGATCAGGGTCTGGGCAGTGACGGCACTAATTGGTGGATTTTGCTCGTGGTCTTGTGTGCCGTTTTTTACTCGATCGAGAACGTCTATATCTCGGAAGGTATCAATGACGATATTGATATTCGCGAACTATTGTGCGGATCCAACATCGTTGCGTCAATATTTTTGATTCCCGCGACCTTGTGGATGGGCGTCGGTGTTCCGATTTCCTGGGTTTATAGCTCGTCCGGGATGGCAATTTCTGCCATCGCACTAGTCAGCACAGTGGCTTACCTGATGTTTTTTTATACGATCAAATCTGCAGGACCGGTGTTTGCCAGCCAGTGTGCTTATGTGGTGACCATATCGGGTGTTTTGTGGGGTATAGTCATATTCTCCGAGGTACATACACTCTGGCTATGGTCCTCGGTGGCGGTGATGATGGTGGGGCTGGTGCTTGTCACTCCTGCAGGCAAGAATGGCAGGGAACTGGCCGAACAGCCAATCTAAATTACATATCTCATTTCTGATCGAACCGTCCGAAAAGATTCAGCAACTAGTCCTCTTCGCTAATTTGCGTCTCCATTGAAAAATTGACTGATTTCTCCCGTAGCATTTTTCGTATGGAGTAAATAATGTCTGTAGATTGCCTGGGCGAAGTTTTTTGTAAGCGAATAATAATGCCTATTTCGTCCGCTTCTAACGGAATATTATTTCGGTTGTTGACAGGATCGAGCAGTTTTCTGATTTTTACCCAGTCCGAAATTCTCTCGTCAGCATTCTTGATCAGGGATTTTTGGATAAATTCTTCCAAATCTGTATCAATGTTCGGACAAATCTCCCGTATTTTCGGCGGTTCTTGCTTCACTTGCATTTTAAGCAGTTTGGCCAGTGATGGGGCGCTGAAGGGAAGCCTGTTGGTCAACATCACAAACGCCATTACGCCAAGCGCATAGATATCGACTCGACCATCGACCGGTTCGCCATTGATAATTTCCGGAGCCAGGTATGAAGGCGAGCCCTCGATGTTGATTTCCTTATCTTGTGGTGATCCTGCCAGACCAAAGTCGGTCAATTTGATATTGCCGTAGCGATCTATCAGGATATTGGAAGGTTTTATATCCCGATGAACGATTCCTTTTTCGCCCTGACTGTGCGCATACTGAAGCGCGCTGGCCAGTTGAGAAAGAATTTTCCTGGCTTCCGTGAGTCCGAATGCTCCCTTAGCCTTCAGAATAGCTGACAGGTTTTTACCCTCCAGTTTCTCCATGACGATGAAACGTGTTGAATATTCGTCGATGACTTCGATCACATTGATAATATTCGGGTGATTTAATTTTGCGATGATCCTGGCTTCCTGTTCGAAGCGATCTAAAAAATCATGGCTGTAGGCTAGATTGTATTTGAGCATTTTAATGGCTACTTCGCGATCCAGCTCTCTGTCATAGGCGTTGTAGACAGTCGCCATATTCCCTTCACCCAATTTACCAGTTAACTCATACTTACCGACCCTGTTAATCCCGCCTGTTTTAGCCATACGGTTGGTCATCATCTGGGAAGTCACGGCAGCAAATTCCTTGTGCTTTTTTATCAGGTGCATAAACCGTTCGCGATCTAGATACAGGGCAGTCGTATCGGTTAGCGCTACAATATCGGAATAATAGGTGGAGTTTATCAGTAGCGATATTTCTCCAACGACCGAACCTTTTTTTAACGAAACCTTTCTATGGATATTGCCATCGTGATCTGGAGTCCGGACTTCGACCTCGCCCTTGAAAATAATGTATAGCTTTTTGCCAATCTGGCCATGTTCAGCAAGTAATGTATCTTTAGTAAACTCTGCAACCTGAATTTGTTGTGCAATATCCCTGATCGTATCGACTCCGAGATTTCGAAAAATATCGACCCTGGACAGGGTGTCTGCAATTTCATTCAATTTAATTTTCATACATTGACTATGGGCCAGGGCTTAGAACTCTCGATAATATAGTAGAAATCAGGATGGATTACTGATAAATAAGCGCCCACTTCACAATTGGATCGCTCGCCAGAAAGGCAGGTTGTAGAAGTGCGGTGGGAAGAATGAAATCGCCCCCACCCAAACTGAAGAAGGGTTACCCAAAATGCAGTTTAATGCGAAAGTTGCAAAGAGAAATCGTTTCACAAGCTCGAATGAAACAATTGCGTATTTCGGTTTTCATTTAAATCTTTTTCGGATTTGTCTAGATCGTTTACCTGCGCGGAAGCGATACGAAAAAGGATTATCTCTGACACGTTTTAGAATAGAGGCTTAATGAATGAATAGATTAAAATCGTGGTTTTTTAGGCGTCGATTCATCTAACCTCGCCGAACGAATAATAAAGAAAGGAGGCTTTGGTTCCTCTCTTTTTGGACTTTTACCCTAATTGGACGGGTAACCTATTTATGCCGAATTTATTCGACTGGTCGGGTTTCTGGATTTTTTACCAGCGGGAGTCAAAGACGAGCCTGGCAGGTGATCTCTACACGGCTATCACCAAATAGTCGTTTTGATTCGGTTGTAGTTCGAGCAGGGTAACTGCCCGAATCAAAGAATTCGAGGTAAGTGCTATCCATCGCATCAAAATCGTCCAGGTCGGTGAGATGAACCTCGACGCGCACCACACGATCCATCCCCAGATCTATTTCGGCGAGAATTTCTCGAATTTTACCCAGCACCGCACGGGTTTCTCCTGCTACGTCGCCGAGCACAGCAAGCCCCTCGGGAAAATCAGCGGCTACCAGACCCGAAACAAAGGCATAATAATCGTCCACTACCACCTGGCTGAACGGAGCACTTGACTCGGGTACTGCTTTGGGTTGAATTCGCTTTATCATGATATGACCTTTTCTGTTTTGATCGCAATCGAAAATTTTGCTGAATTTTATTCCAAAACAGGCAACAGGAATATCATTAGTGGGTATTCGGTTCATTGGCCTACTCAAGGATGACATCGCGAAGATGGCACGCGAAGACGAAATCGTGTTT
>JADFJT010000016.1 GCA_022566015.1 Pseudomonadota bacterium | reverse complement strand
GAAACTACAGACCTGCCATTTTTCGAAAAATTCACCGCAGGTGGTGTGAGATCTGTGCGTGGATACGACCGAAATAGCCTCGGCCCTCTGGACAGCCAGGGCAATCCATTCGGCGGTAACTTACAGGTGATTACCACAATCGAACTATTACTGCCGGTAGAGTCTCTTGGCAGTTCAGAAACCTTCCGCCTTGGGTTATACTTTGATGCAGGTAATGTATTTGCCGATGCGGACAGTTTCGAATTTAGTCAGCTGCGACAATCGGTAGGGCTATCCGCCAAATGGTTTTCATTGGTTGGGCCGCTTGAATTCAGCTATGCATTCCCGATTAATGACGAACCCGGCGACGATATTCGACAGTTCCAGTTTGCGCTGGGCGCGGCTTTTTAAATACTGAGGCATCATTGAACCGATTTATTCAACATTTAGTCATTTTGACTCTAATCATAACTAGCAGTGTAGCCCTGGCCGAAACTCGGCTGTATAAAATTGGCTTTGTAAATACAGCTCGGGTATTGAAGGAAGCGCCTCAGGCGCGCAAGGTAGAGGATCGATTGAAAGCGGAGTTCGAGCCGCGGGAAGCTCAGATCAGGGAAAGGAGAAGAGAGGTACTCTCGCTTGAAGAACAGCTGATATCGCAAGATGTAGTAATCAACGCTAATATCCGACGTAAACTTGAACGTGAGATCAGGCTCAAAGTGAGTCAGTTGAAGTTTCTCGAGCAGGAGTTTCGCGAGGATCAAAATCTGCGTAGAAATGAAGGCATCCGGGAGTTACAACGGGTAATTGCCAAAGTTCTAGAACAGCTGGGGGATGCGGGAGAATTTGATTTAATTTTGACCGAGGGTGTTAGTTATGTTTCTGACCAAATTGATATCACAACACAAATAGTGGAAATGCTGAAAAAACAATCAGAATCCGCTGGGGAAACAGTTCAGTAAATAAAATAGAGGATTGCACTACTTCTTGGTTCTATTCATGGATACCAATGATCATCGTCAATCAATAGGCCCGGTGGATTAAACCTAAAAAAACCTGAAGAAGGCTTATGAAACTGACTCTCCAACAACTTGCGACCAGTCTTCAACTGGAATATAAGGGTAAATCGGGTCTCGTGATCTCTGGCGTTGCGTCGCTCTCCGGAGCAGTAAACGGAGATCTTAGCTTTATCCAGCATGAAAAGTACGCGAATGATTTATTTGACAGCCAGTGTTCGGCAATCATTGTGCCGACTGATTTCAGCTCTGAAGTAACCGACAAGTCGCTATTGTTTGCCGATAACCCAAGGCACAGCTTTGCCCAGGCTCTCAACCTGATCAAGCCAGAGCTAGTCGGTAGCCTCCAGCCGGGAATTCACGAATCGACTCAAATATCACCCACAGCTCAAATTGGCGTCAATGTATCGATTGGCGCTTTATCGGTTATAGGTGATGGGGTAGTCATAGGGAACGATACATCAATTGGTGCGTCATGTGTTATCGAGCAGGATGCAAAAATAGGCGACAATTGTCGATTGCATAGTCGAATCACGGTCGGTGAGCGGGTTAGAATTGGGAATCGGTGCATACTGCATTCTGGCGTGGTGCTTGGCTCCGACGGTTTCGGGTTGGTATTTTATCGACAGGCCTGGGAAAAAATTCCGCAGATCGGAACAGTTATTTTGCACGACGATGTTGAAATTGGTGCTAATACCACCGTTGATCGAGGTGCACTGGATGACACCGTCATCGATCAGGGCTGTAAGCTCGATAATTTAATTCAGGTTGCGCATAACGTTCGCATCGGTGCCCATACGGCTATAGCGGCCTGTGTAGGTATCGCCGGTAGTGCGCACATTGGTCGTTATTGTAAAATTTCGGGAGCAGCAGTCGTGTTGGGACATCTGGCTATTACTGACCATGTCACTATTACAGCCATGTCGCTGGTGACTAAGGATATTAAAAAACCTGGTGTATATTCGTCAGGTACACCACTGCTCGAGAATAACCTCTGGCATAAAAATAATGTACGGTACAAATCGCTGGACAGACTGGCCAGGACGGTCGCAATGATGGACAAAAAGCAGAAATAATTTATTGATACCCACGACTAACCGGGGCCGCAGTCAAAATGACAGATCGAGAGTTTATGTCCGAATTCGATATTGAAAAGGTGATGGCATATTTGCCACACCGCTACCCTTTTTTACTAATCGACCGAGTCATCGATATGGATGCCGGGGCATCGCTTACCGCGCTGAAAAACGTGTCGGTGAACGAACCGTTTTTCCAGGGGCATTTCCCTGGCCAGCCAATTATGCCAGGTGTGCTGGTTCTGGAAGCAATGGCTCAGGCAACCGGATTGCTGGCATTTACGGCAATGGGGAATGGACATGAAGACAAATTGTACCTGCTGGTAGGTATCGATAAGGCTCGTTTCAGAGGCGCGGTCGTACCGGGCGATCAGCTAATACTCAAAATAATACTGAGGCGAAAAATACGTGGCATCGATATATACGAGTGCAAGGCACTAGTTGATGATTCTATCGTCGCCGAGGCAAAGATGATGTGTTCGGCTCAGGACAGGAATGCATGATTCATCCGACCGCGATCATCGATTCCAGGGCCCGACTGGATGAGGGCGTGACTGTTGGCCCCTATACGATTATAGGTGCTGAAGTAGAAGTAGGTAGCGGCACAGAAATAGCGCCTCACGTGGTCATCAACGGTCCTGCTCGTATAGGTAAGGATAATCGTATTTTTCAATTTTCCTCTATCGGTGAGATACCACAGGATAAAAAATTTAAAGGAGAGCGCACATTTCTAGAAGTGGGTGACAGAAATGTAATTCGCGAATATGTTACTCTTAATCGCGGCACAGTTGATGGCCTCGGTAAAACAGTCATAGGTAGTGATAATCTATTCATGGCCTACAGTCATGTTGCGCACGACTGCATTGTTGGCAGCCACACCGTATTTGCAAACGCAGCCTCGCTGTCGGGTCATGTCGAAGTGGGAGATTTTGCAATTCTGGGTGGTTTTACCTCGGTACACCAGAATATCCTGATAGGAACCCAATCACTTTGTGGCCTCGGATCGGTGGTAACACAAGATATACCCCCATTTTCGACCGCCGCAGGCAACCGCGCTCGTACAATAGGCATAAACAAAGAGGGACTTAAGCGCAAGGGTTTTTCTGCAGATTTAATCCGCGCGCTGCATCGGTCGTTTCGAGCATTGCTTATATCTAGAGTTCCAAAACTCGAGGCATTTGAAAAATTGCAACCATTGTGCGATCAGTATCCTGAGGTGGATCAATTTGTCCGCTTTGTTCGAAACAGTAAACGGGGTATTGCCCGTTAATATATCAGCCAAAAGTTTGTTACATTACCGAATTGGAGGACCATCCTGCAGTTTTTGTAGAGAGTCAGATAAAATTGAATATTCTCGCTATCGATTCATCTACTGAGGCTTGTTCCGCCGCTTTACTTCGAGACGATGGGCAAGTATTCGCCGAATTTGAAATAGCGCCACGCCAACATACTCGGCTATTGTCCAAAATGATGGATGCGGTACTCGATGCGGGTAAAACGCCTAAGTCATCGCTGACGCATTGTGCTTTTTGTAACGGCCCAGGCGCTTTCACAGGAATTCGTATTGCTGCTGCAACTGCACAGGGCCTTGCGATTGGTCTGGAAATCCCAGTGATTACAATTTCCACCCTGGCGACCCTGGCGCAAGCTAGCATGGACAGACATTCCCTGGCCGACACGCTGGTTGCGCTCGATGCGCGCATGGGCGAAATCTACTGGGCTATTTATCAGCGAAATAAAAGTGGGATTGCGACGCTCAAGGATTCCGAGAAACTCGACAAACTGGATAAGTTGAATCTTGAAACCCTGCCCGCGAGTGGTGCTGGTCACGGCTGGAAAGTGATCCTGGAAAACTCACCCGGCTGGATGGTTAAGCATAACGATATCGTAATCGACGCTGATTTGTTACCCGATGCCAGATCATTGTTAAAACTAGCGCGACAGGCATTGTGTGAAAACCGTGTGGTTAAACCTGAAAACGTTCAGATTAATTACCTGCGTAATCGAGTTGCGGATAAGCCCCGGTCACGATGACCGAAACGCTGCTCTATCCCTACGGTGATCCAGCAGTCACTGGTACGATTAAAACACAGGCAACAGACTTTAGAGTGGACGAAGAACTGGGTTTCGAACCCGATGGAGCAGGTGAGCATCTTTTTTTGCAGATTGAGAAAACCGGACTCAGCACACCCGAATTGATCGACCGCGTTGCGGTTGATTTTAAGGTTAAACCCAGGGACATTGGATACAGCGGCCTGAAAGACAAGCATGCAGTCACGCGGCAGTGGCTAAGCCTGCAGTTACCCGGTCAAGTGGGTCGTATGTCCGTGCCCGAAACTTGTGAATATGAAATTCTTGATCAGGGGTGGCACCACAGAAAATTGAGGCCTGGCACCCACCGCAGAAATCGGTTCGACGTGACCATACGGAATGTAGGCGCTTTTCCAGCTCGTACACAGGACCAGTTTGATTTGGTCGCGGTTAAGGGAATGGCAAACTATTTCGGTCAGCAGCGTTTCGGGCGACAACAGGATAATGTTAGACAGGCTTTGAGAGCGTTTGGCAACGAGCGTAAAGCCCGCAAGTTAGGCCGCTCGAAAAAAAGTCTCTATTTGTCTGCCTTACGCAGTCATCTATTCAATCAAATACTGTCGCGTCGAATCGGAAGCGGATTCTGGAACGAACCAGTCGATGGTGATGTGTTTATGCTCGCTGGTAGCCAGTCGATATTTTATGCACCGATTAGCCAGGATTTAATCGATAGATTTGAACAACATGATATTTCCAGTACGATCAGTCTGTACGGAGTTGGTAATCAAAAGCTCCAGGGTAGTGCGCTATCTCTAGAAGACCGTGTGTTAGCCGAATTCGGGGTAATCAGGGACTGTTTGTTGCAGCAAAAAACTCGATTAGCCATGCGGGCTACTCGCGTTACGGTCGGCAATATGAATTACGATTATAGCGGTGCGGACCGAACGCTAAAAATCACCGCTACACTGCCTCGCGGCAGTTACTTCACGACGTTGTTAAACCATTTTGTGAAGACAGAGATTCCCAGGGCCGATCACAGTTTGCGATAAAGGCAAAACCATCCTTCGATCGCACCTTTTTGGTAAAACCGGCCCTCTTCTAGCGACAGGCATTCGATCAGCCCAGCTTCTATGAGTGAATTAAATTTTGCTTCGAAACCTTCTGTTTGCCACAGATCCCGGTGAACGGTACAGGCGAGAATTCCCCCTGGGCTTAGGATGCGAAAAATTTCTTCGAGTGGCTCGGGGCCTACGTGCCCGTGAGTAAAAGTGCCCGAGGAGATGGCCGCGCCATAGGTGTCATCAGCGATCACTAGTGGCTGGTTTAAATCGGCGACCTTTACCTGTCGATAGATATTTCTATCCTGCGCGATTCGAACCATATCGGGCGACAGGTCGATGCC
Organism: Pseudomonadota bacterium; assembly: GCA_022566015.1. Lineage (GTDB taxonomy): Bacteria > Pseudomonadota > Gammaproteobacteria. The sequence continues at coordinate 33,271 of JADFJT010000016.1, read as the reverse complement.
GTCAATTTGGGTATAACCTTGTCGATGTAAAAAACGACCGATTAACCCGGTACCACAACCAATATCAAAGACTCTAGTATCTTTTTGAGGGAGACGATCGATCAGTAACTGCGCTATCGTGGTCGGCGAAATGTAACCCAGCTCATCCAGCATTTGGTAATCGTAATCGTCGGCCCATTTACTATAAAATTCGACCACTTGATCAGTATCGTTTAGCGCATAAGCCTCATTGACAAACTTATTAGGACCCCTGGGATCGGATGGGCAGGTCATGGGGTTTGCCTGGTCGTTTTACAGGCTGTTGAGTATGGTTTCTGCGTCGCTGACTTCAAATTTCATCGGGGCTTCGATATTGAGTAACTCGACGATTCCATCGTTGACGATCATAGCATAGCGTTGAGAGCGTATACCCATGCCGCCACTGCTGCGATCCAGTTCCAGACCAACAGCGTGGGTAAAATAGGCGCTGCCGTCGGCTATCATCATCACCCGATCTTCAACATTGTGCTGCTCTCCCCAGGCTCGCATGACATGGGCATCGTTGACTGACAGGCAAACTATGCTATCCACTCCCTTTGCTTTCAATTCGTCCGACTTAACGACATATCCGGGCAAATGCGCGGCCGAACAGGTCGGGGTAAAGGCACCCGGTAGAGCAAACAATGCGACCTTCTTGCCGTTGAAAATATCTTCAGTGGTGATTTCCTCAACGCCAGCATCTGTTTTGTGGTGCAAAGTCACGGAAGGAATTTTGTCGCCTACTTGAATCGTCATGGGTGTGTCCTTAATTTTTAAATGATAACGATGATACAGGTGATATGATATTCACCATAAAATAGAATACTACGACAATGGTAAGTAGCAGACAACGGCCCTGGGCAACTCGGAATCCATTGAGGTTGAGGAGCCTCTGCTCGACTCATGAATAATCATCTACCTGATAAAATACGTCAACTAGTCGTTGCCTACAGGGATGCAGCGGTCCGGCGCCCGAATTTTATCTGCGCACCTGTCATATTCAAATTTAATCAAAGGTTCTCGAAGATTGAAACATCATAAACTACACCAGAGAAATCACTGGATATTTGATATGGATGGCACGCTCACGGTCAGCGCCCACGACTTTGAATATATGCGCCGTGAGCTGGGTATAGCTTCGAACACACCTATTCTCGAAGCCCTGAATGCGATGCCAGCCGATCAGGCAGCACCGCTGTGGGAATTACTCAACGAAATGGAATTTTACTTTGCTTCTAAAGCCTCGGTAATGCAGGGGGCTAAAGAATTGCTCGAAAAGCTTTTCCAGCGAGGTGTGCAACTGGGCATTTTAACCCGCAATACGCTTCCCGTTGTGGAGCATACTCTGGCCGCCTGTGGTATCGCACACTTTTTCCCCCGTGTACACATATTCGATCGAGATGCCTGTGCACCCAAGCCTTCGCCCGATGGAATCAATCAGTTGTTACGATTATGGCAAGCCAGTCCAGACGACGCGGTAATGGTAGGGGATTATTTGTTTGATTTACAGGCAGGCAAAAAAGCAGGTGTCACCACCATTCATCTCGATCAGCAAGGCGAATTTGCATGGCCTGATGTGGCCGATATTTGCATTCGCGATTTTGCCGAGATCGAAGAACATGTAGGTTAGTAGGTCTGAAGAGCCGAGCGACCGATAATCGTTAGTAGAAATTTAAGCTTTGACCCGGTACAAGTCTGATATTACGGGCGTGTAAATCCTACTAGCTTATATTGGGTCGTTTTCGGCCAGTCCTGTATCGGCACTATAAAGTCCGTCGATGCGAAGCCAGAAGCACCTAAAGTAAATTAGCAATTTTAAGCTGTTTTTTGCTCAGTGACGCATAAGGTTCGGCACGGGTCTTATCGTGGACATGCAAGCGATAATTAATGAATTGTTCTTCATCGTCGTAGTGCATGAACGGATTACCTTCGTACTGCTCCCCTAAGGTGCTGGTTTTTGTCACCGAATAATTGTGTCCGGGGTGGATTAGCATGTCTTCGGGCAGGCGTTCTTTCATATTTTTAAGGGTTTGATACATGTGCTCGGGGTTGCCGCCACTGAGATCACAACGGCCACAGCCAAATACAAACAGCGTATCACCGGTAATAATGTCGTTGCCAATTTGATAGCAGACCGAGCCTGGCGTGTGACCTGGCGTGTGCAACATCTTAATCGTGCTGTCACCGAGCGAAATTTCGTCACCGCCGTGATGCAGGCTCGGCTTGTCGAGTTCATGCTGCCAAAATTCATATTCCGGCTTAAGCAGGTGCACTTCGGCGCTGGTATGATTCAATACGCCCTCAATACCGTTGATATGATCGTGGTGGCTGTGCGTGAGCAGAATATCGGTGATGTTCAAGCCGAGCTTATTTGCAGTCTCGATGATAGCGTCGACATCCCAGGCAGGATCGACTACCGCTGTACGCCGTGAGCCCAGGTCTTCGATCAGGTAGACAAAATTCTCCATCGGTCCTAATTCCATTGCGTGTATTTTGAAACCAGATTCGGGCATGACAGATTCTCCTCGGAATAGTTGACTACATTATACTCAGATACTGGATTTTTTACCCAATAGTACCGACAATAGCCATCTTTTTTTAAACCCTGAACCATGCGTTTGCCCGGTTCAGGTTGACAGGATACCTATGAGCAATACAGCGGTTAAAAAAGTGGTTCTGGCTTATTCCGGCGGCCTCGATACATCGGTGATTCTGAAGTGGCTGGAAGTCGAATACGAATGCGAGGTAGTCACGTTTACTGCCGATATCGGCCAGGGTGAAGAAGTTGAACCAGCACGCGCCAAGGCTGAAAAATTTGGTGTGAAGGAAATCTATATTGAAAACCTGCAGGAAGAATACGTGCGGGACTTCGTATTTCCGATGTTTCGTGCCAATACTGTTTACGAAGGTGAGTATCTTCTCGGCACCTCAATCGCACGTCCGCTAATCGCAAAGCGCCTGATCGAAATCGCGCAGGAAACCGGTGCCGATGCGATTTCCCATGGCGCTACGGGTAAAGGCAATGACCAGGTTCGTTTTGAACTGGGCGCTTACGCGCTGAATCCGGATATCCGTATTATCGCACCCTGGCGCGAGTGGGATTTGAATTCGCGTGAGAGCCTGATGAAATATGCCGAGTCGGCAGGTATAGCGATCGAGCAAAAACAGGGATCGAAATCGCCTTATTCGATGGACGCTAATTTATTACATATATCCTACGAAGGCGGTAACCTCGAAGACCCCTGGGTTGAACCCGATGAGGATATGTGGCGCTGGTCAGTTTCACCTGAAGCTGCACCGGACAAGGCAACTTACCTGGAGCTCGAATTCGAGAAGGGTGATATCGTATCGATTAACGGCGAAAAACTAAGCCCGGCGCAGGTGCTTATTCGGCTCAATCAGGAAGCCAGCGCCCACGGTATTGGTCGTATCGATATCGTCGAAAATCGTTATGTCGGCATGAAATCCCGTGGTTGTTACGAAACGCCCGGGGGCACAGTGATGCTGAAGGCGCATCGGGCAATTGAGTCGATAACACTGGACCGCGAGGTTGCACACCTGAAGGATGAATTGATGCCCCGGTACGCCGTCATGATCTATAACGGTTACTGGTGGAGTCCCGAACGCAAAATAATGCAACAAATGATCGATGCTTCGCAGGTCACTGTCAATGGCGAAGTACGGCTCAAATTGTACAAGGGGCTGGTTTCGGTAGTGGGGCGCAAATCTGCCAGCCATAGTCTGTTCGATGAGGCCATCGTCACCTTCGAAGATGATGCGGGTGCCTATAATCAGAAAGATGCGGAGGGATTTATCAAGCTCAACGCACTGCGTATGCGTATTGCCGGGAGGCTTTAATGCGCCGACAGATAATCTACCCTATTTCCCTGGCAATTGTGATTCTCACCCTGGCCGCCTGCTCGTCTTCGGACGAGGAGGAAGTTGTTACCGAAACGCAGAAATATTACTTCCTGGAATCACTACAACTGGTGGAACAGGCTGGCAGAAGCCTGCAGCGCAAATCTAAAACTCAGCAGGATATCCAGGGGGCATTGACCAGAATGGATCAGGGATTGAAACTCGCGTTTCAGGTTGAAAACAAATTTCTTAAGCAACTCGACGCGCGTCTGGGTAAGAATTACCAACGTTATTTTATCAAGGGTATCGAAGATTATCGGCTGGGAATTGAAGCGGGTGACCGGGCGCAACAGCAAAACGGACTGCGTCTGCTCGCACAGTGGGCCAAATTCTGGGCGGCTTCACAGTCGTCGATTGAGGCCAAATTACATCCGCAATAATCGTGTCTCTAAACGTACGACTGATTGTTTGTATCAATGAACGCCTCGGTATCGGGCAACGCTCCTGCGTCGGTAGCGGAAACCTGGACTATATTCGGGAAATCAGGGTAATGATCGATTCTGCAGGATTAAATGTATCGATAATCGAGCGCGAATGCCTCGATAAATGTGAGCAGGGGCCGGTTATGCGAGTCGCGCCCGGCGGGAAGTTTTTCACCGAAATTGACAGTTCGACATTGCCGGTTATCGTCGAAGAACTTAAATCTTTTCTGGCGTATTCAGTCAAATAGCCTGGATCGCAGCCTATGTTTTGTGTCAAAGGATATGTGTCGGGCAGGGTACAGGGCGTTGGCTTTCGATACTTTGTGTCACGTCACGCAGACGAATATAAAGTCTGTGGTTTTGCAAGAAACTTACCTGATGGCCGCGTTGAATTCCTTCTTCAGGGCGAGTGGGAGTCGGTTCAGTCGGTAGTCGAGAATATACGCAAGGGCCCTTCATTTTCCGTAGTGACCGGTGTCGAGGTTAGCGAAAGTGAGTGTCAGGACCTCGGTAATCGATTCATGATTATGTAAATTAGCCTGACCGGGCTAGATTTAGCTTTCGTCGCTATTCGCCGTAACTGTCGGATAGCCGTCGTCATTCAGCACGACATCCATCACGATAGGGCGGCAACAGACCTGACAGTCTTCGATATAGCTTTGTTCGTCGATTGAGCAATCGACCAGAATACAGATGGTTTCCCAGCAATACGGGCACTGAATATCTATCTCCTCCAGTCCAGCCAGGGGCATTACCTTGGCTTCAGGCGCATGATCTTGCCGCTATCGGTGGAAAAGTAAATCCACCCCTCGGGGCTTTGCGCTAACGCACGAATGCGTTCGTTCAGATCTTCAAGCAAGCGTTCTTCGCCGCCTGGTAGCTGTTTGGCAGATATCGCTACTCGATTCAAATGCCGGAGTTTCAATGCGCCTGCAAACAGGCTGCCCTTCCACTCTGGGAAGGCTTCACCGTTATATAACATCAAACTACCTGGCGCGATGGACGGGATATAAACCTTAAGCGGCGATTCTATGCCCGGCTTTTCAGTGCCTTCACCGATGCTCACCGGACCCCAGTATTCTTTTCCATGGCTAACCACCGGCCAGCCATAATTACGCCCTTCGTATATACGATTAATTTCGTCACCACCACGTGGCCCGTGTTCTATCTCCCACAGGATCTTTTCTACCGGATCGAAAACCAGCCCCTGCGGATTACGATGCCCGTAACTCCAAATTTCCGGAAGTGCCTCAGAATTTCCAACAAATGGGTTGTCGTCGGGAATACTACCATCGAGAAGTAATCGAAGGATTGTTCCCGCATGGTTGCCCAGATTCTGTGAATTTTTACGCTCGCCTCGATCACCGATACCAAAAAAAACATGCCCCCTGTCATCGAAGGCAATACGGCTGCCGAAATGATGGCTAGTTCTCGTTGCCGATTGCGTGACCAGTAAATCCTGCCAATCAGTAAGCTGATTGCCCTTGCGCTTGCTGCGCGCGAGTGTCGTCACGGATCCGGCTTCGGTCGATTTGGCGTAGGTAAAATATATCCAGCCGTCACGATTAAAGTTCGGACCCGGTACAACATCGAGCATCCCGCCCTGGTTTCGTGCGGCCACTTTGGCCACACCTTTCAACGCAGTGATATTCAGATTATCGAGGTCGAGAATCTTGATATGCCCTCTACGTTCGGTAAAGATCAGTTCTCGCTTGTTTAGAAATGCCATACCCCAGGGAATGCCTAGTCCCTGAGCTACTAGTTCGAGCTTAAAACGGGGGTCTTGTTGAGGGATTTCAAGTACATTCGCGGCGAGTACCTGGTTCAATGACAGCAATAGTGCGATCAGTAGGGCAGTGGCTATAGGTACTATGTTTTTCATTTATTTGGTTTGGAGCCAAAATTATTAGTACATCATCAAAAACTGAAACCATCAACTAGACCATGGCATTGAACATCAATAAGATGTAAGAATACAGGCATTATAATCCTATATTAATGCTGGCGGACGAACAGATTAGTGAAGATTAGAATCATTTTAGCAGGCACCCTTTAAATTTGATCTCAGTTGATTTTCATGCCTGACACTCTGATTCTACAGGCCCATCGTCAACCCTTACCCCTGTCATGGCTACAGCCATGCCTGGACTCGGTGCTTTACTGGGCCGAATTAAATCACTTTGACTACCAGTTTATCGGCGATGAATTATTCTATTCCATGCCTGCCGAATTGTTAGAAAAAACATATCACCAGCGGGTGGTCGCTACTGATCTAGCCCGGCTCTATGCACTACAAAATGGGTTAAGGCAGGGCTATCAAACAGTCATATGGTGTGATGCCGATTTTCTCATCTTTAATCCCGCGCTGTATGTATTGCCTAAGAACGATTTTGCATTAGACAGGGAAGTCTGGGTTCAGCAGGATTCTGTTAACCGGCTAAAGACTTACAGCAAGGTACACAACGCTATTATGATGTTTCGACAGGGTAATAGCTTTCTTGATTTTTATGCTGACGCTGCCGAACGATTACTCCGTCTTAACGCGGGTCCGATGCCGCCGCAGTTTATCAGGCCTAAGCTTTTACCGCCTTGCATAATACTGTCATTTGCCCGGTACTGGAAAGCGCCGGGATGTTGAGCCCGCTGGAGATCAAAGATTTGTTATCAGGTGGGGGGGCAGCGCTTGATCTTTTCAGGCAAAAATCGACGCAAGCAATCTATGCGGCGAATTTGAGTGCTTCTTTGGTCGAGCGGGAATTGATCGATGATTCGCAGATGATGCGGTTGATAGAATTGCTCAGGACTGATGGAGTGTAATACTTCAGATCATCAGCGCTGAAAAATTACTCGTGCTTTTGTCAAATCCTGCTCTGTATCAACTGACAGGTTTAGGTAATCAGCAACAATCGTGATACCGATATTGATACCGTTTTCTAACGCCCTGAGTTGTTCGAGCTTTTCGGTTTGCTCCAAGGGCGTTTGTTCCAGACTGCTGAGTTTTTAGTATTCGCGGACTGGAACGCGATTGGAAAAATTAAAAGCAATGGTCGACCCTGGCTTATTATTTCAGTTTAAAGCGAAGGTAGCGATTTGATAATATCGTCGATAATTTTTACCTGCTCAAGAAACGCTGGAACCTTATCCAAGGCCAGTGCACTTGATCCATCGCATTTTGCGTTATCGGGATCGGGATGAGCCTCTATAAACAGGCCGGCAATCCCGATAGCCACGCCGGCTCGGGTTAGCTCCGCAATTTGATCTCGTCGCCCACCTGAAACGCTGGAATCCGGATCTCGCCTTTGTAGTGCATGGGTCACGTCAAAAATGATTGGGGCACCATCTCCAACCTCTTTCATTGTTTGAAATCCAAGCATGTCTACCACTAAATTGTCATATCCGAAACAGGTCCCTCGTTCACAAAGAAGTATTTGATCGTTTCCATATGCACGAATCTTCTCCACCAGATACCTAACTTGCGGTGGGCTCATATATTGAGGCTTTTTCACATTGATTACAGCACCCGTTTTAGCAACGGCGGCGACAAGGTCAGTCTGGCGAGAGAGAAAAGCAGGGATTTGCAAAATGTCACACACTTCGGACACCATTTGCGCCTGCTCAGGTGCATGCACATCCGTAATCAAGGGAACTCCGAATCTAGATTTCACATCATCCAGAATGCGTAGCCCTTCTTCTATACCAGGGCCACGAAATGAGCGAACAGATGATCGATTAGCCTTGTCGAACGAGGCCTTGAATATATACGGAATCCCTAATCGCTTAGTTGAACTCACGAACTGGTCTGCTACACGAAATACTGTATCTCGTTCTTCGATGACATTCATGCCGCCGATAAGTGTTAAGGGCTTATCATTCCCTATCACTATCTCTCCTATATAAATATTTCTCATGCGTTGCTCATTTTTTTCCGGAAAATAGGGTCTGGTCTGGTGTTCCAATGCTCCCTAAATGGAGATTAGGTCAATGCTGCCGTCATTTTTCAGCCCTCAAAAATTTCCCTCGCCTTAATCAGGTCATCCTCGGTATCTATCGACAAACTCTGATAGTTATCGACAATAGTCACGTCGATACCAATGCCGTTTTCCAGTGCTCTAAGCTGTTCCAGTTTTTCAATCATTTCAAGAGGTGACTGGTTCAACTGGTTGAACTTTGCGAGGGTATTACGAGTGTAGATATAGACACCGATGTGTACCAGAGCTTTTTCGGAAAAATCGCCGGATTGTAACACCGGGATACAGTTTCTTGAAAAGTAGAGTGCCCTGTTGCCCAGACTCGTGACCAGTTTGACCGTGGCTGGAGATTTCAGGACATCGGCGCTGGACTCCCAGTGCGCCAGAGTCCCCATCTCTGCATCCTTGCGCTCGCTAAATTCGCCTACGAGTTGATCGATGTGTGCGGGGTTCAACAGGATCTCGTCTCCCTGCATGTTGACGAATATATCCGTGGACTCATCCTGGCGCATATATTCAGCAATGCGATCGGTTCCCGAGGCGCATTGTTCTGAAGTCAATACCGCCTGGTAGCCTGCCCCGTTGACAGCATCGAGAATGCGTTCGTCGTCGCACAGTACTACCACGTCATCGAGGCTTTTGGCCTGTGTAGCCTGTTCGACCACGCGAATAACCATCGGTTTTCCACCGATGTCGCACAGAGGTTTGCCAGGCAATCGTGTTGAAGCATAGCGACTCGGTATACAGCCGGTAACCTTCATTGCCCGCCCTCAATAAATATATCTTCGGTGCTTTTCAGCAGATCCTGCGCATCGAGCAGGGTATCAATCATTTCCCTGACTGCGGCATCGCCTCCTTTACGACTGGTTATCCAGTCGGCGTCCTGTCGTACGCGGGTAGTCGCATTCGCGGGCGCTACAAAGACGCCCACATGCGGTTTACATACCAGGTCTAGCACTTCGTCGCCCATGTAGAGTACCTGTTCCTGATTCAAACCGGCGCCTTTAATCATGTCCTGCAATGCGTCCTGTTTGTAGAAGTGCCCACATTCATAGTAATCAATTTTGAGTTCTTCGACACGGCGTCTAACCGCATCGGAAGTCCTGCCGGTGAGAATACCGAATCGGATTCCAGCCTGCCTCGCCAGCGTGACGCCAAAGCCATCCTGTACGTGAAACTGCTTGGTGTCGGAATCCTTGCCAGTAAGGATGATGGCGCCATCGGTGAGTACGCCGTCGACATCCAGTACGATGAGCTTGATGTCGCGTAATTGTTGCTTAAGTTCAGCAGAAAGTTCAGTCACCGACGAGTACTCCTTCAGGGAAATATTTTAGGATGCAGGACTTTCCAATTTGGCGCTTTCCAGCAGTCAGAGGCCCGCCGCGGCAGAGCGCATTTCACCCTTGCCATTATTGAAATTTTTGATCTTTACATTGTTCATTTACGCTGCCGTAAATTACTTTTTATCAGGGTCGCAATGCTACGGGGAAAGGCCTATCTAGTCAAAGGTTAAGCCAGATTGGAGACTTATTTATGAGCTTGGGTTTAGCTATAAAATAGGTCTCAAACTCTTTGCTTGAGCAGTCCAGACTCCTGGATCACCTGCGCGCAAGCGGCTTCTTGATGTGGAGCCATCAGATGAGCCCCGGCACAGCCTTTGATTTCGGAAAATCCCTGTAACAATTCGGCGCATATTTTACGCCCTTCGGCCTTCTGGTCCTCGGCACCATCGAGTCGCTTGATGATAGCCTCTGGTATATCGACACCAAATAGATTGGCGTCCATCCAGCGCGCCGATTTAGCCGATGCAAGCGGACCGATGCCGATCAGAAAATAAGCCTTTTCGGTGATGCCTTCTTCTACCAGGCGGTGGCAATAGCGTTCGACGATGCCGAGGTCAAAGCAATATTGGGTTTGAAAAAACTGTGCGCCGTTATCGATCTTGGCCAGGATTCGTGCGGGAGACCAGTCGGCCTCAGGGTCGGTGGGTACCTCGGCACCACCGAGGAATAGCGCGGGTCGAGGCTTGATTTCCCGACCCGAAGGGTAAGTGCCGAGATCGCGCATATCGCGCATATTACGCATCAGTTCACCGCTGTCGATATCGAACACCTCGGCTGCGTCTGGCTGGTCGCCCGCAGTCATTTTGTCGCCAGTCAGGCACAGAATATTATGAATTCCGAGTGCCGACGCACCGAGTGTATCCCCCTGCAACGCGAGCCGGTTTCTATCGCGCGTGGTAAACTGCAGTACCGGGTCGATACCTGCGCGCGCCATGATGGTCGCGGCGGCGAGTGCAGACATGTGTACGCGCGCGCTAGCGCCATCGGTCACGTTAACCGCGTCGGCGATACCCTTTAAGCAATTAACGCGATCCAGCACCTCGTCAGCCGATGCGGAGTCGGGTGGTGATGTTTCGGCGGTTATCGCGAACTGATTGGCGCGTAATACCCTTTCCAGTTGACTCATTGGACTGGACGATTGATTCATACCATAAAACCTGCAAGCAGAGAAAAATATTTCAAACTGATTCCTTGAGGGAGTCGGCCACTAGAAAGGCAAGTTCCAGCACCTGGTTGGCGTTGAGCCTCGGATCACATCGGGTCAGGTAACGGGTACTCAAATCAGAATCGGATATCTGGTAGGCACCACCGGTGCACTCGGTGACGTTTTCCCCGGTCATTTCCAGGTGGATGCCACCCGGGTAGGTGCCTTCAGCCTGGTGAACCGCAAAAAACTGGCGTAATTCCCGCATGATGTCGTCAAACTGGCGTGTTTTATAGCCATTGCTCGCTTTCACTGTATTACCGTGCATTGGGTCGCAGGACCAGACCAGGTCTCGGCCTTCTTGCTGCACTGCCCGAACCAGTCCAGGCAGTTTGTCTGCAATTTTATCGGCCCCCATGCGCGTGATCAATGTGAGCCTGCCCGCCTCGTTTTCGGGGTTGAGTGCATCGATCAGACGCATTAAATCGTCTCTGTCTATTGTGGGCCCAATTTTTACTCCCACCGGATTTTCGATTTGTTTGAAAAACTCGACATGCGCGTGGTCGATCTGGCGTGTGCGTTCGCCAATCCAGACAAAATGAGCAGAACAATTGTAGCGCTTGCCGGTAAACGAATCGATTCGAGTAAGCGCCTCTTCGTAGTTGAGTAACAGCGCCTCATGCGACGTGAACAATTGGGTTTCGCGGATAGACGGTGCAGTTTGCGAGGTGATACCGCAGACTTCCATAAAATGGAGTGCGTCTTCGATACGGTCTGACATATCCTGGTAACGCTCTCGACTGGGATTCGCTTTGACAAAACTCATGTTCCAGCCATGCACCTGATGCAAATCTGCCAGGCCGCCCTGGGCAAAGGCACGCAATAAATTCAGTGTCGACGCGCTCTGATGGTAGGCATCAAGCATCCGTGTCGGATCGGGAGTCCGAGCCTCTAGGGTTGGCTCCACAGCATTGATGATATCGCCACGATAACTGGGCAGGGAAAGCCCATCGATTTCCTCATAATCTACCGACCGTGGCTTGGCAAATTGACCAGCAGTGCGAGCGATTTTAGTCACCGGGCGACGACCGGCAAAGGTCAATACCACCGCCATTTGTAGTAATACCTTGAAGGTGTCGCGAATTCTGTTGGCGTGAAAATCGGCGAACGACTCTGCACAGTCCCCACCCTGCAGCAGAAACCCACGTCCTTCGGAAACCGCTGCCAGGTGCTGTTTTAAATCGCGGATTTCCTGTGCAAAGACCAGAGGTGGATAATTACCTAATTTCTGTTCCACCTGCTCGAGCCGATCCAGGTCCGGGTAAACCGGTTGCTGTTTAATCGGAAATTTTCTCCAACTGGAAGGTTTTGATTCGCTTGTCATGTTTAGTTTGTATTATTAAGCCGATTAAAAAAAGATCGTTGAAATTAAAGACAATAGAATACAAAATCAACCGAAATCAGTCGATTTCTGCTAATCAATATCCGAATTGGTACAAAATATCGACCCTGTGAATGCAACAACCCCCAAACAGTGATAAAATTCGCGTTTGAGCGCACGGAAATTCTACCCTTAACAATATATGGAATTCCGCGTAACTATAATCATAAATCAATACATTGAGAGAGATGCTAGTGAAAAAAATTCTTATAACTTCGACAATACTGGCGATGTTGTCAGTACCAGTCGTCGCCGAAGAGATCAAGATAGGTATTATCCTCGGATTTACCGGTCCTCTTGAATCAATGGCCCCAGGGATGGCCGATGGTGCCGAGCTGGCGTTCTCCGAAGCATCGAAATCAGGCAATTTGCTCAACGGTAGCACTATTGTTGTGATTCGTGGTGATTCCACCTGCATCGACTCTGCGGCAGCCACATCGGTTGCCGAGCGTTTGATTACTGCAGATGGGGTTGTCGCGATCATGGGTGCCGATTGTTCAGGCGTAACTACTGCCATTGTCAATAACGTCGCGGTACCGAATGGCGTGGTCATGGTTTCACCGTCGGCCACTTCGCCAGCGCTTTCGACCATTGACGATAAAGGTTATTTCTTCAGGACAGCGCCTTCTGATGCGCGCCAGGGTCAGGTGTTAGCCGATATTTTAATAGCTCGCGGCATCAATGAAATCGCTGTGACCTACACCAACAACGACTACGGCAAGGGTTTGTCGGATTCATTTAGTAAAGCGTTTAAAGCTCAGGGTGGGGTCGTGTCAATTAGTGCTGCTCACGAAGATGGAAAGGCCGACTACTCGGCCGAAGTGGGCGCATTGTCTGCGTCTGGCTCCAAGTATCTGGCAGTATTTGGTTATATCGATCAAGGTGGCAAAGGCATTATTCAGGCTTCTATCGATTCGGATGCGTTCAGTAATTTCGTAATGGCCGATGGTATGGTCGGTGACTCGATACTGGCTGCAATTGGTTCTGCTCTCAATGGCTCAATCGCAACCCTGCCGGGTGGATCCTCGGGTGCCGATGCATTTAAAGTTTATGCCGAAGCCAACGGAATTTCGGGTGATGGCCCATTTGTACCTGAATCTTATGACGCTGCCGCATTAATCATCCTGGCGATACAGGCTGCCGGGTCTGCTGACCGAGCCGCGATACAGTCAAAAATGATGATGGTCGCCAATGCGCCTGGTAAGCAAATTGGTCCGGGTGAACTCGCCAAGGCACTAAAAATCATAGCAGCCGGTGGTGATGTAGACTATCAGGGTGCTACTAATGTTGAATTCACCGATGTCGGCGAGGTTTATGGTACTTACAAAGAACTGGAAGTCAGTGATGGCAAGTGGAATACCATTAAGATTCATTAGATAGTTTTCACTGTTTACCACTAGCACTCAAAATCCGGAGCTCTTACAAGGGCTCCGGGTAAATTCCTATCTAAAAATCGATCTCGATCCATACCGGTCGATGATCAGACCCAGTTGCCGTTGTATCCACCCGACAGCTTTTTATCCGGTCGCGAATCTGTGCACTGACAAAACAATAATCCAGTCGTGCCGGGGCCGAGTCTACCACCGCAGTCGAACTATCCATTTTATCGTTACCGCATTCACACCAGGCGTCTACCAGGCCGACCGGGTTGGATATATGTCCACCATAGCCGGAAATCGGGCCAATAATACGATCGTATTCGCGTGAATCCGGTTGAAAATTAAAGTCACCCATCATGACTGCCAGGTTTGATACCTGCTGAGAATCAACACCACTTTCCCAGTCCATGCCGGAAACATTGCCTGAAACCGGGGCCCCTTCAAACTGCGCTTTTTGATGTATATCCAGTAGTTTTTCGATTTGCGGCATGCGGGTTTCAAAAGACAGATGCGTGAGATGCACCGAGTAAAAGCGCACAGCAAAGTCTCCTGTTTGAATCGAAGCCTCGATGGTTGAACGCTGGATGCTCAACGGTCCAGTGCTGCCATACTTGGGTAACAGGTGATGCCTCGAATACTGGATCGGAAAACGGCTGAGCAACAGATTCCCAAACTGGCGGCGGCGTGGAGTCTGTGGGGTGCTGTGTTCAACATGCATATCGACTCCGGCACCGTAGACCCAGTAATAATCGCTGAATTGACTATACAGTGAGGCAACCTGGTCGGTATTGCCGCTACGGGGCCAGAAACGTTCGACTTCCTGCAATGCAATAATGTCTGCCCCGCGAATTTCATCGGCGATTCGATCCAGATCGACCCGTCCGTCCAGGCCCTTGCCAAATTGAATGTTATAGGTAACCAGTTTCATAATAAGAGGGGTCTTTTTCCCATGTCGAGAGGGGAAATTATGCCTGCCGAGTCGAATTTCTTCGCCCAGTAACTACTCAACTTCGTTTCTTGATCACTTCCGGCAATATCCCACCCGGACTAAACCGCAGTATCAGCAACAATACCAGTCCCATGAAGAATAAACGCATATGTTGGGCGCTATCGAGTAAATGAATTTTAAGGGCGTTACTGTCATCCATCCAGGCGGTGCCAAAATGCATTAGCCAAACACCTACGGGTTCGGCTTCAATCCAGAATATCCAGATAATAAATCCACCGACGACCGCGCCGAGGTTGTTGCCGGAACCACCGACTATGACCATTACCAGAAACAAAAAGGTGAAGCGTATGGGTCGGTACGAAGTGGGTGTAAATTGACCATCCAGCGTGGTTATCATTGCACCCGCTATCCCCACTATGGCCGAGCCGATGATGAATATTTGTAAATGCCTGCGGGTTATGTTTTTACCCATCGCGCTGGCAGCTACTTCGTTGTCCCGAATGGCGCGCATCATACGACCCCAGGGAGAGTCAAGCGCGCGCATACACAGGATAAGAATGAAAATCAGAACCGTGGCGAATAGCCCGGTATAACAAAGTTTGACGAAAATACTCGAACCCTCGATAACAAATTGTTTGAGCGCCCCCTGCCTGTCTAAGGTGGATAGTGTGGATAAATATCCACTATGCCACCCGCTAATCAAATCGATAAACCATTCGCTGGTCTGCAGGTTTACTTCGTAGGGAACGGGCCGAGGCAGGCCAGTAACATTTTTCACCCCGCGCGTCAGCCAGTCTTCATTTTTCAATAAGGCAATGATGATTTCCGAAATACCTAGCGTGGCTATGGTCAAATAGTCCGCTCGAAGTCCCAGCGCGATCTTACCAATCACCCAGGCGATGCCGGCCGCTACGATTCCACCGATGATCCAGGAAAATAATATGGGTAGTCCGAAACCCCCCAGAAATCCAGTCTTGGCGGGTTCAATCGCTTCGATAGAAGCCACGGCCGGGTCGAGAAAATATCGGGTTAAGAATAGGCCAATGATTATCGTGGCACTTAATGCAATCGTCCGATGGCGACCTGCGGCCATCCTCCGATAGCATAATATTGCCAGGGTTACAGTGATGCTAAAAAACAAAACCGCGAGCAATAGATTACCCCAACCCGCCTCCCAGGCAGCGGTTACGGGCTGTTCCGAAACCAGCACGGCAGTCATGCCACCGACCGCGGCAAATCCCATGATGCCGACATTCGCAATACCCGCGTACCCCCATTGAATATTAATGCCTAAGGCCACTATGGACGAAATCAGGCACATATTGAAAATTCCGAGCGCGACCGACCATGACTGTCCGAAACCGATGCTGAGCAGCAGCAGGCCAATCACTGAAAAAGCCAGCCAGGTTTTCTGAACGCTGCTCATATCACCTTCCCTTTCATCAGACCGGTCGGTTTAATCAGTAGTACGAGGACTAAAATGATAAACGAAACGGCGAATTTATAGTCGGTCGATAATAGTTGCATCAGGCTGGAGGGCTCCAGACTGGCGGGTAAAAGATAGACAAAAACCTTTTTATAGGCGTAGGTAACAACTACCTCTGAAAATGCAATGACATACCCGCCCAGTATCGCGCCAACGGGATTACCCACGCCACCGACGATTGCGGCCGCGAACATGGGTAATAGGAGTTGCAGGTAAGTAAAGGGCTTAAAGCTTTTGTCCAGTCCGTATAGTGTACCTGCGACGGTGGCGAGAATGGCCACGATGATCCAGGTGATCAGTACCACCCGATCGGGATTCACACCCGAAAGTAGCGCCAACTCTTCATTGTCGGAATAGGCGCGCATGGACTTGCCTGTACGAGTTTTCTGTAGAAACCAAAATAGCGCTAAAACCATTATTATCGCGATAACAATGGTCAGACCCTGCGATACCTTGAGGCTAAAACCCTCATCCAAACCTGTCATCGCCTTGAAACTGCGGGCGTGAATGATAAACCTTTCGCCGTCGATGAAACGTTGGTCGTTGGGTCCGATCACAAAACGTACGATTCCGTTCATCATAAACATGACCCCCAAAGACACGATTAACAGGGTTATCGGCGGTGTTTTCTGACGTCGATAATGCTGGTAAACTAGTTTGTCAGTGATTAGCAAAATCAATATGGTGAACAAAATACCAACCGGTAATGCTAATAGTGCGGTCGGTAGCGGACCCAGGCCGATACCTTTCGACTGCAACCACCAGGTCACCAATATAGTAATCATCGTGCCGAAGGCCATGGTATCGCCATGGGCAAAATTAGCGAATCGAAGTATGCCGTAAACCATTGTGATGCCCAGCGCCCCCAACGCGAGTTGAGAGCCATAGGACAGTGCTGGTATGACGACGAAGTTTAGTAGCAGTACAATGGCGTTGAGGAGGTCGATTATGGCTTCCATCATCCCCCCAGAAAGGATCGTCTGACTTCGGGGTCGTTAAGTAACACCTGCCCGGTATCGGTATGGCGATTCTCACCCATAACCAGCACGAAACCCTTATCGGCAATATTTAGCGCCTGGCGGGCATTTTGCTCAACCATTAATATGGCGACCCCGGTTTGTCGCACCTCGAGAATCCGTTCAAACAGGTCATCCATCACGATTGGCGATACGCCTGCGGTTGGTTCATCGAGCATTAATAACTGAGGCTGCGACATTAAAGCGCGTCCGAAGGCGACCTGTTGGCGTTGACCGCCGGAAAGCTCGCCCGCCACCTGGTTTTGTTTTTCGGCCAGAACCGGGAACAATTCGAATACCTGGTTTATCGTTTCGCTGAAGTCATCGTCGCGTAAAAAGGCACCCATCTCGAGGTTTTCGCGAACCGTCATACTGACGAATACGTTGTTGGACTGAGGTACAAACGCGATGCCCTCGGCGATGCGATCCTGCGTAGTCAGGTGGGTAATATCTTTGCCCTTGAACCGAACCGAACCCGATTTGAGATCGAGCATACCGAGCATCGCTTTCATCACGGTCGATTTTCCCGCGCCGTTGGGTCCGACTATGACCGCAATTTGGCCTTTATCGACTTCGATTGTGCAGTCGCTGATAATATCGGCACCCCCATAACCGCCAGTCATATTTTCACCGATTAAAAAGCTCATGGCTGTACCGGCTCTGTGGAGGGTAAATCTCTGTTTTTGAAACCTCGTCCCAGGTAGGCTTCGATCACTTGTTCATTATTTTGAACCTCTTTGGCGCTGCCCTCGGCCAGCACGGCGCCCTCGGCCATGCAAATGACCGGGTCGCACATGCGCCCGATAAATTCCATGTCATGTTCGATCATGCAAAAGGTGTAATTCTTTTCCTGGTTAAGCTTGATGATCGCATTACCTATTTCTTTCAACAGGGTACGGTTAACCCCGGCGCCAACCTCGTCGAGGAATACGATCTTGGCGTCTACCATCATAGTTCGACCCAGTTCCAGTAGTTTTTTCTGACCTCCCGACAGGTTACCGGCCAGTTCGTCTGCTATATGACTTAAGTTCAAAAAATCGATCACTTCCACCGCTCTTTCGTGAATAACCTGTTCTTCTATCTCGACCTGTGCGCGTCGGAACAGCGCGTTCACCAAATTTTCGCCAGACTGTTGGCCAGGTACCATCATCAGGTTTTCAGTAACGCTCATGCGCGAAAACTCGTGCGCGATCTGAAAGGTGCGTAACAATCCTTTTTCAAACAGTTGATGAGGCTTTAACCCGGTAATATCTTCGCCATCGAGAAAAACACGACCAGAGGTGGGTGTATAGAGTCCTGCTATGGTGTTAAAAAGTGTGGTCTTGCCAGCGCCATTGGGCCCGATCAGGCCAGTAATCGACCCCTTGGCAATATTAATGGAGGTATTATTGACTGCCTTCAACCCACCGAAGTGTTTGGACAGGTTTTCAACGCGAATCATAGGTTTCGGGCGTTCGGCTTTGCAAAGGTAATCACCGTGATTAATTTTCCTGGTAGCGGTTTAGCACGCAGTCTACACAAAAGGTCTCGTTGAACCTAGCGGGTTCCTTTTTATGGGTACTGACAAGTTAAGTGCTGTTAGGCGATAATTGTCGAATGAGCAGCTCAAAAACATTAAACAAGCGCCACCGATTCCCACCTGAATTCATTCAATATGCTGATAATCGTGCTGAGCTTTCGCACCAACCAACAAGGGTTCGAGAACGAGGCAGGTGTCGATTTAAATCGATTCAACAGGCTCAACGTTTCTTAAATGTCCATGCGGCCGTTTATAATTTATTTAATCTGGGGCGTCATTTAATTTCTGCTAAGCACTATCGAATATTTCGGTTGCGTGCCTTTGCGTCCTGGAAATGTGCGGTGGCGTAAAAGGGCAATATCTGCAGGAATTTTCCAGGATCGAGAAGTTAACTTGTCAGTACCGGCCAGATAGATTGTCACTCATTATTATATAATTCCAAGAGCCAAATAAATTTGTCGTTTAGTTGTCAATATCAAAACAGATTGCCTCTCAAACAATAAAGAATCTGAGAATCAACAAACCTGGTCCGGTTACCAAGACGCATTGTTATTGAAAGCACCCTATAGCCTGACCGGTGCTCAACAGGTATAGGCCAACGGCAATCGTCCACCATCGGCAAAAATTGTCTGCCCGGTAATATACGAAGAATCCTCAGATGCCAGGAAAACCGCAATCGATGCAATTTCGCTCGGTTCAGCTGGGCGCTTCATCGGTGTACGCGACATCACCGCTGCCAGTGCTTTTTCATCAGTGGCGATATTATTCAGAAACATTTCGGTCGCTACCGAGCCGGGTCCAATACCATTGACCCTAATATTTTGCTCGACCAGGCTTATCGCCATTACCTTGGTCAACTGCCCAACACCGCCCTTGGCGATCACATAAGGGGAAATTTGAGGAATGGCCAACACCTGGTTGGTCGATGACATATTTATGATTGTGCCGCCCTGTGGGTCTTGTTTTACCATTTGCCGAGCGGCAGCCTGCCCGGTCAAAAACACACCTTTCAAATTAACCCGAATTACCGCATCGAAATCCTCTTCGCTGATATCAACAAAAGCGCCGGTTCGTAATATGGCGGCATTGGCGACGGCAATATCGACGCGGCCAAAATGCTCGGCTGCTTTGGAAAATAATTGATCGACACTGGCTTTGTCGCCGACATCGCACTGGACAAATATCACATCGCCTTTGCTACTCAAGTCCTGTGATTCGATTTGTCCTTTGTCAGTATCGATATCGGTCATAACTACCTTGACGCCTTCGGCGATATATCGCTGACTAATGGCCAGGCCAATACCGTTACTGGCACCGGTAACAACGGCAACCTTGTCTTTTAAACGCATAATTTTTCTCGTGTAAGTTACGGTGTGAAATGTATATTGGCTAATCGATGAATACAAGTTTCACGGCGATGGTCCACATAATAATGCCGACTAAAATCTCCAGAATTTGCCAGGATCGTGGACGCGCGAAAACCGGCCGCAGAAACTTTGCGCCATAGCCGAGCGAAAAAAAGAATACAAACGATGCGCTGGTTGCACCTGACGCGAAATATTCAATTTCATCTGGGAATTGAGAAGATACCGATCCCAGCAACACGACAGTATCGAGGTAAACATGCGGGTTCAGCCAGGTAAAGGCCAGGCAAGTGAGTGCCGCGTTAATCCAGCTGCCGCCTTTGATTTCACTTGGTACTAGTGCGTGCTTTGATTGCCAGGCTGTACGGAAACTGTAAAAGCCATACACGAAAAGAAAAATCGCCCCGCCATACGTGCAATAGATACCAGCTCGGGGAAACTTAAAACCAGCAGATGAAAACCGCTGACCCCGATCAATATTAATAGCGCGTCTGACAATGCACAAATCAGACTAACCAGAAATACGTACTCACCTTTCAAGCCCTGTTTCAGCACAAATGCGTTTTGTGCACCGATCGCTAGGATCAGGGAAAAGCCGAGTGAAAAACCGTAAATGAATGTATCCATGCCGATATAGTATCGTACCTGGAGTAATCCTCATCCCGTAGCTCGATCGCGGATCGGCAAAGTTTAAGGAAACAAGCTGGTCGATCTGGGTAAAGCGGATCAATAATCAGAATTCTAACTTTAATAATTTTACGACGACTTGCACGAGCAATTCTGTAATACTCATTGGTAGATTGGAATCCGATATTATTCAAATCCCGATGTTCAAACAACATTTTCAACGCCCAGAAATTCTACTCTATCTGTTTTCAGCCGCAGTACCGCTATCATTTGCGACCTGGCAGGCACTGATCAATAACTTCGCGATCGAACAGGTTGGATTTACCGGTATCGAGATAGGTATTTTACAAAGCCTGCGTGAAATACCCGGATTTATCGCCTTCGGCGTCATATTTCTTCTGCTGATAATGCGCGAACAAACCGTTGCATTCCTGGCCTTGCTGGCACTGGGTATAGGCACCGCAATCACGGGTTACCTGCCGTCGATCATGGGTCTGTACTTCACCACGGTATTAATGTCGATGGGGTATCACTATGCCGAAACCATACACCAGTCGCTGACCCTTCAGTTAATCAGCAGGGAGCGATTACCCGTCGTGATGGGCAAACAAATCGCAGTCGGGTCATTTACCGGCCTGATTGTTTTCGCCGCGATTTACTGCCTGATCGACTTGTTCGATCTGGGTTATCAGCTGGTTTATGTTCTAGGTGGCGCATTGACCGTCGCAATTGCGCTTGTGATGATTTTGAAATTTCCGCATTTCAAAGGCGAATCCGAGCAGCACAAAAAAATAATCTTAAGAAAGCGTTACTGGCTTTATTATTTGCTCACATTTCTCTCGGGTGCGCGTCGCCAGATATTCGTCGTCTTCGCGGGTTTTTTAATGGTGGAGAAATTCCATTTCACGGTCGGTGAAATGTCGATGCTGTTCCTGGTCAATGGCGTATTGACGATCTACCTGGCCCCCAAAATCGGCCGACTGGTGAGCTACTGGGGCGAAAAACGCACGCTTACGCTAGAATATTGCGGATTAATCGTCATATTCAGTGGCTACGCAATCGCTGAAAGCGCGGTATTCGCTTCCATGCTTTATATATTTGACCATATCTTCTTCGCGATGGCGATTGCACTAAAAAGCTACCTTAAAAAGATAGCCGACCCAGCCGACATCGCCGCGACAGCGGGCGTTTCTTTTTCGATCAACCATATCGCCGCTGTTATCTTGCCATTCGCATTGGGCATAGTATGGATTGTCTCACCACCGATAGTGTTCATAATCGGTGCGTCGATTGCAGTGATGTCATTGTTGCTATCGCAACTGGTGCCAGCTGTGCCGGATCGGGGTATGGAGACGGTTTTTTCGCAGGGGTGAAAAAAGGAGTGGAAAACAGGTGGTATTTAAACTGTTTATAAAGTCCAAATTTATCAATTAAAGGAAATAGGGGTTATTCGAATTTGTTGAGAATAACCCCTGTATATTTCCGAGACTAGCCGTGGTTAAGGACTAAAAGTAGGTAACAAGACCCAGATTAATGGCGTTAACATCGACGCCGGAGTTGTTATTATAGATGATGTAGTCTATAGAGATTGATCGGTTATTTTCAAGCGTTTTCTCGTATCCAAATCCAATACCGGTGTCGTCGTCATCGGCTGATATGGAAATGCCACCGGAGCTAAAAGTTATTTCTGTATTAGTCGGGCCGATCATGGCATACAATTTGGCATCGTCTCCTACGGGTATGCTGCCTTTTAGGTAAAAGAATGTTGTGCTAACGCTTATGTCAACACCGCCTATTTCATCTTCTATCAGGGAAAAGCTGCCTTCAACCCCGACCCCTATATTTTCATTGAAGTCGTATCCTAGCCGACCAAATACATTGATCGGATCAAAGGTAGTACCACTTGTATCGAACGTCAATAACGACCCACCCAATGCCCAGTAGGTGCGCGGCCCTTCCTGGGCATTAGCAGTGAAAGAGATGATTAAGAGTAAGATGCCTGCGATTATTTTTTTCATGATGTTAAATCTCCGTATTGGTATTGCATCAGGCGCAATAATTTCAAGTGCTGCTCCTGTTGCTTTGAATCCAGCACATGCCTTCGACAGTTAGTGCCAATTTTCGTCAACCTGCACTGTCGGCTATCATATCGCATTAGACATGCGATCGAAATAGGTTAGTGCTGAAATTACTGAAGCAAAGGGTCAAATCTTGACTTAACACATTTCGGCGTGTCTCGCGTAAGAAGTCAGGTCTCAGGATTCGCATCCAGAATCCCTTCAATCTCATTATGCACGGCGACCATGGAACTCGTTCGTACCGCCGGGTCAACCGCAGTCATTTTGCTGACCAACAGGGCGATTTCAAAAGGAACTGATTTTCTTACTTCGTTGATCGGTGCCGCCTTGCCATCACGATGTTTTGCCAGGACTTCCAGGGGTTTTCCTCTATAGGGCAGCTGGCCGGTAAACATGTAGTAGGCAATGATACCCAATGAGTAAATATCACTGCGCTCATCCGCATCCTTTCCAAGCGCTCGCTCCGGTGCCAGGTAGCCCGGACTTCCGATGATGGATCCTGTCTGGGTCAGCGCAGAATCAGCGGAAAAGCTTGCCGACGCAATTCCAAAATCGGCAATTTTCACATGACCGGAATCGTCGATTAGTATATTGCTCGGTTTGAGATCGCGATGTATTACCGCCTCTTCATGCGCCGCCGCCATGCCACGGGCGATCTGATAGAGTATTTGGAGTCCATCGCGGGTGTCAAAAAATATGCGTTCGTCGAGAATTTCTTTCAAACCCCGACTTTTAAAATATTCCATCGAAATGGCACAAATACTGTCCTGAAGTAACAGATCGTGCACTCGAATGACATTGCGATGCCCCACTTTTCGGGCATATTTCACTTCTCGCTTGAAGCGTTCGGTGGTCTCCTTGTCTATAGTAAGCTCTGGCAGCATGAACTTCAGGGCCAGTGACTCGTCGACCATTTTATCTTCGACCAGCATCACCCGACCCATCGCGCCACGGCCGATTTCTTTTTTGATGTGATATCGGTTCATCCACACCGAGCCTGGCTTCAGATTATCCAGCGCTGATTTTTTCGCCTGACGATTAACATTCTGCATCTCAGGGATATCGACAAATCCACTGTTATCGGTTGACTTATTGTCAATTTCTTGCACTGATAAATCATAGTCCCGGGTTATTTGTTCGATCAGCTGCCTGGCATAGCCCTTTAATTCCTGAGTCAAGCCAGGAATATTCCAGAGAATTGTGTCGCGAATGCTATTGGCATGTTTTTTAGTGGTTAAGCTATCTATGGTTTCCAGCGCAGTTCGCTGGACGTTTGCTTCCTGACTTTTTAGACAGTCGAAGGCAATCTCCAGCCCTTTACTGAAGCCCAGTTGTTTAATTGCCCTCAAGACCAGTACCGAAGTATCGGGCCACATATCGACCACGTTTTTCAATATCGAAATAGATGCCCGGTTTGACGATTTGGCTAGTGTCTGAACGGCACGATCCCGGGCCTGCCAGTTATCACTCAAGGCAAATTCACCGATCTTTTCGATATCCTTGTTACTCAGTAAATTGATTACTAGCTGTTGTGCGCTATTGCGAATGAATTTCTGTTTATGATCGGATAGTTCCCTCGCTACTTCGGACAGGTTATCGGTGGAAAATTTTTGCAAGCTGGCGATTGTATGTTGTTGCGTCAGCTGGTCTCCGATTTTAAGGAGTGTTAATAATTTCTCGAAATTCTCTTTATCGGTAACCCGGGCAATAATTCTGGCGAACAAGTCATTTCTGTCAGATGATTTCCCGGTCAAATATGGCGATAAATGCGGGACTAAATTTGCATCGGCCTGCTTGTCGATTATCGAAAAGATAAGTTTCTGCTCGGCGCCAGACATGAATTCCATGAAGGGCAAAATTATTGATGCGTCAAAAATGACTGATAATCGGTCTAATGCCTGTAGCGCCTCCAGCACTACAACCTTATTAGAGTCAGTCAGAAATCTTGTCAATATGATTGCAATTTTCGGCTGTTTCACGGTACTAAAATAACGCAGTAAGATTGTTTTGAACTCTGGATTATCAATTTTGTCGGTCTGCAAGCTTAGTTTCGACAAATCGATCGGTAATTTCGTATTTTCGACCAGTTTTAATAGCTGTATCGCGAATTCTGTATCCAGATTCAGGGAATGATTAATAATATCTTCTGGCTTTAACGAGTGTTTCTGTGACCCGAGGATGTCGATTATTTCCGTAGCGGAAACATCGGTATCTCGAAGGCATCTAAATAATGCAGATGCCTCGGCAATTTCGCCACAGATGTCTTTTAGTACTTCTTTGTGCGGCTCATTCACCCGATTGATGGTTTCGAGAACCTTGTCGAGGTTATCTTTAGTCAGATTTCGGATTTTCTCGGTAAGCCCTAGACCCTTATTACCATCGAGGTCTTTGCATTCGAGAAACTGCTTGAGTACCCGATTAAATAAAAATTTATCCAGCTTTGCCATGTGAATTATTATTGCCTGTCGAGCGAAATATTCTTCCGACTAGTTCGCATCTTGTAAAGTTTTCGCACATGCTCATAGTGTAATCTATTTTTTAAACTTCAGCGGATTTGTAAACATTGGAATTTACTTTGCCTGAAGTATAAAGAAGCTTTAACCGGTATTGCGCAAACCGGCTGCGATGGCGTTAATGGAGCTAAGCAGGCCACCTTGCCATTCGAATCGCTGGTCTTCGGGCACCGATTCGTCACGATATTTTCTGAGCAGGTTGATTTGCAGATAGCCGAGGGGGTCCAGGTAAGGGTCGCGTCTCGTTAAGGACAGGGTTAGTACCGGATCGTTTGAAAGCAATTTTTTAATATTGGCTATTTTCAGTACTTGCTCGATGGTTGTTTTATTCTCCTTTTCTATTTTGCCGAATATAGTTTTACCCAGAATTTTGTCCTCGCATAGCTTGCTATACTCAAGCGCGGTACGCATATCCGATTTGAACAGCGACATTTGCAGGTTGCTGATCATCGCCGCAAAAAACGGCCAGTGTTTATTCATATCGCGCAGATTTTTCACCGATCCGGGATTTCTTTCCAGCCACCGACTAATCGCATAACCGACACCATACCAGGCGGGCATCATGTGACGCGACTGGCTCCAGCCAAACACCCAGGGTATCGCGCGTATCGAAGATTTCGAGCGGTCGCCTTTATTTCGGTGCGAAGGCCGGGAACCGATATTCATCAGCCCGATTTCAATTACAGGGGTAGCCTGGTAAAAATATTTGAAAAAGTCTTCGGTGTGGTCTGTTAGCTCCCGGTAATACTGCTCCGACAGGTCGGAAAGCGACTGCATGATCGGCAGGTAATCATCGTAACTGGCTCTTGCGTCTCGTGCGCTTCCGATACTGGCCTTCATCAATCCGGTAATACCCATTGCAAGTTCGTAGTGAGCAGTTTCGGTGTTGCTGTATTTGTGTGACAGCACTTCACCCTGCTCGGTGAATTTTATCTGGCCGAGCACCGTCTGTGGAGGTTGCGACATAATCGCGGCGTGTGTGGGCCCGCCACCACGGGTAATCGTGCCGCCTCGCCCGTGGAATATTCGGCATTTCACAGCATGACTCTGGGTAATCTGGACGACTTTTATTTGCGCCTGATAGAGACCCCAGGCGGCTGACATGATGCCGCCATCCTTGCATGAGTCGGAATAACCCAGCATTACTTCCTGTACGCCACCGCTTTTGGCCAGTAGATTTTTGTAAACCGGGATTTGCAGCAGGATATCGAGGACGGTATCGATATGCCCGAGATCGTCGATGGTTTCAAACAGGGGCGCGATTTCCAGGTTGCAAAAGTATTCACCATCGCGCTGTCCAACCAGCCCCGAGAGGTAGCCCAGATACATGACCTCCATGATGTGGCTGGCGGTATGGGTCATCGAAATCACATAACTGCCGATACATCGATCGCTAATGCCCTGGCGCATATCGGATATAGTCTGAAATACTTCCAGTGTCTGACGAGTCTGGTCAGACAGCCGGGTCGGGGTAATTTCCAGGCGATCGCCCGAAACAATTTGGTCAGCCAGAAACTGCAGGCGTTGTGCCTCGTCCATCGCTGAATAGTCTTTCATGCCACTGTTTTTTACGATTTCGGAAACGGCTTGCGTGTGACGGGCCGAATCCTGTCTTATATCGAGCGAAACCATATAGAAACCAAAGGTTTCGGCGATACGAATCACGTCTTTTAATTCACCATTAGCGGTCGAATACTCACCGTGGCTAATCAGTGAGTCACGAATCGAATAAAGGTCGTCGAGAAACTCCTTCTCGTTGGTGTAAGCGTGGTGGCTATTCGGAGTGTCCATCCCGCGCAGCTGGTTTCTGACGATCGCCAGGTTTTTCCTGAGTCTAGTGTGCATGTGATAGAGCTTACGTCGGTATACCTCATCTTCGAACTGGTCGCGTCGTTGGTCGAAAGCCTCGACACCCATCGCCTCGTCGGCCCGCAGTTTTTGCATAAAAGCCTCGCTCGGCTTACACCATCTGGTTGACATGGTAAGCACCTGGGTTAGCTGGTAAATGAGTCGCACGTGCTCGGTCAGTATTTCCTCCGAGTGCATGCGTAGGGCTATGCGTGTTATTTCGGCGGTGACGAATGGATTACCGTCCCGATCGCCGCCTATCCAGGAGCCAAAGTGAATAAAGCTCGGGACCTTTGCCGCCGGATTTCCTACTGCGTCTTCACCATAGGTCAGTATGATGGCGCGCTCCAGGTGCCGATAGTCGATCTTGACCGCTTCGAACAGGCTGCGCTGAAAGTAGTGCAGCCCCAATTTTATTTCATCGATCACACTGGGTTTATTGCTGCGCACCTCGTTGGTTAGCCATAGCACCTCGATTTGGGACTGTAGGGCATCGACCAGTTCGTCGTGTTCAAACTGACCCAGACGAGGGTCGGTAAGCTGGTCGATAATGGTGAATACCCTACGCTGCAATTGCATGATAGTGCGGCGTTTGGCCTCGGTCGGGTGTGCGGTAAATACCGGCGTATAGGATAGGCTGTCGAGTAATTGCTGCAATTGTTCGAGGCTTACCTCCTGCTGCTGAAATTCCTGCAAGGTGTGGTGGAAGGATCCTGTCCAAATGGCGTGCCCGTGTTTTTGCACCGATCGACGTCGTTGGCGGTGTAAGAAATCTTCTTCGGCGATGTTGACCAGATTAAAATAGATGGTAAAAGCGCGAATGACCTGATTGACGACATAAGGTTGTAATTTATCAATCAGCGTCATCAAAGCTTGCCGAGCGGGTTCGCTATTGCGTTTTCGCAACTGAATAAATCCAGTGCGCAAGGATTCGACTGCGTGAAAAACTTCCGGTTTTTCGTGTTTGAGTAAAACCTTGCCGAGTAGCCTACCCAGTAGTTTTACCCGTGAACGCAGTTCTTTGTCCGATTTTGCATGGAAACTTATCGCCTGTTTGCTCATCAGCCTTCTCAAATAAATAGCCGGCAAAGTATATCAGAGCCTCTTTTACCGATTATTGGGAAACCGATACGACTATTCACGCTGGCGACATTGAATAACATGAATAAACCTTTGCGTGCGTTGCGGCTTGGCGAGCGTTACTATTTGGCTACAATTACAATTCGTTTCCTTAAGAGCCAAAGCGCTTATGTACTTATACGATAAAGAGTCAGTTTATCGCCTGGACAAGGCTGCCGTACGACACGATGGGTTGGCCGAAGTCGAACTTATGCATCGCGCCGGACAGGGAGTCTGGCAGGCAATCGGTGAACGCTGGCCTTCGTTATCGAGTATCACTGTATTTGCCGGGTCAGGAAATAACGGCGGCGATGCCTATGTGGTTGCGCTCCTCGCGCGCGAACAGGGTGTCGAGGTTCAGCTTATTCACACCGGAAATTTGACTGGTCAGTCGGAGACGGCCAGGCACTTTCGCGAACTCTGGCATCAGGCAGGGGGAGAGATTGATCTCTGGAATCAGCAGGCGATAACCGGCGATTTAATCGTGGACGGTTTACTGGGGATCGGTTTAAGCCGCCAACTGGATGATGAGGCGCAATCATTAATCCAGCATATCAATGGCTGTTCGGTGCCAAAAGTGGCAATCGATATTCCATCGGGCCTGAATGCCGATACCGGAGTCGCACAACCCTGTTCAGTGCTGGCCGATTTGACTGTTACCTTTATCGGAAAAAAAGTGGGTCAGTATCTGGCCGATGGGCCGGATTATTGCGGCGATTTGTTATTCGATGATCTTGGCGTTTCTTCGCAAGTTAAAAGCAGTGAACCACCCACCCTCAACGTGATCGAATCTGGCAATATATTATTGCCCGAGAAACGCAAACAAAATTCGCATAAAAATCAATTCGGACACCTGTTGATTATCGGAGGCGACCGGGGTATGAGTGGTGCCGCAATGCTTGCGGCTCAGGCGGCACTGCGTGCAGGTGCAGGGCTGGTTAGTGTGTTGGTACATCCCGAATGTCTCCAACATTTGTCGGCGGTGCCAGAACTGATGGTCGAGAGCTGGGATCAAATAGAGCGAAAACTGGACCAGGCGAGCGTCATACTAGTCGGTCCTGGGCTGGGTCAAAGTAAAGCCGCGAAATCCTGCCTGCAGGCGTTGCTATCCGTCAAAAAGCCATTGGTAATCGACGCGAGCGCGCTCGATTCCCATTTTTTAATCTCGCTCAAATCGGATCGGGTGGTTATCACGCCGCATCCCGGGGAAGCGGCTAGTTTGCTGTCGTTAACGACAGCTGAGGTGCAGGCCGATCGAATGCAGGCGAGCCAGCAGTTGGTCGATAAATTCGAAGTGGTCAGTGTGTTGAAAGGTTCGGGCACGCTTGTCCAGCAGAAAGGGTCGATACCGTTAATTAACGTGCGGGGCAACCCAGGCATGGCGGTCGCCGGTATGGGTGATGTCCTTGCCGGGCTAGTGGCAGCGTTTCTGGGACAGAACCTGACGCCATTCGAAGCGGCGCAAAGCTCGGTGTTAATCCATGCGCTTTGTGCAGAGGAATATGCTCTCGACAGGGATGAAGCTGGCTTGATCGCAAGCGACATATCGCAGCTTGTTCCTCGGATACTGAAGGTACTGCGAAACAACGGTAATTCCGATCCGGTATGCTGATCAGGGGCGAAGCACAAATGCGAAAACTGGGTGCGAACATCATGGCGGCCACTCATTCGGGTGGAGTCATCGCGCTACACGGCAATCTGGGGACGGGTAAAACCACATTGGTGCGCGGCGCACTGGAATTTTTGGGAGTGACCAAAGGCGTGCGAAGCCCTACCTATACGCTGATTGAATATTATGCGTTTGATTCACTATCAGTTGCCCATTTCGATTTGTATCGACTGGAGCATGCAGAAGAACTCGAATACCTGGGATACCGCGATTACATGAATGAGCAAACATTGTGTTTTGTCGAGTGGCCCGATCGCGCAAAGGATTGTCTCGGCGATGTCGGGCTGGATATATTCATCGATTACGATGCCGAGGGGCGTCTGGTGAAATTAAGCTCAAAATGTGAATGGGGTAATCGAATCACCGAGTCGGTCATTTTTTAGAGAAAATGTGATGTATTAATCCTACTGGCAGCACCGGGACGTGGTGACAATATCGAAGCAGATTAAGCATTAATTTAGTAAATCGAGCGCAAATGACAATTCTCGTTGCTCGTTCTTTTAGAATCATCGATGATTTATTCGAAAGATCTTAAATTTAATTCGAGAAAGATTCACTATCTCTTTAATAAATATAGGAAAAGTGTTGATTTTCTGATACAGTTTTATTATAAGTAAATCTCAGATTTTCGATGGAAGCATCTCGTAACAGGTATTATGTATCTATTTTCTACAGCAAGGCGCCTTTTCCTGAAGCGAACGACTCGTTTTAGCATCGCGTTTGCGTTTCTATCCGGTCACAAAAACAGCATAGCCGCCAGTAATTCTGCCCTCACAGGCATACGAATTTCGCAGGCGTCGGAAGATCATACCCGCGTAGTATTTGACCTTTCGCGAAATATTCAACATAACTTGTTTGTATTGTCAGATCCGCACCGAATCGTGATCGACCTGAGCAATACGCGTGCCAGTAGAGCACTCGACGTGAGCGATCAAACCACTAATTTAATGAAAGGAATTCGCTCAGCCGCACGCGATTCAGGTGAGCTACGGGTAGTTCTCGATTTGAAAACAAAAGTACGCCCGCGTAGTTTTATCTTGCAACCAGACGGTGAATCGGGGTTCCGTTTAGTTATTGACTTACATGTGACCAATCTGGATCCTACTCCAATCATCACCAGTCAACAGGAAAGACGCAAACAGAAAAAAGAAATGATCATCGCTATCGACCCGGGGCACGGAGGCAGAGATCCGGGTGCGATTGGCAGGAAGGGAACACGCGAAAAGGATATAACGCTGGCGCTAGCAAAAAAATTAAAAGTACTGGTAAATAAAACGCCCGGCTTCAAAGCTGTATTGACACGCGAAGGCGATCAATATATGGCATTGCGTAATCGAGTCAAGAAAGCCCGTGCGCATCGAGCCGATTTATTCCTGTCGCTTCACACCGACTCGTTCCGTAACCCGAGTGCTCGAGGTGCTTCGGTTTACGCGTTGTCGCTCAATGGCGCCAGTTCCGAAGCGGCGCGACTGCTTGCCGAGAAGGAAAACTCGTCAGATTTGATCGGTGGAATCAGCCTGGATGACAAGGATGAATTGATCGCTTCCGTGTTACTCGATCTGTCGCAGACTGCTACCATTCAGGATAGTCTGGAACTAGGATCTGATGTATTGAAACATATGGGCAAGATTTCCAGGCTAAACAATAAGGCGGTGCAGCAAGCAGAATTTGCAGTATTAAAGGCGCCTGATATGCCTTCGATCTTGATCGAGACAGCATTTTTATCCAACCCTAAAGAAGAAATAAATCTTCGCAGTAGCAGGCATCAGCAAAAAATTGCTAGCGCTATATTCGATGGAATAAAAGCGCACGTCAAGACTCGTCAAATCATATAACGACCTTCGTTAATCGATACCCTGGACACTCGCAGGTAGCTGATCCATTATTGAAAATACGATAACCCTGCCGACCTGGCTTTTTTTATTACTTCTACTGGCCGCGATAGTGCTGGCGCTGAAACTATTCCTGTGGCCAGGTGTACGCTGGTATCTGCGTCGACGGGTTAACCGGGTTATAGAAGAAGTTAATACCAGACTCCAAATAGAAATTCGCCCGTTTCAGCTTACCCGAAAGCAGGCATTGGTCGATCAACTGCTTTTCGACGACAAGGTAGTCGCCGCAATAAAGGATTATGCGCTGGAACACCAGATACCGAAGGAAATGGTTCAGGCAAAGGTGTTGCGCTACGCTAACGAAATTATCCCGTCATTCAATGCTTACCTGTATTTTCGTTTTGGTTACTGGCTTTCCAAATCAATCGCTCGCCTGCTTTATCGAGTACGTGTAGGGTTTTTCGACGATGATGGGTTAAAAAAGATTCCGGCCGGTTCGAGCGTCGTATTCGTAATGAATCATCGTAGCAATATGGACTATATTCTCGTGTCCTTTCTGGTGGCTGAAAAAACAGCACTGTCGTATGCGGTCGGAGAGTGGGCTAGAATTTGGCCCCTGCAATCCCTGTTAAAATCGATGGGTGCATTCTTCGTACGACGAAATTCAGGTAACCCGCTATATCGTAAAGTGCTCGAACGATACATCCATTTAGCGACGCGCGCCGGGGTCTGCCAGGCCGTATTTCTCGAAGGGGGTTTGACTCGGGACGGTAAACTACGGGAGCCGAAACAGGGGTTTCTCGACTACATGCTGCGCGATTATCATTCGGACATCGATCCCGACGTGGTATTTGTCCCGGTCGGTATCAATTATGACCGTGTCGTCGAAGACGTAAGCCTGACACGGAAACTTGATCCGGCAGCGAGTAAAAGGAGTCGCTGGTTCGTGCTCAAAACAACGCTCAAATTCGCCTTCAAAATGCTATTAATGAGCCGAAGAAAGCGCTGGTTGAGATTTGGCTACGCGAGTGTCAATTTTGGCAGGCCATTATCGATGCGCCAATATAGCGAGCGTGAAAAAATTGAATTTAGTCAGTTAGACCAATCCAGTCGCTTTGACCAGGTGGGTAAGCTAAGCCATCGGTTAATGAAGGAAATAGCCAATGTGGTGCCCGTATTACCCGTTGCCTTGATGAGTCAACTAGTGCTGGAACATCAATCGAAATGGCTGAGTGCACTTGAGCTTAAAACCCTTGCTTTAACCCGTATCGAACAATTGCTATCGAAAGGCGCTCCTATCAAGCTCGCCGCGAATGCCAGCGAAGGTATATTGTCGGTGGCTCTGACTATGCTGTTGGGGCGAGGATTTATCGAGTCACGCGATAATCTGATGCGAGCCAATCCTGATGCCCTGAACTTGCTTAGATACTACGCCAATTCAATCGCCCAATGGGATGATTAGATTTGATAGCAGCGGTTAGAAAAATAGTTCTTCACCCGGCTTCGCCCACAGGAAGTAGCGGTCTGTCGAGCCGGCGATAGAGCGAAGCCGGAAGTCCGAATTGAGTCGCGGGAAGAAAGGGTTCGTAGTCCGGGCGATTAACTGGATTTATAAGTT
>JADFJT010000100.1 GCA_022566015.1 Pseudomonadota bacterium | reverse complement strand
CTGTTTTATTCGGCGGTAACGTTTGTCTGCGTGGCCTTGCTCTGCTGGTTTCGTATTGTACCGGCGATATTCGTGTTTCTGCTGCCGATGATCATCAGCCTGCTGTTTACAGCCTGGGTGACCTTTGATCATCACAATGATCTGGATACTGACGTTGCGTTCCACGCTTCATACAACAACTGCAACCGACTCTTCAATTTGTTGACAGGGAATCTAGGTTATCACACGGCGCATCATTACCGGCAGGGCCTGCACTGGTCCAAGTTGCCGGAATTGCACGAAAGTATAAAACATTTAATCCCGCCCCACTTATTGCGCAATGCCCGTTTCGTTATGGGTGAAACCTGATCATTGTTAACGGGGCCATGACCTGCTTTAGCTTTTGAGGGATTTCCCTGGCTGGTATTAAGTCTTTGCCCTCCAGTCGGCAATCGATAGACCCTGCTCACTATTCCTGTCACTAAATCAACAATCTGCCTCTTGCTTTAAGCACGGCGGTAAAAGCCTTTTTGAAGCCTTCCATTTCAGCATCGCCGATGGACAGCATCAGCGCGATGAAACCGCGCCGTGCGATGTAATAACCCTGCTCCAGCAGATCGAGGAAAACCAGCTCCATTATCCGATCGTCGCAGTCCTTAAGATCGGCAGTACTATGAATCGGCGACGAAGTGGTATGCATGGCCAGTAGCGACCCTAAACCTGTAAATTGTATGCAGGTTTCATGTTCCCGGGCAATTTTATTGAGCTCGATTCGAAGTCGATCGCCTCGACTATTAAGCTGGTTTAACAGCTCATCGGTCAGCACTTCGCCCAACGCGGCAACGCCCGCTGCCATGGTCAGGGTGTTGTTATTGAAAGTGCCCGCATGGGGAATGGCATCTGCGCGCCTGGGGTCAAATATTTGCATGATGGTTTCGCTACCACCAAATGCGCCAAACGTCATTCCACCGCCAATATATTTTCCCAGCGTCGTCATATCAGGAATTACATTGAACAAACCCTGCGCACCCCGGTTTGACAGGCGTGATGTCATGACCTCGTCGAAAATCAGGATAGCGCCGATATCATGACTCGCTCCGCGCAGCAGTTTAAGAAACTCTATCGATCCAGGTATACATCCCGACGCACCCTGCATCGGTTCGACCAGT
The DNA here is from genome assembly GCA_022566015.1 of Pseudomonadota bacterium. GTDB lineage: Bacteria > Pseudomonadota > Gammaproteobacteria. The sequence goes on along the minus strand of JADFJT010000100.1, from coordinate 9,743 downwards.
ATGCAGGCTAAATCGGCGGCATGTTTTTGAATCAATTCTGCGCTGGACGACAGGTTATTAAACTGGGCCAGGACATATTCAAACGGTGCGTTAATGGGCATGCCACCGTCCTTGAAATAAAGCAGACCGCCGTGATACCCACCATCGAATACCATTACTTTTTTACGTTTAGTCAAATAACAGGCAGCAGATATGGCGAGTAAATTCGCCTCGGTCCCGGAGTTGGTAAAGCGGACCTTTTCCAACGAGGGAAATCGAGCGCAAACCAGTTCAGCCAGTTTTATTTCGTCGGGGTTATGACCACTCAGGTTCAAACCCCGATCCAGCGCATCGTCAATGGCTTTCCGGATTACAGGATGATTGTGACCAAACAGGCCGGCGGTGTATTCGCCCAGCAGGTTGACATATTCCAGCCCGTCTGCATCGGTTACCCGACAGCCCGCGCCAGAGACGATGCGCAAAGGAAACGGGCTATGGAATAACACGGTGCGGGTATTACCACCGGGCATATAATGAACGGCCAAGTCAAATGCAGCCGCAGATTCCGGTCGATTTCGAATATATCGATCTCGAGCCAGGTCAAGTTCAGCATCCATAATTGGGGGACAGTATACCTATTAACAGAAAATCGATACACTAACCACCTACGCTATATGGAGATAAGCAATGGCCAGGATGGCTCGAGTAGTAATTCCAAATTATCCGCATCATGTAACCCAACGAGTAAATCGGCGCCAGAAAACTCGGAATTCCGGGGACAGTATACCTATTACCCAGCACCGAATTAACCAGGCCGGAAGGTGGCAATCATTATAAAGGTATACTGTCCCCGGAATTAATTTCTGTTGATTAATTACATTCCATACTGGTGAATTTACTCCGACATCTATTGTCAGATGAGTTACATAATTTCTGGAGACTTTCTTATGAAAAGACGACTATTTATCGCAGGTGCAGTTGGTTCTGCGTTGGCCATTGCCGTGAGCCGAAACATTGGTGCTATTACTGATCCATCTGCAAGGAAAGGGGATGTCGTGCCGCTGAACAAGTCTAAAGATGAGTGGAAGAAACTGTTGGAAACACAGCAATTCGAGGTGTTATTCAACGAAGCGACGGAAGGCCCCTGGACCAGCCCTTTGAATAAGGAAAAGCGCGATGGGACCTATGTTTGTGCTGCTTGTAATCAGCCTTTATTTCTTTCTGAAACCAAGTTTGACAGTGGAACCGGATGGCCCAGCTTCTACCAGCCTATCGAAGGCAATACCGAAACCAAAAGGGACTGGAGTCTATTGTTCCCGCGGACTGAATATCATTGCGGTCGCTGCGGTGGTCATCAGGGACACGTGTTTAATGATGGCCCCGAACCTACTGGAAAACGCTGGTGTAATAACGGTGTAGCATTGCGATTTGTTCCTGCTTCGGAGTCTTTGCCGATCTTACGGGTATAAAATCGATAATAATAGGTGGCAGGGCCCATTTTTACATGCGAAGACACCATAACAGGTACTGAAAGGGCTAGATAATGGCTTTGCTAACCCACCAAATAATTCGCTCAATAACAACAACCAGCTTGTAAACTGCTTCTGATATCAGCATTGCATAAGTAACGGATGAGGTGGGGAATTGGTCGTCTGACGATTTCACTAGCTGCCTCCTATTAGATTTCCGTCGTTTTTCGAAACCCAATAATAAAGAATTTTCATTCAACCGTCTTAATTATGTTAAAGAGGGATCAGTCTGTCCCCTATGACTGCGGTTCTACAATCGGCTCAGCGCATGAACATTAAACAGCATCGCGCCGAACAGTAACAGGGCGCCGGCCCAGTGCATCGCGCCCAGCCATACCGGTGCCCGTAGTAACAGGGTCGCAATGCCTAAAAATACCTGGATGACCACCATCAGGCCGACCAGTTTGAAGCTTTTTTTGATGACCGGCTCGTACAGCAGTCTGCGTCTTGCGAAATACCAGGCGATTAACACCAGTGCGGTGGCGATGGTCAGTATGCGATGCTCGAATTGCACTGTCAGCTTGTTTTCGAATAGATTCAGATACCAGGGCGACAGCCTGTCCAGTCCGTGGGGTATTAGATGTCCCTCCATTAACGGGAAGGTGTTGTATAACGAACCGGCCCTGAGTGCGGTGACAAATCCGCCCGAGATAATGCTCATCAGCACCAGTGCGGTCAACAGTAGGGAACCGAATCGCCACCAGGCGAGTTCGGAAAAACGCATCGGCATGTAGGGCTGCAGGTCGCGCAGACCGAGTATCACCCAAAGCATATACCCGTAAATCAGGACGGTGTTAAGTAAATGTGCGGTAAGCAGATAGACGCTCCCGCGCGGGTTATCGGCCAGGTAATCCTGGGCCATATACCACCCAATCAGTCCCTGCAGCAAGGCGAGTAAGAAAATCGAGATCAGTTTCGGGGTCAACCCGGGCTTTATCTGGTCGCGCCACCAGAAATACAAAAATGGTAGTAAGAAGACAGGGATAATCAGCCGCCCCAGCGTGCGCTGCGTATAGTAATACCAGAAAACCGATTTAAAATCGGCTAACTCCATGCCGGGCTTCATTTTTTTATACTCGGAGGATTGCCGGAAACGGTCGAATGCCAGGCCCCATTCGGCGGCATCGAGTGGCGCTAAAAAGCTGTGTGCAGAATCCTGGTTCAGGGCCGAAGCATACGACGGGGTCAGTCGGTTTACGCTATCGAATATCGCCATCGCGAAAATTATGATCAGGCAGAGTATCAGCCAACGCGATATCCTCGGGTCGTGTTCGCCTGTTCTAAACATAATTTAAACCGAATTCAATGCACAACCCTGCTATGGGCTTTCTCAGTCAGCGCTTCAGTAGCATCGACACTAGGGACTGCTTCAACGCCTTCGGCATCGTTGTCGAGATTATCAGATAAGTTTTCAGTTACGGTTTTTGTACTGTCATTCGCCAGATTTTCCGGGTCGGGTTCCTCGCTGCCCTGACTGTTGAATGACTCGGCATGTTCGTCAACTGGTTCGCTGGAGCTAAGCTCCGTTACCGCGGGATCGAAACGCGAATCGTCGGAAACGGCATTGCTTGTATCGTCAATAGCAATCGAAATCTTGCCCTGATGTTGCTCCAGCAGACTGGGAAACGCCTTGTTGTCACCCAGTGTTTGAGCGCCTTCAGCCAGATGCTGATAAACCCTGACATAGTTTTGCGTCAAATCGTTAACCAGCTCTGAGGTCTTTTCGAAGTGTTGCCTGACACTGGCCTTGTAACTAGCTAACTCTCCCCGAACCTGGTACAGGTCGGTTTTGATCTTTTCCGCCTGTTTGACCGATGGCGAAAACAGCCGATAAACCAGCCCGCCGATCATTGCACCAGCAACCAACGCGATGATGGTTATTTGCCAAACCGAGATTGCGTAATCCATAGGGCTCCATGGGTAGGATAATTTACATAATTGGGGGACAGTATACCTATTAACAGATAATCGATACACTAACCACCTACGCTATATGGAGATAAGCAATGGCCAGGATGGCTCGAGTAGTAATTCCAAATTATCCGCATCATGTAACCCAACGAGGAAATCGGCGGCAGAAAACTTTTTTCTGTGAAGATGATTACCGCTACTACATTGAACTCATATCTAAGGAAACTCTGATTAATTCGGAGTTTCTGTGGTACATGGATGTGCCACCAAAATCGATACCTGCAAGGTATTGATTTTGAGAGAAAAATGAAAATCACATTTTCCATTTTACGTCCTCTGGCAATTCAGGACGAATTGTTCAGAGGTTCCCTAAATATAGCAGGCAATCGGGGACGGATATATGGGCGTATTGCCTTATGCCAAACCATGTTCACCTGGTGATGGTACCAGGTGAGGAAGATGGTTTACGAGCGACGTTAGCAGAGGCACACCGGCGTTATACTCGACACATTAATTTTCGTGAGGGATGGCGAGGTCATTTATGGCAGGAACATTTTCATTCATTCACCATGGATGAGAAGTACCTGTTATCCACAGTTCGTTATGTGGAAAGAAATCCGGTCGCAGCCAGGTTATGCGTTAACCCACAAGATTGGGAATGGTCAAGTGCCCGAGCCCACCTAAAAGGCAAGGATGATGAACTGGTTAGTGGGGAACCAATGATTAAACGCGTCGGCAACTGGACGGAATATCTTTCTGGCAGTGATGACAGCAACAATACCGACCTGATCAAGCAGCATACTCGAACGGGAAGACCGCTAGGTAGTACGGAGTTTATACGCGAGCTTTAAGTATTCACAGGCGGAGAACTCGCCCCTAAAAGGCCAGGCCGAAAACCGATTGACGGTAAATAGGTATACTGTCTCCGGAATTTGACAGGTTTGGAGCTAACTACATCAGTTCCATCAATTCTCCCATCGTTGCCTCAAAATGGGATCGTATGGGGTAAGGTCCTACGGGTTCATAGATCAGTTGATGATTGGTACAAAACAGTGCTTTGATTTCTGGCTGGCCGGCAGATTTCAGGTGGATTTCAGTACGATAGTCAATACCGTAAGAAGGCCGATAATAATTATCATCGTTGTTAGCATAGTTTATCGGATTAAAAACATAGTCGTTATAGAGACGAACGCGTGTTACGGTGAATTCGTCGGGCTCTATTTTCAATTTAGGCTGGTTAGATTCCTGGTATCTGTGCATCACAACACTACAATAGACCCGATCGATATCTAAGGCTTCCCTGCTTAGCAATTGCTGATTTTGCACGTAAATTCGATCCTGTTCCATCGGAATTTCAGCGCTAATGTTTAATCGAATTTTTGAACCCACAGCCACCGCAGGCTGATTTGGGTACCTTGAGGCAAAGCTGACGCAGGCTGTCAGAAATGTAACAAAGGTAAAGATTAATGCGAGTTTAATGATTGTATGATTTTTTGACTGCACCACTTATCTCTCCAGAAACAAAAACACTCAACAATATGACCCACTATTGGGTCATAAGTTCTGGTAAAATAGGCTGTCAACTGCCTGGTCAAACCCGCTCGCTCAGCAAAAGGTAAATTCATCACCGGGATTTATTAGGTTAAAGGTTAAGGCGGCAAAGTCATTCGTTATTAATGTCACCGACATTAGTCTTTATTTTGTAATGCTCGCTCCACCATGCCCTGGACCTGGCTATTCGCGTTAACGAACTCCAGGTGGGTGTTGGGATTTTTATTTCTAAACACCCGAAATATTTCATCCGCAAACGCTTGCCCTATTGATTCGACGTTTTCGAAATCAAACAACACATATTTAAATCTTTCAATTCTCACCAGGACTCGCTTTGCCTGAGACCTGGATACTAGCTTGTCGTCGCCATACTGAGCGCGACTGACGGGAATAACGGTTTTCGAGAATCCGGCATCGCCACCAGAGGTAAAGCAGTCAAAAACCTTTTTTAGGTTTGCCCTGCTGTTTTTCGCAAGCTCCATAGAAATTATTGTACCCTTTTCGGTATCCTCCTCGTCGTCGAATATCCAGTCGAATTCATCCTCTCGTGTAAGCGAAAAATAGACTTTGTCAGAAATAATCAAACACCCGAATTCCGGGGACAGTATACCTATTACCCGGCACCGAATTAGTTTGCGAGCTGGAAATCAGAACTGGTAAAGAACTCGCACCGAATTAACTAGGCCGGAAGGTGGCAATCATTAAATACGTATACTGTCCCCGGATTAGGCTACCAACATTAGTATTGTCACATCGCAAAAAAACTCGGGGTCACGTTCTAGATTATAGACTCCCGAGCACATCTGCGATTATTACGCCTGCTGATTAATAAATCACCCCAACACGCCAGTCCCTTTTTCAGCGACCAGGTTCAATAATTTAACTGTAGGATCATTCGGTTTCATTGCGCCCTGTTCCCATTTTTGTACGGTGACTGATAGAAAGGCATAAACTGATAGTCACCACCCTATACAGCTTGCTCGTGAATTATGTCTCAAGTTTATTTGTTCCGATACGATATATTTAGTATAAGAGGTAATTGGGTATGGACGAACTGTCGACTTATGATCGTATAGAGCAGGTTTCTAATCTCCGTGACTATTTTCGCACGTCAATAGAGAGCGTTATCGAAAATCAGGGCGTTGATATGGATCCTCATGCTGCCCATTACGTCGTCAATCTGCTCACGTCGTTCTCTCGCTCCGAAGAGTTGTATGAAGACGACGGCGAAATCTACGGACTAAGACCTCTCGCACTCATGCTCGCGGACGCCGCGAATGCAAGCAGCGTTGCGGAGCGCAGTCAATCCTTGCAACGCATTGGCGACGTGTCACTGTTCGTCTCAGGTTTTTTCAGCGACAGTCTGGTAAGAAGTGTGGTCGACATTGACTACTACATTTGCATGGGCGGAAATGCTTACGCTTCTTTGTCCGACGAGGTACGCGGCACGTTTCGTGGTAATGCATTTGCTCATATCTATAAAGAGCTGTCAGAAAATTTTTTAATCCTCATCGATATACTCAACGAGGTTCGCGATAGTCGGCGCAGAGATTCCGACGTCGATCTGCTGCGTACCTACGATGTGTGGCAAAAAACTGGCAGCCGCCGTTGCGAAAAACTATTGCGCAAACAAGGTGTGGTGCCGATCTCAGACGCTAAAATAAGACGCCACTAACATGCTGTCACAACTGCAACAGCAATTGACCGATATCTACCAGGTAGATCGGGGCCACGACGTGCGCGACTACCTGATAACTGATCGAAAATTGGCAAAATACTTCGGTCAGGACGCTCTCCTGGCGAACACAGATGAGACCTTGCTCGTGGCGCAAGATGATGACGAATTGGAAATATCGTTATTTCTCGATGGTGAGATGCTCACACGCCTCGAAGCAGCTGGTCCAATGGCCTGTCTCCACCCGGGGTTGCTCAACGACTGGTGGAAGGTCATTGAGGGCATCAGCCATTTTAATTGCGTTGCCTGGAAAGCATCACAGGATCGCACGGTAACGCTCCTTGAACTAGAGCTGCAAGGAGAGATCGACAAATTTGTTAGCACAATGTTTCTTGCGATGGAGCAGTCTAATAGAGAACTGATGGCCGGTTTGCACGGCTGGCTATTCGAGGGCGTCAGTTTTCACCAGGACCTCGACAACGAGCAACTCGAGCGCTATCGCTTCGCCAATAGCTATGCGTCACGATATTGCCACGCGCTTCGACAGCAAGTGATCGACAATGACCAACTTGCGATTTCTGAACTACGCTACTTCTACCGCCTGCAGTCGTCTGAGAAGATTAGCCACATTCACGCGATGGTTTGGTCATAGACTATTTAGTCTAAGATCGCGAATACAACTCATGAGTGCCTGGATAAGTGGCGATAACGAGAATCCGGGGGAATCCTGGGACATAATACTCAATTATTACTATACCCCTGGGGCATTAGGAATCGCGTCTCTAGAACTTCGAAGAGAAAGCTCGAGGATCTGGTCTAACTTTTAGCCTGGAATTCGCCAGGTCGAAGTCTAAAGGCTAGACCCTCGATCTTGCTGCGATGAACGATGCCTAGCGTCAAGCAGTAATCACAAGCAAAAAAGGAGACAGTTAACAATGTATATACTAGTTGCGTCTGACGGTGAACTGTCATTGCAGGATAGCGACAACATGCGCGCCTTCTCGATTGTTGAAGAACAGCCAGGCAAGGCCCGTGATAGTCTCGCGGCAATTGGCGAAGCGACAGAAGACGACCATTACTGGCTCGACGCGAATGCCGTGCTGGAATTGTCCGAGCGTAAAAACGATGCCGAGTGGGTAGATCGATTCTGGAACATGCTGGCCCAGGTCGAGGCCTATGGTTATTCGGATATGACCGCTAAAAGGGTGAAAGCTCACCTGGAGCAAAGTTGATGTCGTGCAGGCTTCGAAATCCCGGGGTCAGAGCGCAATGGCACTTACTTAAGCCCAAAAACCCAAAAACCCAAATATTCGTCATTCCCGCGAAGGCGGGAATCTTTAAAACAATACCTTCGAGACCAATAGATTCCTGCCTTCGTAGCGGTCCGACGTATCGGAATGACGGGCTTAAAGTAAGTGCCATTCGGGTCAGAGCACAGATTTCTCTAATATTAGCGATTACTGTGATTTGACCCACATTACTCACAGGCAAGGAACTCGCCCCTAAAAGGCCAGGCCGAAAACCGATTGATGGTAAAAAGGTATACTGTCCCTGGGATTGCATCTTCTTCGAAGACCGACTTGATGGTGCACTCGATCTGTGATGAGATAGATCAGATGCTTTTACGGAATTCGATCTCGATTAACGGTAAATAGTTATACTGTCCCCGGAATCCTACGGATTTGTATGACCTTTGTATGTGGCCTCGAAAGACTTACCCCGGTATGTACTTGATACTGAGACTAGCCTGAAGATTCAATTTCTTATTGACACCTCAGCATAACCGTCGATTTTGACTGATACTATTGAGCCTCAGCATTTGCACGCAAATCGAACGATATAGCTGACGATTCAGCACTGTTTCATTGGATTTATTAATGGTTTAGGCTTTGTTTACGAAATTTAGACACAACTATCCTATAACACATGGATCTGGTAAACCGTAGAGCGTTAAAAATTTTGCGCCTTTGCGTATATTGGCGGCCATGGCCGCTAATCCGTATACTGTCGCGTTTTTGGCAAGGCCCATGAACCGAGTTCGGACGAGTCCGTAGTGCCATTTGTAGGTTGCAAAGGGACGTTCACCGCCCGCCCGTGTTACTGCAATCGCCTGGTTACGAATTCGATCTGCCTCCGACAAGGGGTTGCCTCGGTAGCCCTTGCGTTGGACTTGATCATCAATCCCCAACTGCTCCAACTTATCTCGGGTCTGTTGTGAACTGTAAGCAGCATCCGCATAGAGCGCAGTCTCATCACCCAGCAGCAAGGTATCGCGCTCCTGAGAGTCATGAACATTGCCCGGTGTCACGCTTTGACGGTGAATAAAACCATCTTCATCGACACCGGTATGAACAGAAAAGCCATAAATGGACTTCTTGTTACCTCGGCTGTCGTTCTTCACGTGCCAACCCGCGTCAGGATCACGGGTTGGTTTGCCATCTTTGCCTTTACCTGAACCCGATTGCGCGGCCTCTATCGGTGTCGCATCGATGATATTAATACGTCCCTCGCTCATGATGACATTCTTGGCTTCGAGTTGACGATTAATCTCGCCCAATAATCGATCCCACAGATCCTGTTCGACCAACCGGGTTCGAAACCGTCCCAAAGTGGACGCCTCGGGAACCTCGCCGCCAAGCTCAAGGCGGCAAAACTTGCGAAACAATAGGTCTCGGTATAAGCACTGAGCCAACTGCACGTCCGATAACCGATACCATAGTCCGAGCAATAAAGCTCGAAACAGCGTCAGTAAGGGATAGCTGGGGCGACCTGTGTTAGCGGCATAGATCGAGGAGAGTAACCGCTCAATCTCTGACCATTCCAATAGAGCCTCCGTATCATCAAGACTGTGAAGAATCGGATGATCCAGATCAGAAGTGGAGACGAAGAGTTCCGGTTGTGTTGAGAAGGATTTTTGCATACTGAATTTTACCAAAAAATGCCTTGCCTTGCTGAGTTATGCTGAGGTCTCATTTAATTAGTTGACTATTAAATATGATTAAGTTATATGATAATTAAGCATAAGATATTGAAATCTTACGACATTAATTAAATAATCTGATCACCTATTTATAAATCAAGCATGCGTAGATTAATTC
>JADFJT010000015.1 GCA_022566015.1 Pseudomonadota bacterium | reverse complement strand
CGAGCCCAGCACCTACGATCCTGCTCGCCGCCGCCCTCAACAACCGCTCTACCTCTGAGCAACCACCTTTCGGTAATACCGGCTTCTTCACCTTCGGTTATTTGCTTGCCTGGCTTTTTTTCAGCGCCGTAGCCGTTACCGCCCAGTGGTTTTTACAGAATGCAGGCCAGTTGTCAGCGATGATGCAAAGTCAGAATCAGTTCCTGACCGCGGGATTACTCATCGCGGCAGGTGCATGGCAACTCTCGCCCATCAAACAAGCCTGCCTGCGACACTGTCGATCCCCGGTCGAGTTTCTCACGCGTCGACGCCGTCCCGGAAACAGGGGCGCTCTTTTGATGGGAGCCGAGCACGGCAGCTACTGTCTTGGATGCTGCTGGTTTTTGATGGCCCTGTTATTTGTTGGCGGTGTGATGAACCTCTACTGGATTGTGGGTCTTGCGTTTTACGTTCTGGTAGAAAAGCTGTTGCCCTGGGGAGATTGGATCGGAAGGACAACCGGAGTGGTGCTGCTCGGCTGGGGACTCGTGATGCTGGCTTTCTGAATCTCGCAATTTGACTCAGCTAATGATCAATATTTCGGCGATTGTGGTACTGGTTTAGTGACCGCTTTCCAGCTTCGCTTTTGCAGCCAGATAGGCAGGCGTACGCCCGACGTCTTCGTATATTGGATCGCCTTCTTCGGTGCGAATTACCCTGGTTCCGGCGACGTAGGGGATTTGCACCTCTACTTGTTGCAATGCGGTGTTTATCAGGTTCGCGAGCAAATCAGTAGCAGGTAATTGGTAGGTTTCTGCCAGCGCCTGTACCTTGATCAGGTCTTCCTTGTTGAGGACAATGTCGGTACTGACCTGCTCCTGAACACGGGCGGATTGGCGTTCCCAATCGTCGAGCATATTCTTGATTAAGTTGCTAATCATTTATGACTCCAATTTAATAGATGGCAAAGCATAGTATTCATGATTACTGGTAAACATCGACGATACCTTCGCCCCTCTCGGACAATACAAACAACAGGCCCGGTCAATTACCCACCTGTTCGCCAATGCGAGATTCAATGCCAACCAGGGTAAACCGGCATAACCAAGCTGGCTTCCAGCTATGCCCGAATCGAGGCAAGCGTGATTCAATATTACATTGATTATGCTCGGCGCGCTGCCGCGTTGAATATTGCTCGAAATCGACGATTGCCACAGAAACGGGATTTGAAGCAATCAATCTGCGTCTTCAGGCTCAGTCCTCGCCAACCGTACCCCTCGCTCGTCGACGATCAATTCTTCATCCTGATCCAGTACGTAACGTTTAGCCCGCTCCTGAACAAACACCTTGGTGCCAGGAATGGTTTTCTTGTGTGTCTCTTTGTCGCTATTCAGATTAATAATTTGCTTCCAGGTGCGCTGTAAATCATCGCCTGTAATCACCAGTAGGTCGCCTTCCTGCGCCATATTCAAAGCGTAGTCGACTGCAGGTTCCTCGTCGGCAATCACTACAATGTTGCTGTCTTCTACCCCTAGATCGAGTAAATAGCCGCGGATCAATTGAGGAACTTCATCATCGCCTCGACCGCGACGATTGGCGTCGGACTTGCACACAAAATGGGTGAATTGCGGCAGACAGGCCTCGACCGATTCACGCAGGTCTTGGTCGCGTCGGTCACCAGGGAGAGAGATTGCCAGTATTCGATTGCCGACCGGGTCGAGCTTGTCGGCGAGTTCGGCCATGGCACGGAAACCAGCCGGGTTATGCGCGTAATCGAGTATTACCTTGAACGGGTGTTCGTTGTAAATATTGGTACGCCCCGGGCTTTGGAAAAACGAGGTGTCGAAAGTGCGCAGGCCGTTTCGTATTTCGTCCAGATCCTTGCCAAAACTAAACGCCATTGCCGCCGCAAACATCGCGTTTTGTACATTGTGCATCGCTTTGCCTTCGATCGTCGCCGGTATCAAATGCGTCCATAGTAACGGGATGTGCGCGCCTTTATCGTAGATCGTAATCATCTCACCATTAATGCCTTTTTCCAGTACCACGGCGCGGCCATTGGCGCGAATGTGTTCGCGTACCAGTCCATGGGTGGGATCTATGGTCACATAGCACAGGTGTTTGGCCCGACAGTTATCGGCCATTTTCAGACAAAGTTTATCGTCCGCATTAAGCACTACGGTATCGTTGGCGATGCGTACTACTACCTCTTTGACGCGCGCCAATTGTTCCAGAGTTTCGATACCACCCATCCCCATATGATCGGACGAAATGTTGATACAGGCGGCAACATCACACTCACTGTAACCGAGGCCAGCGCGCAAGATACCGCCGCGCGCGGTTTCCAGTACAGCAAAGTCGATGGTTGGATCACGCAGCACAATTTGCGCCGATTGCGGCCCGGTCATATCGCCTTTGACAGTAATTCGTCCATCCACATAAATACCACCGGTCGAGGTCATTCCGACAACGTGCCCACTGGTTTTCATAATGTGCGAAAGCATTCGCGTGGTGGTGGTCTTGCCATTTGTACCGGTCACCGCAGCGACCGGAATCCGAGCCGGCGCACCTGGCGGGTAGAGCATGTCGAGCACTTTACCGGCGACATCACGCGGCTCGCCCTCACTGGGCGCGACGTGCATGCGGAAACCCGGGCCAGCATTGATTTCGACGATGGCTCCGCCGACGTCTTTATATGAATGGGTAATATCATCGGTGAGGAAATCCACTCCACCAATATCGAGACCAACCGCCCGCACCGCTCGAATCGCCATCTCGCGGTTGTCCGGATGCACCACATCGGTTAAATCGATCGCGGTACCTCCAGTTGACAGGTTTGCGGTGGATCTTAAGAAAAACTTCTCACCTTTTTTCAATACAGTAGTTTTATTGTATCCAGCCTTTGTCATCAAATCCGTTGCCTGCTTGTCGATTTCGAGCCGGGTTAAAACCTTTTCGTGACCGATCCCACGGCGTGGGTCAGAATTGACGATGTCGATCAATTCGGAAATCGTGGATTTACCATCGCCAATCACGTGTCCCGGCACGCGCTTGGCAACCGCGACTAGCTCGTTGTTAATGACCAGCATTCGATGATCGGATCCAGTGATGAAGCTTTCGGCTAACACCGATCTAGACCTGCCCTGTTCTTTGGCGAAATGGAATGCTTTACGCACCTGTTCGTCGGTAGTTAAATTAATACTGATGCCACGCCCGTGATTCGCGTCCAACGGCTTTACCACTATCGGATAGCCAATATTATTGGCGGCATGAACTGCTTCGTCTTCGGTGGCAAACATCCTTTGCTTCGGCACCGGTAAACCCATATCTTTAAGCAAACTATGCGTACCTTCCTTATCGCTCGCGAGCGATGTGGATATAGTACCGGTATCACTGGTGACCGTGGCCTGAATACGCTTCTGGTACTTTCCGTGGCCAAACTGCACCAGACTGTACTCGTTTAATCGCAGCCAGGGGATACCACGTTCTACCGCGGCGTCGACGAGTGACTGCGTACTCGGGCCGAATTCACGACGCTGGGCGCGAAGCACAAAATTTTCAAGTTCCGCTTCGAAATTAAAATCCTGATCGATTTTATGCTCGACCTGTTTTTGTAATTTCTTTGGCAGTAAATGCATTAATAAACGCAATGCAAGGTGACCTGCTTCGACACCGGCGTCGCGTTGTTTATAGGCATAAACCATGTTGTACATACCAGTTTCACCCGTGGTGCGCGTGCGTCCGAAAGAAACACCAGAACCGGCTATATTTTGAATTTCGAGTGCGACGTGTTCCATAATATGTCCCATCCAGGTGCCATCGTCTTCGGTCAGCCGACGCAGAAAACCACCCGGCTCGCGATAGGAGCAGCCGTGCTCGGCCAGACTTGGGATTGCGGCCTGCAATCCGTCGGTAAAAGGTTTACCACATTTAACCGAAGGCCAGTCCACCAGTACACCTATGTCCAGCACCATGCGGATAACCGGAAAATTGGCATAAATGTTAGGGCCTACATAGACATTGGTCGCGGTAATTTTCATCGTTTATCCTGTTGGTGCCTTGGGTATTTTTAAACCCTTTATTCGCTGTAAGTAATTTGTTACAGAGTACACCAAGATTATCTGGTAGCAAATAGCACCTCTACCGCGAGAGCACATAAGTTCGTTCTGGTCTGAGCGGGCCGGAATGACAGTCCTTGTTGCTTTTACAAATCGCTTACCTGTTCTCAAAGGAAATAATTATTTGGGTGGATATGGCTTCCTTTCTTCTATATCAAAAGTACAACCTTTCGATAAAATATGTAGCTTTAAATCGAGCATACTCAAGGCCTCTTTCTTCGATGCCTTGCTCATCGACGAGTAGCTCAAATGGATTGGGTCGATCACTGTCACTGCGCCACTACCGACGACTTCAAAACTATGTTCCGGGTCGATAAAAATGGCGGTATCTTCGTCTAATCCAACGCCCAGCACGAACGGGTTATAGGATATAGCGGTCAACAGGCGTCCGAGTCGGTCGCGCTGGCTAAAATGCTGGTCGATTAACAGCGCGTTGGTCAAGCCCAGACCGGGTGCGAGATTGACACCGTCTCCCGAGGGTATCGAACCGGTAGCCCCGCCCGCAATCATGTGTTCGGGCATTATTGCGGCGCCAGCTGAGGTACCGGCAATGTGCACACCTCTGGCATTCATGCGCCGAATTTTTTGTGCGACTTCTGTGCCGCCAAGAATGGTAGAAAGGCGCAGCTGATTTCCACCCGTAATAAATATGCCATCTACCTGTTCTAGTTGATCCAGATAATCCTGCCGACTGGCTTCGGCTCGATCGTTGATGGTAAGCGAGACGGCCTTGCTAACTCCTATTTTTTCGAATATTTCGATATATTTATCGCCGGTATCCGACAGGTTTGACGCAGTCGGAATGATCGCAATACGAGCCTTCCTGCCACCGCATAACTTGACGAAGCGTTTTAATACTTTTTGTGAACCGGTTTGCTCTTCGGCACCGCCAATCGGTATCACGTAGCCACGGGTATGGCCTTTCTTCCTGGGAGACAGACTCATTCTTCAAATAAACCCTTCACTAATTGCTGACCCTGTTTAACATGCCAGACGCCATTCGCCATTACGCCTTGTATGCCATGGTGACCATCTAAAACTAATAGATCGGCATCGAATCCGGTATCGATACGGCCCTTACGATGAAATCTGAGCAGGTCGGCAACGTTACTGGTCATCAACGGCAATATTTTTTCCATTGCCAAGTTCATATCGAGCATCGCCTTGAAAGTAATCGCCATCGCCGAAGAATGAGCAAATTCCATTTTCAATAGCTCTCCCTGTGCATCAAAGCTCGGCATACAACCACCACCATCGGAACTGATGGTTAGCTTTTGCAAATCACCCCCTTTATCAATATATCGAGCGACCGCCGCTTCTGCCGACCAGCCGGATTCGACATTGTCGGCAGGAAATGCAGTTAAATCGACAGTGCATCCACGTGTCGTCAATTCGCAGGCTTGTTCAAACAAAGCCTTGTTTCGGTTCACATGGGTGGGGTTGAATACGCGCGCCGGGATTTCACACTGCTCCAGACATTCACGAATCATCGACAGGCCGCGCTCGCCATCACCGAGATGAAAATGCACGATACCGGCTTTGCCTGTCATCAGTCCCGCGACATGCGCCTCACTCGCCAGTCGCAATATTTCATCTCGCGTCGGCTGACTCGAACGATGATCGCTGATTGCCACTTCGCCAACACCGATCACTGGCTCGAGATTCACAATATCGCTACGCACCGACTGCGTCAAAGTAGTGGCTGGCAGGTGGTATCCGCCGGTATAGCACCAGGCGGATATGCCTTCTTCGCGCAATCCCATCACCTGGGTTAATAGCGTTTGCGTGTTTCGGGTCAGATCGTCGGTGCCGAGCAATCCCACGACGCTGGTCACACCCGCCCGGGTGAACTGGCTTAAAGGTAACGGCGGCACCCGGGTTGAAGGCCCGGCTTCGCCCCCACCGCCAGTAATATGCGCATGCGCATCGATAAACCCCGGTATCAACCTTGCGCCGTCCAGATCGGTTACCTGTACCGATAAACTCTCGTCAAGTTGTGGAACCCGCTCTCCGAGATAGACAATTTTACCCGCGCAAACCAGAAGATTCTGAATACCCAGCGACTTCGGGCCGTATACATCGGCATTGATGATTAGTTCGAACATGAATTCAACTTAGGAATACGAGAGCCTATATATTACCAATCGGGTATTTTAAAGTAAGCCTGAGAAAAAAACCGCTACATTTTTTTATTTATTGATCATGATTAACGGCACAAATAGCGTGCCAGCAGACATACCACAATGACCGTACACGATCTCAATTCGCGTTAGATCGGCGGGTAAGTTGTTCAATCCTGTATCGCGTGATATAAACATCCCCGTACACTATAAACCCCTACCGTTACGGAGTAGCAGTGAATCACCCCATCAATTCCAGAACCGGAGCCCAGGTTCTGATCGAGGCTTTAAAAATCAACGGTGTCGATCGAATATTTAGCATCCCGGGCGAAAGTTTCCTGGCCGCGCTCGACGCACTGTATGACAGCCCCGAAATTATGCTCACTGTTTGTCGCAACGAAGGTGGTGCTGCGTATATGGCCGAGGCTTATGGCAAACTTAACGGTATACCCGGTGTCTGCTTTGTTACCCGTGGACCGGGCGCTACCAATGCCAGTTGTGGTCTGCACGTGGCAATGCAGGACTCGACGCCGATGATCTTGTTGATCGGCCAGATTGCGCGCAAAGACATGGACCGCGAAGCGTTCCAGGAAATCGATTATCGGCGCATGTTCGGTCAGCTTGCTAAATGGACTGCACAAATCGAAGACGCCGACCGTATTCCCGAATACCTGACGCGCGCCTTTGCCACTGCGACCAGCGGTCGCCCTGGACCGGTTGTGCTCGCCCTGCCCGAAGATATGCTCACCGACATGACGACCGCGGTTGACGCTAAACCCTGGCAACAAGTGCTTACCGCTCCGGTGCCGCAGGACATGCAAAAACTTTACCATCTGCTCGCCGAGTCTAAACGCCCGATGATTATTGTCGGTGGCAGCGGTTGGAGCGAACAAACCCGCCAACAGTTACAGCTTTTCGCCGAAGCCGCTAAGTTACCTGTCGCCAATTCATTTCGTTGCCAGGACTATTTCAGCCACGATCACCCCAATTATATCGGCGACCTCGGACTTGGTATCAATCCGGCCTTAACGCAGCGAGTCCGCGCGAGCGACCTGTTGCTGGTCATCGGCGCTCGGCTGGGCGAAATGACTACCGGTGGGTTTAGTCTGATCGATATCCCCAATCCCCAACAAACCTTGATTCATGTACACGTTGGGGCTGAAGAGCTGGGACATATTTATCAACCTGACCTCGCGATCAATGCGTCGTCGGGAGTCTTCGTAGAATCCTTACTGACCGACGAGGTTCCAACAACAAACGGTAGCGACTGGCAATCACAAGTGACGCTGGCGCGGCAGGAATTCGAATCCTGGAATAGCTCAATCAGCGTAAAAGGCCCGGTACAATTATCCGATATCATCAAAACAGTCGAACAAAATTCTGCTGACGATACGATTATTTGCAATGGTGCCGGCAATAATACGTCCTGGCTTCACCGTTTTTATCGTTTTCGCGAATATAGGACGCAGCTTGCGCCAACCAGCGGCACGATGGGCTACGGTGTGCCAGCTGCTATTGCGGCGAAACTGATGTATCCAGATAGAACCGTGGTCGCGTTTGCTGGCGACGGCGATTTCATGATGAATGGCCAGGAACTGGCGACAGCGATGCAATACGGGGCCAATATTATTATTATCGTGGTCAACAATGGAATCTACGCGACCATTCGTATGCATCAGGAACGCGACTATCCCGAGCGAGTGATCGGAACCGATATAGTCAACCCGGATTTTTGTAAACTCGCAGAAGCTTACGGTGCTCAGGCTGAGCTGGTGACTACGACCGAAGAGTTTGCCCCTGCATTCGGGCGAGCCATGTCTGCCAGCCGACCAGCCCTGATCGAAGTTCAACTCGACCGGGATTTGCTGACACCGACCATAACTATAGAATCGTTGCGTGACAGGTCAGGCTAAACAGCATTAAAGTGGCCAGAAATACAATATGGTCGGCACCAACGCCACCAATACCAATATTTCCAGCGGCAGTCCCATACGCCAGTAGTCGCCGAAGCTATAGCCACCCGGACCCATGATGATGGTATTGTTTTTGGGGCTAACAGGTGTCGGAAAAGCGCCGAAGGCAACCATGTCGTAATGGTTCCTGCCCCAGATCAGCAGAGCGAATACCACGCCGGACAGGCTAAAAAGAAAAACTGGTCGCTAGTCATCAAATCCCTCAATTAACGGCAATTTCAGGATATCACAGGCACGATCATTAACAGCAATGACAGTGATCGACAATATCAATGGGTATTAATAAATATTAAGGAACCTCCGAATAAATCAGAGTTTGTTTACTTTTATAGTATACTTTTTGCAAAAGTCGGTACGCCAACCATCCGGGGAAACAATGGACATAGAACAGCTCATGATGCAAAGTTTGCAATTACTTGGCCTTGGAATGGGTGCCGTGTTTATTATATTGACCCTGTTAATTTGCATCATCTGGGCAGTATCGAAAATAGTTCCCGAAGAACAGCCCGATGTAATACCTGTCCCCTCCGATAGACTCTCAAAGCCTGGTCATCAGCACATTGCCGCGATTCAGGCAGCGATCCACAAGTATAGAAAATCTCGCTAACTAGCCTATCCATTTACCAGGTATCCAGTTCATGACTAAGCCTCTTTTGCTCACCGATGTCGTACTGCGCGATGCCTCTCAATCACTGTTTGCAACACGCATACGTATCGAAGATATGTTACCCATTGCGGAAAAGCTCGACCGGGTTGGCTTCTGGTCTCTCGAAACCTGGGGCGGCGCAACTTTCGATGCCTGTATCCGCTTTCTCGGCGAAGACCCCTGGGAGCGTCTGAGAAAACTAAAAAAGGCAATGCCTAATACGCCAATGCAAATGTTGCTGCGTGGACAAAATGCACTGGGTTACCGGCATTATGCCGACGATGTAATCGAAGCATTTGTCGAGCGCGCAGCGAGCAGTGGTGTGGATGTATTTCGTATCTTTGATGCGATGAATGATATGCGAAATATTGAAACGGCAATCAAGGCAACGATAAAAAGCGGTAAGCACGCCCAGGGATGTATTGCCTATACCTTGAGTCCGGTCCATAACATCGACCTGTGGATTGACATGGTCAAACGTCTACAGGATATGGGCTGCCATTCTATCTGCATCAAGGATATGGCTGGATTACTTAAGCCTTATGTTGCCGAGGAGTTGGTGGGCAAGATCAAGGAATGCTGTGACCTACCGCTGTCGATGCATTGCCATGCGACCACGGGTCTTTCGACCGCGACTTATATGAAGGCGATCGAGGCTGGAATCGATATGCTCGATACTTCGATTTCATCGATGAGCCTGACCTACGGCCATTCGCCTACCGAGACCTTTGTTTCGATTCTTGAAGATACCGATCGAGCCACCGGACTGGATTTGGGATTACTCGAAGAAATATCGCTGTATTTTCGCGGAGTACGTCAAAAATACGCTAAATTCGAAGGATCCCTCAAAGGGGTCGACCCGCGCATTCTCACCGCGCAAGTTCCCGGCGGCATGCTCACCAACCTGGAAATCCAGTTGAAAGAGCAAAATGCCGAAGACAAACTCGACGAAGTATTAAAGGAAATCCCGTCGGTACGCAAAGACCTCGGTTATGTTCCGCTGGTAACACCAACCTCGCAAATCGTAGGGACACAATCGGTACTCAACGTATTAAGCGGCGAACGTTACAAAACGATCAGCAAGGAAACGGCGGGCGTGCTGAAAGGCGAATACGGCGCCACAGCGGCCCCGGTGAACCAGGAATTGCAACAACGCGTCCTCGATGGGGGCGAACCCATCACCTGCCGCCCTGCCGATTTGATCGAACCGGAAATGAAACGTCTGACCTCTGAATTGAAGGCCCTGGCCAGGGAAGAAGGCATTAAACTCGCCAAGAATGAAATCGATGATGTATTGATTTATGCCCTGTTTAACCAGGTCGGGATCAATTTTCTCAAGAACCGCAATAACCCTGACGCATTCGAACCGGCCCCTGACAGCGAGCCTGAACCTGTCGCAGCATCAATTAATGTAGCAAGTTCTAGCCCTTCTGGAGAAGCCGAAAGTTACCGGGTCACCGTCAATGGCACCGAATACGATGTTGTCGTTGCCAGTGGAAGTGGCGATATCAGCCAAATCGCCCCCAGCGCAGTCCGGTCTGCGCCAACCACGCCAACAGTCGCAGGCACGGCCATCAATGCACCGATGACAGGCAGTGTAATCGATATCCTGGTGTCGGTTGGTCAGCAGGTCGAGGAAGGTGATCCGGTCATTATTATTGAGGCGATGAAAATGGAAACGGAAATTCGAAGCAGCTGTAATGGGGTCGTTCAATCGATTGCAATCAGCCGGGGCGACGCCATTCGGGCTGATCAAGTTCTGATGACCATCGGTTAACATGGAACAGGGTCTTCTGCAACTTTGGGCCTCTACCGGTCTCTATAATCTCACCATCGGTCAGGTATTCATGATCGCTATCGGTGGCATTCTGATATTTCTCGCCATATCCAAAGGATTCGAACCACTGTTGCTTATTCCGATAGGATTCGGCGGCATTCTGGCTAATATTCCAGTGGCCGCTATTGCCGGGCCCGAAGGCTTGCTTGGGATTCTCTACCATTCTGGTATCGAGAGCGGCGTATTCCCGTTATTGATATTCATGGGTGTCGGTGCGATGACCGATTTCGGTCCATTGCTGGCAAGACCGAGTTTGATGATTCTCGGTGCAGCCGCGCAATTTGGCATATTTTTCACCCTGTTTGGTGCAATTGCGATGAATTTTATCCCGGGTATAGAATTTTCCCTGGCCGACGCCGCCGCGATAGCCATCATCGGTGGGGCCGACGGGCCGACCGCAATCTATGTCGCGTCCAGGCTCGCTCCAGAGTTACTGGGTGCGATTGCAGTAGCAGCCTATTCATATATGGCACTGGTACCCATCATTCAACCGCCGATCATGAAGCTACTCACCACAGAAAAAGAAAGGCAAACCAAAATGACCCAGTTACGCCACGTTGGAAAACTGGAGAAAATACTATTTCCACTGACACTGTTATTGGTCGCCATATTGCTCTTACCCTCCGCTACGCCGCTAATCGGAATGCTTTGTTTCGGAAATTTATTGAAGGAATGCGGCGTGGTTGACCGCCTGAGCAATACCGCAAAAAATGAATTGATCAATATCGTGACCATATTCCTCGGTCTTGCGATCGGTTCAAAACTGGCAGCGGACAAGTTTCTTACCCCCGAAACGATTGGTATATTACTGCTTGGCATCGTGGCCTTCTCAATTGGTACCGCAGCGGGGGTAATCATGGGCAAAATAATGTATCGATTTACCGGTGGCGAGGTCAACCCATTGATCGGCGCCGCCGGTGTCTCCGCAGTACCAATGGCCGCGCGCGTGGCAAATAAAGTTGGCCTCGACGCCAATCAGCATAATTTTCTACTCATGCACGCGATGGGCCCGAATGTAGCCGGGGTTATTGGCTCGGCTGTGGCGGCTGGAGTTTTGTTGGCTATCGTGGGTTAGCTTTAAAACTTTGCCAAAAAAAATGGTGCATCAAGACTTTTAATACTTCGTAGCCTGCACCGAGAGGGCATGCGGATAATCCGTAGTCTGACAGAGTATTCGGTAAATGAATCAGTTTCGACGTATCACTATTTCTGGGGAGCCAGTTGAGCGCGGCAAACAACACGGCAAACAGCTTAGTGTAGAGATCTCTCGCACCATCGATTTTTATCGTTCGATTTTTGCTTTACCAGAATCAGAAATCCTGCATCGGGCAGATTTTTTTCGCGCTATTATCGAGCGATTCAACCCAACCTACATCGAAGAAATAGACGGAATTGCTCAGGGTGCTGGAGTCGACCTACTATGGATAATTGCGCTCAATGCGCGCACTGAAATCCTTTCCCATTGTGCTGGTGTAAGTAACGAGTGCACGTCTGTGTATTATTCCGGGTCGGCGATCCTCGGACAAAACTGGGACTGGGGAAAGGCACTCGAGTCACTGAGTGTACTGATGAAAATCGTGCAAACCGATGGGCATATAATCTTCATGCTCACCGAGCCAGGTATTATCGGCAAAATTGGCATGAATAGCGCCGGCCTGGGTGTTTGTCTGAATATATTGACACTGGGCAGGTTGCTTGACGGATTACCTGTCCATATATTTTTGCGTGCAATCCTGGACTGCCATTCGCTCGCACAAGTCGATTCGCTGTTGGCTAGCCATGGGGGCGGAAAAGCCAGCAATATAATGGTTGCCGATGCCGGTGGCGCTGGATTCAATATAGAATTTTGCGGTGAGAACTCGTATCGTCTGGTCGCGGAATCGGATTATTTATTACATACCAATCATTATCTGGACAGCCCGATTAACTCCGAGAAAGATCCCAGTTTTTCTAGTTCGTACGCCCGCCTCAACAAAGCGACGCAAATTCTCTCCGAAAACAAAGAGCGAAGTGTAGCGGGAATGCGTGCATTGCTATCTGACGATTCTGATCGCTCCCTGCCTATTTATCGAGAGTATATTCCCGATGATTCGGTGCATGAACTCGGAACAATATGCACCATTGTAATGGAGCTGGCACAACAGAAAATGCACGTCAGAAAAGGGAAAGGCCCAGACGCTAAATTTTTTGAATATCACCTGGAGGGATGAGGGATGAAATTAATTCGCGCTGGTCGAGCGCTGCTTAATTTCCCAGTCTTCTCCCAAAGCAACTGCCGCATCGGAAGGCTCTAGCATCCCTTTTCCCTTGATTATATCGGCCGTTCGCTCTGCGAGCATGATGGTTGGAGAGTTCAGATTTCCATTGAGTATTACCGGAAAAATCGACGAGTCGACCACGCGCAAATTATCTATTCCATGTACTCGGGTTTTGGAATCGACTACTGCTCCGTCGTCTTCTCCCATGCGGCAGGCGCAGGAGGGGTGATAGGCGCTTTCGACTGCACCGCGGACGAACGCATCGATTTCTTCGTCGCTTTGAATTGCTTCGCCAGGTTGAATTTCGGAATCACGATAAGGATCCATCGCTTTTTGCGCGATAATTTCTCGGGTTAGTCGTACGCAGGCACGAAAAACTTCGATATCTTCCTGCTGCTGCAAGTAGTTGAAAATAATTTTTGGCTTATCCTTAACATTCGGCGATTGTGCCCTGATAGTCCCTCTGCTCTGTGGTTTATTGTGACCCACATGAACCTGAAAACCATGCCCATCGAATGCTGCATTGCCATCGTAACGCATCGCTGCGGGTAAAAAATGAAACTGAATATCGGGCCACTTGACCCCGGCTCTGGATCGGACAAAGCCGCAGGACTCGAAATGATTGGTCGCACCCAACCCCTTTTTGGTTAGTATCCAGCGCAATCCAATTAAAAATTTGCTCCATAGATCCAATTTACCATTCAGAGTGATGGGCTGTTTGCAGCGAAACTGAAAATATAATTCCAGGTGGTCCTGTAAATTCTGGCCGACACCGGGAAGTTCGTGCTTTACCGCTATACCCGCCTCGTTCAGCACATCCGCTGGACCAATACCGGATACTTGCAATAGCTGGGGCGAAGCGATAGGTCCGGCACTGAGCAATACTTCACGATTAGCCTGCACTGTTTGCACACGTCCGGCCTGTTCAAATTCGACACCAACCGACTTTTTACCTTCCAGCAATATTTGCCGGGTTAAGGCGTTGGTAATCACTCGTAAATTGGGACGTTGTAGTGCCGGTTTTAAATAAGCATTCGCAGTCGACCAGCGAACCCCATTTTTGACCGTCATGTGCATCCGACCAAATCCTTCCTGTTGCCGTCCATTGTAGTCGTCGGTTTTCATATAGCCCGCCTGCGCACCCGCCTCTATAAATGCGCGGTAGAGCGGGTTTTGCATATTGTTGCCATTATTGACCGACAATGGGCCCTGCTGCGACCGATAATCGTCGCTACCAAAAGCCCAGTCTTCGGCTTTCTTAAAATAGGGCAGGCAATGTCGGTACCCCCAGTCTTTGGCGCCCTGTTCTTCCCATTGGTCATAGTCCATCGCATGGCCGCGCACATAAACCATACCGTTAATCGACGAGGAGCCACCGAGCACCTTGCCGCGTGGACAATTCATACGCCGATTATCCAAATAAGGTTCGGGTTGCGACTCGTAACCCCAGTTAAATTTAGGCATGTTCATCGGGATCGACAGCGCTGTCGGCATCTGAATAAAAATACTTCGATCGCTACCGCCATATTCAAGTACCAACACCGAGGTATTCGGATCTTCACTGAGTCGGTTGGCCAATACACAGCCTGCCGATCCCGCACCGATGATGATGTAATCGTATGCCTGCGCCATGGATATTTCTCTGTAACGATTAATTAATTTAAGGAATTTTTACCAGCAAGATGTGAGAATACGCTTTTTTTGGATGGTAGCAATCCAGGGAGCCTCTGACTAAGTCATGAACGAACATCTTGCGCCCAAAACAATCAATCTCTGCGTTGTGAAACTGAGCAATAGCGGTGCCCATGTCTATTTAACTCGGGCTTGCGTTCCACGCCTTGATCTTCATCATTTTGAATCACAATCTGATTCGCCCAGACTTAATCAGAGGTTCCCTAGATGAAAAAACGCCTTGTCGCCGAAGGGCTGGGAAGTTTGATGCTCGTAGCCGTGGTGGTTGGTTCCGGCATCATGGCAGAAAATCTGTCGCAGGGAAATGACGCCATTGCCCTGCTTGGAAATAGCCTGGCCACCGGTGCGATCCTGGTGGTGTTGATTTTAATCTTTGGGCCAATTTCCGGCGCGCATTTTAATCCTGCTGTGACACTGGCCTTTTTGATTCGCACCGAGATCGATTTCAGGACCGCCTGCGCTTATTGGCCGGTACAGATAATTGGCGCGGTACTCGGGACAATACTGGCACACCATATGTTTGAGTTACCTCTAATCGATGCATCGACCCGAGTTCGGTATGGCATTGCGCAATGGAGTGCAGAAATCGTCGCGACTTTTGGGCTAGTAATGACGATTTTTGGTTGTATTCGATTCAGACCAGAGAGCGTGGCCTACGCGGTAGGCTTATTCATTAGCGCTGGCTACTGGTTTACTTCGTCGACTTCGTTTGCCAATCCCGCGGTTACTATTGGACGAACACTCACCGATACCTTTAGCGGCATCGCGCCGGCAGACGCGCCTTATTTTATTGTCGCGCAGTTGATTGGTGCCGGGTTGGCTGCGTGGCTGGGGGGATGGTTGTTTTCTGAGGATTTGGAAACAGACTGACTGCTATCCCTCACCCCAACCCTCTCCCAAAGGGAGAGGGTGTTGAATTGGTGATCGGAATATTACTGTTGTGACCGTTATGCCGCAGGGATGCGGCATCCGAGCTTACACGGATGTATTCACAGCGTGTCACAGCGGTAGTATACCGATCCACCGCTAAATAAATTTGGGCAAAAAATCCTGTGTTCAAATTGAATTTAAAACGCAGGTAATCGTCGGAGGTACTACGAAATCCGAATCACTGGGTGCAACTAACTCCAGGGAAAAGGGCTGCTCGACACCGGGTGTAACTTGCCCTGCTCGTACCGCGAGAAGCGGAAGGGTTCGAGTAATGAGCTCTTCATTCCACAGATCTCTTCTGCGACCAGCTTGCCGACACCGAGCATCTTGTAGCCGTGATTCGAATCGGCGATCAGGTAACAGTTTTCACGGAATACGTCAAAAACCGGAAAACTATCCGGGGTAAACGAGCCAATACCACCCGAGGGTTCGTTCTTGTAATACTCGAACTGACCTTCGAAACGTTTTTGACAGTGCGCGAGCGCAGATGTCCACATGTGGGCAAAGTCTTCACCGACGATAAAGTCGGGGGAGTCGACTCCATAGGGGTCGACGGCCACATCATCGGGGTCGGTTTTGATTGCATAGGGTGCCGCTCCGCCCTGTATACCGCCGAAGTGAAAGTCAGGTTTGTAGTAAATGCCCCACATCTTGTCGGTGATCAGCGATCCATCGGAGTCGGAGTACAGCGGTTCGTTACTGTCGACGTGGATCACCGGTGGAAACCTACCGTCGTTGGTTTTTTGTAAATCAGGATCGACCCCGAGCGTGCCTTCCTGCAGTGACCAGTAAATCCACATCGGGATGTCGTGGTGCATGTTCCCGTCCTTGCCTTTAATGCTGACGGTTTTAGGTAGTTCGAGCATATCCCAGATTGTTTTGACCCAGGGACCAGCACCTATTATGACCTGGTCACAGCCAATTTCGCCCTTGTCGGTCTCGACTGCCTTGATCGCGCCGCTGGCGGAGTCGCTCTTGAATCCGGTGACGGTACAACCAGTAATTATTCTAACCCCCTCATTCTCAGCCTTTGTGGCGAGCGCATACATGGCCCTGGTGTTATTCGCATAACCGCCACGCTTTTCATGCAGTACCGAAGTAATACCTTTGGCCTGCCAGTCGTGGAACAGGCTTTTCATGTAATCGGAGGACTCTTTCTCGCCTTCGATGAATGTGGACTCGTAACCGATGTCTTTTTGCTGCTGGGCAATCGTAGCCACATCCGCGTGCATGCTTTCGGGGCTGATTTGCAAATAGCCCACCGAGTGGTAACTATAACCCTCTGGATCGGTTTCCCAGACAGCGACACTGTGCGCCATGAGCTCGCGCATCGCCGGTTGAAAGTAGTTATTACGAACCACGCCGCAGGCAATACCGGAGGCACCGGCGGCTATACCGCCTTTATCAACGATCAAAATATCGCGTCCATCGCCCTTACCCTGAGCTTTTAGCTGCAAGGCCAGATGATACGCCGTGCTCAATCCGTGGATGCCTGCCCCGACGATTAGATATTTTACTTTCGTTGGTATCGCCATGTCTCATAGCTCCAGTTGATTTAAGAGAACCGATGAATTAATCCATTCTGGTTTTCCCAATGGAAAAAAGAATATCCGAATTACCTCCCCCCGCGCAGAACAGGAACGACTCATCTAGAGCAAATTACGACATGGCAAATAAAGGATGAGGCTGGTCGCACTCACTCAAAAAATAAACCCATAATCGACATTCCAGCCTTCGACCCGGAATCTTTTGCTATCGGAGTAATCGGTCCGATCGATTCCGGTTCGTGGGCCAGAACCACAGTAGGGAGGCGGACAAGTAAAAATTTTAATCAGGAAGAATTTCTTTTTGCATGAATACACTAAACGGATCGGGTTTATAGGCGCCATAAACTGTTGTCTCGGTGTATCCCAGGGTGCGATAAAGGCCGATCGACTCGGGTTGGCTCACACCAGTTTCGAGCCGGCATAAAGTAATTTTCTGCTCGATCAGGTGCTGTTCCAACGCCCCCATGATCAGGCGTGAAACGCCTCGTCCACGGTACTCTCGGTCGACAAAAAGGTTCTTTATTTCCCCGTAGCGCGGGCGGGTATCGAATTTTTTCACAGCTCCTATTCCGGTCAATTCGGAATCGAGATAACCACCAACAAAATATACATCTGATTCGAGCAGACAGCAGATATCTTCCTGATGAATACTGTCGGCCGGATAAAGATCAGCCATATGCTGGCGTGACTGCTGAATGAGCGCGACGATATCCTGGGATAGTTTTATAATGGGTTTAATTTGCACGGTAGGCGTTAAAATCGCAACGATAAGCAGCTTAATCCGCCATCGAGTTTGCAAAATTCAGACACATCGAGTTCGATAATCTCAAGCCCTGTCGCACCAATCTTTTCGATGCTTTTCGGATAACCTCGCGCTACCAGCACGCGGTCATTAATCCACACGCAATTGGCTGCATAACGCTCGGATTGATCCAGGCGTATTTGATCGAAACCGGAAAATTCTACGGCATCGCACAGCTCACCGGACACCACAAGGCGATTATTTTCCAGATAAGACACCGAAGATTTCAAATGCAAGGCTTCACTAATCGATAGGGTCGAACCAGTGTAGCCATGCGATTCCAGTGCGCTGATTATTTGTGACGCTCCTTCGTGGTTGGTGCGTTCTGATAAGCCAATATAACAATGATCGCCGACCACCATAATATCTCCGGCATCTGCGCTTCCGGGTGCCTTTACGGTATCTATCTGGTCATAAAAATCGTCCAACACTGATCTGACCGCTGCCACTTCTCCGCGCCGGGACTCGGCTCCCGGGCGGGTGAATATTGCACCACGGGGCAATAACAGCGCGGCATCTTCAACAAACTGGGCATCTGGGTAGCGCTCGTCAGCATCGAGTATTATCACTGACAGGTCGCAGGCTTCGAGCGTCCGGATGTAATCTCGATGCTGTTCCAACGCCAGATCATAGTCCGGCTTTCCCAGTCCTGCTGTGGTAATGCCATCGACCAGACTTTTCGCTGGGGTACGTACTATAGCCATACTAAACATAATTTGATTTTACTCTTCCAATATTCTTGCGGGTACAGGCAGAAAACATAGCCTCTCACACAGGTTATTACTCAAACGGATTATAATTAGCTATTCTTCTGCGGGCTTTTCGGTTCAGCGAGCGCATCAATTACCAAGGTAATCGCTGACTGCTAGCCGTATGCGGGTGACTGCTTCTTCGACCCGTGAACGTGGGCAGCCAAAGTTCAGGCGCATGAATCGATCGTCACCGAATTCCCGTCCGGGTGACAGGCCGACACCCGCTTTATCGAAGAAAGACTTTGGATGGTCGAGCCCGAGGTCAGAAATATCGATCCAGGCCAGATAAGTCGCTTCAACCAAATCTAGTTTGAGACCTCGGATTGCATTGATTTCCTGCACCAGGTAATCCCGATTTGCTTTGAGGTACTCGACTAGCTGCCGGTTCCAGTCATCACCGGTTTGGTAAGCTGCCTGCGTTGAATTATAACCAAACACATTCACGTAAGGCACAATTCCCTCCCCAGCATTTTTAAATCGACGACGCAGGCTGACATCCGGGACGACAGCGAACGCGCAGCTCAGGCCAGCCGTATTAAAGGTTTTGCTCGACGCCATCAAGGTGATACTGCGTTTGGCAATTTCCTGATTCAACGACGCTATCGGAATATGCGCTCGGCCTGGCTCCAGGATCAGGTCGCAATGAACTTCGTCCGAGCAGACAATCAAATCATGCGCAACAACAAGATCCGCCAGTCGGCCTAACTCATCTCCTGTATAAACAGACCCACCCGGATTTTGCGGGTTACACAATAATAAAACCCGACTTTCCGAATTGATATTCGCTTCTATCCAATCCAGATCGAGTACCCATCGACCCTCATTTTTTACCATTGGAACGGTCTGGGCGTTGCGGGCGCACAATTCCGGAATCGATTTTACTGGAGGGTATATCACCGACGGAACCAGCACTGAATCACCACTGGAGCCGATACAACGCGTACCCATGTGCATGCCACTGATAACACCGGGCAACCAGACCAGCCAGTTTGGCTCAATGCGCCACTGGTAAAGTCGGTGCAAACGCTCCACAACCAATTCATTAATATTGTCTGGTTTATTGGTATAACCAAACACCCCATGCGCCAGCCGTTGTTGCATGGCTTTGGCAATTTCCGGCGATACCTCGAAGTCCATGTCCGCTACCCACATAGGTAAGATATCGGTACCTCGATAACGATCCCATTTTGCGCTGCTGGTGCCGTTGCGCTCGACCTCGGCATCAAAGTTTATCCGGATATTCATCTTCAGATAGGTTTTCGATCAGGCCAGGTGGTGAAAAATCGTGCACGGATCATATTCGAATTTACCCCGCCACGGCAAATAATATAGGGTTTAATTCTGACAATATTAGTATCCGTCCTCGATCGACTGCTTACCGGATTAAAATCAGATACCTTGCACTTTGATAGTCGATTTTGTACAGAGCGTCGTTAGAAAATATAAATAATCTATGGATCAATGGGGTCAGTATCGATTGATTTCTAAAGAACAAAGTCACAATAGGTTTTTGTCAAAAAAATCAATCGATACTGACCCCATTGATCTGAAACCAGTGAAATTACGCAGCCTGTTACTGGACCACTAACCCTGTCGCTCGGTTGCTACTTGGGAACGATGGCTACGCGGCGACTGGCCAAACACCTTGCGATAACAGGCAGTGAAATAAGACTGAGTCTCGAAGCCGGTGGCGATTGAGATATCGATGACACTGCTAGTAGTATTTAATAATAATTGTTTTGCATGCGTTAATCGCAATGACAGGTAATACTGACTGGGCGTCATACTGCGATACTTGTGGAATAATCGCTCGATCTGTCGAAGCGATAAATTGCATTGATTAGCGATACTCGGTAACGAGAGCGGTACTTCTATATTGGATTCCATCAATTTGATCACATCGATCAGCCGGGGCGCTCTCATTGCCAGGTCGATTCGATCCGCCATCTGCTGTGAGTCAATTTCGGTACGAATTCGATCGTGTTGGAACTGCCTTGAAATTTCCTGCGCCAACACCCGGCCATACTGATTTTCGATTAATTTCAGCATCATATCCAGTGCCGCAGTACCGCCCGAACAGGTGAAGCGCTTTTGATCGATTTCGTAGAGAGTAAAAGTCACGTCTATTTGCGGGTAAAGTTCCTTAAACACTGGAATGTTTTCCCAGTGTATCGTGCATCGGCAATTATCGAGCAAACCAGCCTTCGCCAAAAGAAAACTACCCGAGCTCACACTGCCGAGATTGACCCCCTGTCTGTCGAGGCTTTTGAGGATATTCAGGGTGCTGGCATCGGTGAAATGCTGGGCCGTATTCGGGGCACAAATTACCAGTGTTACCAGATTTTTGGCTTCGGTGAGAGGCAGAGTCGGAACCAGGATTCCACTACTGGCCGACACCGGATCGCCATTGGGTGCAAAATATTCCCATTCGTATAACTCGCTTTCTGACAACCGGTTGGCGACCCGTAACGCATCCACGACGCAGCTAAATGGGATCAACGGGTAACCATCGATCAACAAGATGCCAATTTTTTCAGTTTGAATGGAAATACGGGAAACCCTAGCGGTGTTTGCGTTGTTATTGATTCCCCATTCTATCCTATACATGCTGACCGACAACTCAATTATGAATCCGCTAAGGCCACAAATGACGCTCGCAAACAGATCAGGGTCGTACCTGGGTTAGCCCAGTATAAGGGCAAAAATCATACTTAATTAGAACGGGAATTTCGATAAAATAGTTTTTCGAGACTCAGGGCGTTGAACTCGTAAATCATCCGCGACCTGTGAGTATATTTTGGAGTCTGAAATGAGTGAAAGCCTGAAATCAGGGCGCAAATCACGTCGAGGCCGTGGTCGAGGTGGTCGTGCAGCGCGCCTTGCTGAAAGTAAAATCGTAGCCCCTAGTGCGCCTTATATCACACGTAAAATACCCTGTTTCGAAATTCTCGATGAGGAAGGACTGTCGCTGATCGAAACGAATGCCGACATTATTCTCGAAGAGATTGGGATCGAATTTCGCGACATGCCAGAGGCGCTGGATATTCTTAAAAAAGGCGGTGCCGAGATCGACGGGGTACGCGTTCGATTCCCACGCGGATTATGTCGTTCGATCATCCAGGCTTCCGCGCCGGCCGAATATACCCAACACGCTCGAAACCCGGCTAGAAACGTACGCATCGGTGGAAAGCACACTGTATTCGTTCCCGCTTACGGCAGCCCCTTTGTATTTGATCTCGATAAAGGCAGACGTTATGCAACGCTGGAAGACTTCCAGAATTTTGTCAAACTCGCTTATGTCTCTCCGAGCATGCATTTGTCAGGCGGTACTATTTGCGAGCCGGTAGACGTGCCGGTAAATAAGCGTCACCTCGACATGGTGTATTCGCATATTAAATTTTCGGACAAGGCATTCATGGGTTCGGTTACCGCACCGGAACGCGCACAGGACACGGTCGAAATGATCAAGATCCTGGCGGGCGATAATTATATTGACCCGGAAACCGGCAGGCCGAGAACCTATGCCACGAGCCTGATTAATGCCAATTCACCGATGACTTACGACGATACCATGCTCGGCGCGGCCAAGGTATACGCCGAAAATAATCAGGCCTGCATTATTACTCCGTTTATTCTGGCCGGGGCAATGTCACCGGTGACAGTAGCGGGCACTGCGGCTCAATCACTGGCCGAAGGACTCGCGGGCATGACCTTTGTGCAACTGGTCAACCCCGGTGCACCGATGATCTTTGGCAGCTTCGCCAGCTCGATGTCGATGCAATCCGGCGCACCAACTTTCGGCACACCCGAGCCCGCATTGGTTCTCTACGCAATGGCAGCGCTGGCGCGACGCCTGGGCGTTCCTTTTCGTTCGGGTGGCGGATTATGCGCTTCGAAATTGCCCGATGCACAGGCGGCATCCGAAGCAGCTAATACCCTGTTACCTGCGGTGCACGCTGGGGTCAATTTCATATTACACGCTGCGGGCTGGATGGAAGGCGGTCTATCCATGGGCTATGAAAAATTTATCATGGACGTCGATCAGGCTGCGATGATGGAAATTCTGTTAGGCGGCATCGATCTGTCCGAAAACGGTCAGGCGATGGATGCGATACGTGAAGTTGGGCCAGGGGTACATTTCCTCGGGTGCAAACACACTCAAATTAACTTCAAGACTGCTTTTTACCGTTCTCCGATCGCCGACAATAATAGTTTCGAGCAGTGGGAATCGGAAGGTAGCCTGGACCATGCGCAACGTGCCAACGCTCGCTACAAAAAGCTTCTGGCCGAATATCAGGCGCCGGAACTAGACCCTGCAATCGACGAGGCCCTGCTGGATTTCATCAAGCAACGCAAGGATTCTATGCCCGATTCGGCTTATTGAACGATTGCCGCGATCAGTGTGATCGAGAGGACATTAGAGTAGGCCCCCTGTTCGAGTCTTTTAATTTCATCCGGGTTGGCGATTTCGGCGGTAGTAAAGGCTATAAAGAGATTGAATATGTCTTATGAAAATGCCGTTTCAGAGCACTATACCCACGGAAATTTAATGGGGGTAATCGAAGCGGCAATTACCAAACTGGGTAAAACAACCGATAATGTAACAGTAGACGACCTCGGTCCGATTGACGAATTTCATACGGGTGGACGCATTGCGACCGCCAATTTACTAGACCAGCTAAATTTTTCTTACCCTGATCATATTCTTGATGTTGGCTGTGGTCTGGGCGGCACATCACGGCTGATAGCAAACCAGCTTAATAGCCGTGTGACTGGAATCGATTTAACCGAGGAATATATCAGGGTCGGAAATACCCTTTGTTCCTGGGTCGGTCTCGATAATCAAATCACCCTTCACCAGGGAAGCGCACTTTCTATGCCGTTCGGAGATGAATCATTCGATGGTGCTTTAATGTTGCACGTCGGTATGAATATCGAGGATAAAGAGAAACTTTTTACCGAGATTTATCGTGTGTTACGCCCAGGCGCCTGTTTCGGCGTTTATGATGTTATGCAGGTTAATGCGGGTGAACTGTCCTATCCGGTGCCCTGGGCCACAGCAGCCACTACCAGCCGTTTAGCGTCACCCGATGAATACAGGCGAACACTGGATAAAGCCGGATTTAAAGTCACTAAAGAGAATAACCGACGAGAATTCGCGCTTGAATTTTTCAACCAGTTAAAAGCAAAATTAGCCGCTAATGTTAATCCACCACCTCTCGGACTGCATGTTCTGATGCAGGAATCCACTGCTGAGAAAGTCAAAAACATGGTTGAAAATATCGCTACCAATTTCATAGCACCCATAGAAATGATTGCGCAAAAAAGCCGATGAAAGACCCAAACTTATTACGTTTAATGCTGTATACAAAACTACAGGTGCACTATGGCACCCAAATATAGGAGAAATAAACGAAATTAATTAGTATTATCAAAATCGTGCTGGCTTCATTAATAATGACTGGAATAGTGAGTTTCCAGGCAGTAAATGCTCACGAAACCGGGCGGAAAGCGGTGTTGGAAAAATATACCAGGCTCCTCTCCCTGGTATAGCGGGGAAAGAAATAATAATAGTTCGCTTATCGGGCCCACCTGGATTTGCTACCCCCAAGCATACGCACGCATCCTGGAGCTTTCTATGTGTACGTGGTCGCGGGCGAGCTTACCGTGGATATGAATGGTCAATTTACCCTCTATAAGGCGGGATATTTTTTCCCCGAAAGTAGCGATGGTGGGTAGAAATGCAAGCGCATCCGACGACCTGGAAGCTATAATCTTTCAGATAGGTGACCCTGGCAAACCCTTGATGGTTCCAGAGGAGTGAGAATTTCCAGCCACGCACAAATGGAGGGGTGATAGAGAAATTACCACCGGCTCTGATCCCGCCATTCAATAGCGGATCTGTGAGACGCATCTCGCAGATTCATTCATTCGGTTATATTAGGCTGGTGACTGAATCTAGCACTTTGGCAAGAGGACAACCTGCAGTCTATTTTTCAAGCAAAATGCCGCCGTAATAAGGCTACTACCATTCACAATTTTAAATATTTCGTGCAATAGCATGAATTACCGACTAGTATTTTATTGGTCCCTGGTCATATATTGATCAAATTATTTGGGTTTGGTCGCATAAAAGCCTGTAGTTCGCCTATGAGTGAAAAAAACACCGAAGTGAAACCTGATCATTTCGGCTTCCTGCTAGTCCACAACTATTCGATGATAGCTTTCACCTCGGCCATCGAGTGTTTGCGTATGGCTAACCGGGCGGCCCAGTCAACACTCTATACCTGGTCTATTTATAGCATCGATGGACTGCCGATAAAGGCCAGCAACGGGATCGAAATCACCCCAGACTTCGGCATCGATTCGGTGAGCAATGTTTCAATATTCTTCGTTTGTGGTGGCGTCGATATTTCAGATAGCTGGAATAAGTCGTTCCAGTTCGCGATACGCAAAATAGCAAAACGCCGTATTATCCTCGGCGCACTATGCACCGGCAGCTATCTGCTCGCACGCGCTGGTTTGCTCGATGGATACAAGTGCACGATACACTGGGAAAATATAGCCAGCGCACGCGAAGAATTCCCAAACGCGCAATTTTCAGACGATTTATTTCAGTTCGATCGTGATCGAATTACCTGCGCTGGCGGACAGTCTTCTCTTGATATGATGCTCAAACTAATCACCGATCGCCACGGGCCAAAACTGGCTGCAAAAATATCCGAGCAATTCATGTGCGAACGTATTCGCGGAACCGACGATCGCCAGCGCATACCCCTGCAATTACACCTCGGTGCCAATCAACCGAAGCTCACCGAGGCAGTTACACTGATGGAAGCTAATCTGGAAGAGCCGATCGGTCTTAACGAGTTATCCAATTACGTGGGTATTTCCTGCAGGCAACTCGAGCGATTGTTCCAGAAACATTTGAACTGCGTCCCAACCCGTTACTACCTGAATTTGCGCCTGAACCGCGCACGCCTGTTACTACTCCAGACTAGCAAGTCCATCGTCGATATCGCACTCGCCTGCGGATTTATTTCGGCACCCCATTTCAGCAAATGTTACCGCGACATGTACGGTATTCCACCGCGCGATGAGCGCCGTAAATTGCAAAACTCGCAGGCGCAGGACGTACCTGCAGCGGGCCTGGCGAGTTAGAT
The DNA here is from genome assembly GCA_022566015.1 of Pseudomonadota bacterium. Classification (GTDB taxonomy): domain Bacteria; phylum Pseudomonadota; class Gammaproteobacteria. The sequence continues at coordinate 13,654 of JADFJT010000015.1, read as the reverse complement.
AAGGTAGCCCCTCGCCCAGAGGGAGAGGGAAAATTAAACCTGCTTACGTCGCCTGCGGGACTTGCGTTTACTACCGTTTGCCCTATCACTTTCGGCTTTGGGTTTCGGCGGCGGAATCTTTACCACCTTGGATAGTTCTTCGTATTTATCGACTTTGTGGGGTAGCGCCATCGCTTCGATGAAATATTCCTGAAACTTTGGTTCGAGCGCGGTTTCTATTTTTTCCACTTTGGGCAGTATTTCACCGATCTCGATGCGTGAGGGCATATTTAACAATGCGATGCGCGCACCGGTACCTGCCGCATTGCCAACCGAGCCGACATTTTCCAGCTTACAATCCGGGATCAGGCCCAACACCATCGCGTATTTGACATCGATATGGCTGCCAAACGCGCCTGCAAATCCAATCCGATCTACCTTGGTAATGCCCATGCGGTCGAACAATAAGCGCGTTCCCGCATGCAAAGCAGCCTTGCCGAGTTGGATCGCGCGCACATCATTTTGCGTCACCCGCAGGGTTTTGTCACCTTCGTACAACAGGTAAGAATAAGTTCGACCATCGAGTGCCACGCGGCTACTATCCTTGCCTTCTACCAGACCGATTACACCGTCCTGGTCGATGATCCCGGCCAAAAACATCTCTGCAATTACTTCGATAATGCCAGAACCACATATTCCGCTGACCCCGACATTGGCACTTTTCTGCGCGAATTCTGGGTCATCAGACCAGACCTCGCAACCGATCACCCGAAACTTTGGCTCCAGTGTTTCAGGGTCTATACGAACCCGCTCAATTGCCCCGGGCGCAGCGCGCTGGCCCGCGCTAATTTGCGCACCTTCGAACGCGGGCCCGGTTGGACTCGATGCCGCTAGCAAGCGATTTCGGTTGCCGAGTACAATCTCGGCGTTGGTACCTACGTCTACCAGCAAAACATATTCTTCAGCCAGGTCTGGACGCTCGGCTAAAATCATACCAGCGGTATCGGCACCGATGTGACCTGCTATACAGGGTAAAACACATATTCGGGATTCCGGGTGCAAGTAAATATCGAGGTCTGCAGCACGCACCACAGTAGTTTGATCGGTGGCGAGGGTAAATGGCGCAGTCCCCAGTGGTGTCGGATCGATTCCGAGAAACAGATGGTGCATAATCGGGTTCGCCACCACAGTCATATCTAGAATTTCGTCCAGCGCAATGCCGGCTGATTTAGCCGCGCGTTTGGCAAGTAGGTTGAATGCCTCGCGTACCACAGTCGTCAGCGCCACATCACCGCCTTCGTTCATCATCACATAAGAAACTCGGCTCATTAAATCTTCGCCAAAGCGAATCTGTGGATTCATCGTATCCGCAGTCGCTATCACTTCTCCACTATCCAGGTCGCACAATTGGGCCGCAATAGTGGTAGAACCGAGATCAATGGCGAGCCCGTAGGCTTTCTTTTTTTCTCCCGGCCAGATGCCAATAATCTGTTCGTGCTGATATACCGCTGCGGTGATGCAACGCCCTGATTTTTCGAGTGCTTTTTGTATTAGGCGGATTTGCGACATTTCGCAATCCAGTGTTGGTAGATCGAAGTCCTGTACGAGTGCCTGTTGCAGTCGTCGTTTATCCGATAGTGGGGCGTGCATATCAGGCTCTGGCAAGGTAACGGTATACAGGCGCAGCGCCGGTTGCACCTGAATATCGTAAGCTGTCACGGCCTTGGAAATATGGTGTGCGTGATGCTGGCTTTCTTCTGGGACATCGATGACCAGGTCGCCAAGAATGCGAGCATTGCATCCGAGGCGCCGACCTTCCTTGAGCCGATTCTTAGCCTGGTGGTGACGTTCGGTTTCGGTAAATTCGGACAGGTGCTCGAGGCGCGAGGTTATACCGTGTTTGGGGAACTCTCCCTCCTGAGGCGACACCTGGCATTTTCGACACTTTCCCTGACCACCACAAATGGATTCCAGATCCACGCCCAGGCGTTGCGCCGCCTGTAGCACTGAAGTTCCAATCTGGACTCGCCCCCTCAATCCCGAGGGCATGAATAATATGCTTACTTCGTCGCTCATTTCTGGAGGTTTCTATCTATTGTCGTTTCCCACGAATGCTGCCTCACCCCGGTGCTCAGATCCTCATGTATTTTCGCATACACTTCGATCTTGCGCGCGGTGCTTCCTTGCTCTGCCGAATAAATCCAATTAACTAGAGACCCCCACATATAATTATCCTACTGCTGCGCGGCGTCTGCGCCCTGCTCTGCGCCCGGTACCTCGAGCAATCGCTCCTTCGGGCAGGGGTTCGCGGAACTGTTTAATCCAGCGTCCACAATCTGGATCTTTACCCAACATCACGTCCGCACCCATACTGGCCGCAATCACTTCTGAGTGTAATGGATTGGTAATTGCCGAGGTCATGCCTGCCTGAATCGCCATACTGATAAAGGCCCCGTTAAATCCGTTGCGGTTAGGCAGGCCAAAGCTGATATTCGATGCACCGCAAGTGGTATTGACTTTTAATTCAGTACGCAGACGGTGGATTAATTTCAACACTTCTCTACCGGCTGTATTAATCGCACCGATTGGCATCACCAGCGGGTCGACCACGACGTCACAGGCAGGAATGCCATAGTCCGATGCTCGATTTACTATTTTTTCCGCTACCTTAAAACGAACATTAATATCCTCGGAAATGCCGGTTTCATCGTTCGAAATCGCCACCACTGCTGCACCGTATTTTTTAATCAGTGGAAGTACTCGATCGAGACTCTCGTCTTCTCCGGTCACCGAATTCACCAGAGCTTTACCCTGGTATACCGAAAGCCCCGACTCCAGTGCTTCGATGATCGACGAGTCGATACTGAGCGGCACATCGGTGAGGCTTTGCACCAGTTGAATAGCCTCTGCCAGAATACGAGGCTCGTCAGCAAGCGGAATGCCCGCATTCACATCGAGCATGTGCGCACCCGCCTGAACCTGGGCTATCGCATCGGCCTCGACGCGGCTATAGTCGCCATTTTTCATTTCCTCGGCCATAATTTTCCGACCGGTCGGATTGATTCGTTCGCCGATAATCACGAACGGACGATCGAAGCCAATGACTAATTCTTTAGTAGCAGAGCTGACAACCGTTTCGGTCATAGAGTGCCCTCGGGGTATACTGGTTTAAATTGGAAAGTTTGCTCTCGATCATTGCCTGACTAATCCTCACAGCCCGGATACCAGGGTTTGCGACCATCAAGCACGCCGGACCGCTGGATAATATCCGGAACCGCCTGCTCCTGCCGATAGGCCATCACGTGAATACCGCTAACGCCCGGTATTTCGCGAATCTGTTGCATCAATTCAACACAGATATTCTGACCTTCTTGTTTAGGATTTTCCGCACCCGCGAGGCGTTCGATAATATGATCCGGGATATAAATACCCGGCACATTATCGCGGATCCAGGTCGCGGTTCTGGCAGACGCGAGTGGACCAACGCCGGGTAAAATAAAACATTTCTCCAGTAAGCCCATATCGCCCGCCCGCGACATAAATTCTTTAAGCTGTGGCACATCAAAAATATACTGCGTCTGAATAAAATCCGCCCCGGCGGCAATTTTATTCGCGAGTCGATAGGGTCGAAAATCGATCGGCGGAGCAGATGGATTTTCCGCTGCACCAAGAAACATCTTTGGGGGCGTAGTGATTGGACGCCCGCTCATAAATTTTGACTCGTCACGCATAGTTTTGATCGCGTTCAGTAAGGAGATACTGTCCAGGTCAAACACCGGCTTGGCTTCCGGGTGGTCACCCACTTGCACGCCATCTCCGCTCAGGCATAGAACATTGCACACCCCCATTGCGGCCGCACCGAGCACGTCTCCCTGTATCGCGATTCGGTTCTTGTCGCGACACGAAATTTGCATGATCGGTGAATAGCCAGCACCGATTAACAATGCACACATCGCCACACTAGACATGTGGCAATTAGCGCCCGAGCCATCGGTTGCGTTCATTCCATCGACATAACCGTCAAATATCCGGGCACGCTCGTAGACATCCTCGGCAAGCGCAGAATCGGGTGGCGCCAGTTCTGCGGTCACTGCGAAATATCCCGATTTTAGCAAACGCTCGAATCGGCCTCTCGACACATGACCTTCTAATACAGACAGGGGTTCGGCTGGATTCAATTTTTCGAACGCTATCATCAGGCTATCTCACTATCATGCACAGCCATTTCATTTCTGACGACCCGCAACCAGGAGGAACTGTCCTGGTAGCTGAAATTAACCGGCACCTGTACCCTGTGAATCGCATCGCTTTTTCGCATTTGCTGGCTGCCGCGCCAGGCTTCGATCCAGACACAACGCATCTCAGGCTTTACTTCGCAATGACCATCGAGTCGCACGCCGCCACAGGGACCATTGCGAATTGATTTCGGGCAATTCATTGGACAGGACATACCTGTAGAACTCAATGCGCATTGTCCGCACATCTGGCAATCGAACATCAGCCCTTTGAAAAACTTCTCGACTATTCGCACCGGTTTTTCCAGACGTTCGTATCCGATCAAGTTAAACAATGGATGTAGGCCGACAAGAATCGCCTCAAAAACAGTGTAGATTGCTTCGAGTTTTCTCGAATGAGTTACCGACCACTGGCGGATCTTGTACATGGATGGCTCCCGTCAGCCGCCTATAGTGCGAGTATCGTCTTTGCCACTCGCACGAATTAATTTGTCCAGAACCGCTTCGGAATAGTGTTCTTTCAGTTGCTGGACAAGCTTGTTTGCCTGCTCCGTTGCATCCCCCTTAAACGGCTGCTCGACGTCATGCCACGGCTCAAACCAGGCATCTTCCTGATGTTTCTTCAAGCGATATGCTGCCCGTTCGATCGCTCTCAAAAATCTTGCGGGAAGACGCAAACGCGTACTGCGCCGACCTTTGCGCACCACTACCTGGCCCGGAATATCACGCCAGTAGACTATTTTTATTTTTGCCACAAAGCCTTCTGCATCGCAGCATCGAGTGCCGGCACCATTTCACCAGTACCGGTAAAAATTCGTTCGAACTGCAGTCCAAGCCTGTCCGCTGCCTGCTGCGCCATCCGGGTCAATTCGTCCGAATCGGTTTGCGCCAGGTAAACCACGCGCTTGTAATTACCAAAGTACATCGGCATGAGCTCAGGATGCCGGTCTATCCCCAGAGTTCCAATCACCAGCCGATCAAAATGTCGCGCGAGAAAATCGGTGAGGTAAAAAGTGCCGGGTTCATCCTCCTGCAACTGCGCAAATGTTTTTTCACCGGCGAGAAAGTCATAACAATGTGCCCCAGGTAAACGGCTCACACCGCGTTCCTGTAATACTCGGTCCAGCTCACCGCTAGTACCACAATCGCCATAGGCAACAAATATATGGTCGTAGGAATCGCGCGCCTGGTCGATCTTGTCAGCCACCGCCTGTGGGATTTTTTCGGGTGTTGCGTGCAGATCAGCAGTGATACTTTGTAAATCCATCTGTGCCCACTGGCTGAATTTTTTTATGTCATTCACTTCCCGTGCGACTGCGGCGCAGGTAATCACCAGAATCGAGACTGCCTTTTCCATATCGCCCTTGCGATTTCGATTATTTCGCACGCTTTTCAGCCACTAATTGCTTGGCGGTTTCTGCTGCAACCGCTGCGTCTCGACAATAAGCATCCGCTCCTATTGCTTCACTAAATTCCTGGTTCAGCGGCGCACCACCGACCATGACAATGTAATCATCACGGATGCCTTTTTCTTTCATCGTATCGATCACGACTTTCATGTAAGGCATCGTGGTAGTCAGCAGCGCAGACATGCCGAGGATATCGGGTTTGTGTTCTTCAAGTGCGGCCAGATAAGATTCCACGGGTGTATTGATACCGAGATTTATGACTTCAAAACCGGCGCCTTCCATCATCATGCATACCAGGTTCTTGCCGATATCGTGGATATCGCCCTTGACCGTACCGATCACCATTTTTCCAGCCGCCGGTTCATCTGATTCAGCCAGAAGAGGTTTAAGGATTGCCATACCCGCCTTCATCGCATTCGCAGACATCAGTACTTCGGGGACAAACAATATGCCATCGCGGAAGTCGATGCCGACAATAGTCATGCCGTCGACCAGTGCCTGGTTCAAGACCTTGTTGGCACTCCACCCGCGCTCTAGCAGTATATCGGTGCCTTCGGCGACTTCTTCCTTCAACCCGTTATAAAGATCATCATGCATTTGTTCGACGAGTTCATCATCAGGTAACGTCGAGAGATCGAGATCCTCTTCGTCATCATAATCATCGTCGTCGTAATCAGCCATTTAATAATCCTCAAGCGAGAGTAAGCCGCCTTTATGGGCAGTATCTATAAATGCAGAATAGTTATTGCAAGCCTAATAATCTGACATCGCAGCGACTTCAGATTACCGAAACGCGACACCTGGTAAAAAGTGCTTAAAATACCGATTTTTCCGTTTTTACGACCGCTTTAGTGGGAAGCTGATCAATTCCAATATATTTTGACGATTTAGCTAAAAATTCATATCGTCAATCCCCGGTCTTTACCGGGTAGACTTCACCGCTAACGTGCCCACCGAGGTAGACGCTGTAGTTGCCCATCGAGCGCTCGGTGATATAACGTTTGAGCATCGAGGTAACGGCAGTATCGTGAATAGCATCCCAGGGAATCGCGTCAAACGCAAAAAAATGCAGATGGGGGGACTCGTTAATGCCTTTCATCGATAGCACTTCGCCACGGTAATAAATAAATCGAGTATCACCGTGGTGATAAGCCGCATATAGAAAAGGTAACTTCGCTTCAAGACCCGTGCTCGCAAGCTTGCCAAGCAAACTATCGGGCGAATGGATATCGCCCACGTTATCGGCCACCGGTATGCGCACTTCATCGCTATCGGGATCAGTTTCCAGCAAAATATTGCCCTTGACTTCAACCACTGCTCCCACCCGAAGTGAGCCGGTTGAAGACACCAGTTGCAGCATTTGCGGCGATAGGCCATAGGACACATAAGCACCACGACAAAATCCGAGCGGTGCATCCGAGTTATAATCGTACTCCAGTACCTTCCCGATTAAGATCAAGTGATCACCCGCATCGACTTGCTGGAAGCTTTCGCAATCAAACCAGGCGATCACCCCGTCAAACACTGGTGAACCGGTAAATTTCGAACTCCAGCTCGACCCGGCAAATTTGTCAGTGCCTTTCGTCGCAAAAGTATTCGATAGTTCGCGTTGATTTTCGGCAAGAATATTGACTGCAAATCCCTCGGCGTTGCCAAATACCTTTAACCCGTAGGCTGATTTCGCGATGTTAACCAGCAATAGCGGAGGGTCGAGCGAAACCGATGAAAACGAGTTGGCAGTGAATCCGTATACTTCACCCGCTTCGTCAACCGTGGTTATTATAGTAACCCCTGTCGCAAAGGTACCGAAAGCACGGCGTAAATCGAGTGGGTCGAGCGGTATTATCGCATCTTCATCATCCATCAAATAGTTCCCTCAAAATATCGGGGTAGCCAGAAATTGGCGCAGGATTGGTTCTATTTTCTTCGCTGCCAGATATTGCCCCATGTGACGCTCATTGAGCAAGATATGAACCTTGCCCTGTTGCACCTCGGCAGCCATGCGCGTTGACATTGCAGGGGTCGAATTAGGATCGTTTTCGGCAGTAATAAACAGAGCCGGTTGCGAGATATCGCCTAGCTTGCCGACGTAGGTTTCACCATTATGCGCAAACACCCGGTAAGCACGGCTATATCCCGACTTGTCAGCCTGATTTAGCCATGCCTCTACCTGGGCAATTTTTTCTACGCGATCAATGTCGCCATTATCCTCTGGTGTAAACCAACGTTTTAGTGTCGACTCTAACAAGGTCTTCGCCTCGGGCCCAGCAAGAATATCGGCCACCCTGAGCGACCGTTTCTGGTGTTCGGGGCTTCGGTCAAACGCCCCCATCATTGGGATAATTCGGATTACGCGTCGAGGATATCTCAGGGCAAATCCAATCGTAATCAGCGCCCCCATCGAATGCCCACAAAGATTGATACGATCGATTTCGAGTGTATCGAGCAAATCGACTAGTTGTTTGAAATAGTCGTCTAATGTCAGGTCTTCACCAGGTACCGGGCTCTTGCCATGACCCAGCGTATCGTAAGCTATGACACGATATTGATTGGAAAATGCATTTAATTGAGGCTCCCAGACCTGCTTGTTGAGACCTACACCATGTATTAGAACCAATGGTTCTCCTCGACCTGATTCAACGTAGGCTGTGCCCTGGTCGGTTATGTACTGGGTCAGGTTAGTCGGCATAGATCAATAAATTAACGCCTGCATATCCTGGGCATCCAGGGACAGCTTGTCTGCCCCCTCGGCCGCATACAACTCACCGGCCTGGCTCAAATAACGCTTCGCCTTATTCATCGCAAAATTCGAACTATATAATATTGCCATGACTTCCGACTGGCGCTGGTACATCGACCTTTCGCTGGTTTTAGCAAGCGCCTGACTGGCCTTTATTCTTAATTTCCAGGCACGTTCATATTCGCCTTTAGCCTTGTAATGGCGATAGAGCATTTGTAAATCTTTGGCCTGTGAGGTTTGTATTACGTCTTCCTGGTGTTGCGCAAACTGGACCTGAATCTCCCGATTAAGAATTTCCAGTTGACTTTGCTGCGCGCCATTGCGCTTCAGGCGGTCGACTACCGCATGCGCGTAAGCTAACTGCCCTGACGAGGCGTACAGATTGGCCGCTTCGAAGGCCGCCTGTTCGGATAGATAAATGTCGTGAAACCGAAAATGAAAATTCGACAGAGTTTCCCATGCGCTGGCGGCCGCACCGTACCGACGGATTTGCAGACTCGCATCGATTATACGTTCCAGATCCGGTATTACATCGCGGTATTCACCTCGATAAATTTGGCTGCGTACAACCCATAGCTTGTCGTAGGTATTTCCGGCACCGCGCGCCAGCTCTCTTGATTTGATATTCAATCGCCCCAGCTGCCGGTAGCTATGTGCGATAGTCATCACATCACCCTGCCGCATGGCGATATCGAGCGCTTCCTGTAAGAACACTTCGGCGCTGGCCAGCTCCTGCTCATCGATCGCCACTTCGCCCAGTAATAAGAGCGTATTGCTGACCTGTTTTTCATCGCCCCTGGTAACGGCCAATGCCGCCAATTCGAGCAACCGGGTACGCGCCTGTTTGAACCGACCATCGTGCAACAGACCACGAATTTGCTGTTCCAGATTTTGATCAATCAATCCCAGTTCGCTAATCTGGGTATCGATTTCCTTCGCGGGGGGTAAAACAATTGGCTCCTCTTCGAAAGCCTGCTCAGAAACAGGGCTGCTGTAGGACGGTTTTAAGCTGTCGCCAAATATCAACCACTGTACGCAGATCACCAGCGTGACCAAAGCGATAATAACAACCGGATCCGACGGGAATGCTTTCGATTTCATGGATTTGCCAAAGTAAAGGCAGCTCTGATTCAGTCACGAACGATCAACTTGTGCCCATATCAGAGGCTCCTTAATATTACATACTACGCCCGATAGTATAAAAAGAAAGTTGTCGGTGTTAAGACCTCAGGTACGAAGCGCCGTTTACGTCGATAATGCAGCCGGTCATAAATTCAGGGGCCTCCAGCGCCAGGAACCCTATGGTTTTGGCGATCTCTTCGGGTCGGGCCACTCGGCCCATAGGGCTTTGATTTCTAATACTGTCCCCGTTCGGCGAGGAAAGAGTTTTCTGTGCCATTTCAGTTTCGACGAATCCCGGGGCAACCGTGTAAACAAAAACTCCCAGAGGACCGAGGGCCTGGGCAAGCGATTGACCCATCGCATTCATGCCCGCTTTAGAGGCCCCATACCACGGCATCTGCGGTTCACCCCGGAAGGCACCGCGCGACGAGACATTGACAATTTTACCGCCACCTCGGGCTATCATTTTCTTGCCTGCGCAAAAGCATAAATTGCTCGCCGCAGTCAGGTTAGTGTCGACGATTCGTCGCCAGGTATCCTGCCAGGTTGCGTAATCGATATCTTCAAATCGATACCGCTCGGAAATTCCAGCATTATTAACCAGTACGTCCAGACCGTCGAAGTCCTGGTCAGCCTGATCGATTAACTGGCTAACCGATTCTGGATCGACAATATCGCATCGATACAGGCGATGCCCTTCGCCGGGTAATTTGTTCAACAACGCCTCTGCACGCTCACGGTTGTTGTGATAGTGAATTCCAATTCTGGCACCTTTGCTCGCACATTCCATGGCTGCGGCACTTCCGATTCCACCCGATGCGCCTGTAATTAAAATGGAGACACTAGAAGGCATAAGATAACTCCGAGTTAAATTTTACATTGTCATCCCGCGGTTCGACCGCGGATGACAGGAAATATAAAGTTAATGCAAAAAAGATTATAAATCTATTTATCTAATCAGAGGTTCCCCTGGAGAAGCAACAGCGATGCTGTGACTTCGACCCACTGGGAACCGGGCGGTCGAGCGACAGGACGACAGTTCGTTAATACTTGCCATATTCGAGTGCGTGCCTGATTCGTTCTTCAGTCGCAGGGTGACTCGATAGATAATTGTTGATTTTGTTTTCTTTGGGGGGCGTGCTTTTTGCTATGGCGCTACCCGCCGTTTCGAGTGCCATGAACTTACGCATCATGTTGGCAAAATGTACGGGGTCGATTCCGGCCTGGACCATTTTCTCTAACGCGTAATCGTCCGCCTCGGTTTCATGTTGGCGCGAATAACTGCTCTTGAGCAGGAAAGCCGGTAGTGCAATCACGATATTGGACAGCGCAGTCGCATCACCGAGTAACAGCGCAATAATAACCGTAAGGGCCGAGGAATGGATAATTTGCTGCAAACTATGGCGTAGCACCACATGCGCAATTTCATGCATTAATACCGAATCGATTTCTTCGTCATTTTCAGCGAGCTCCAGTAGCGCGTCGGTGACGACGATGTCTCCCGAAGGCAGGGCAAACGCATTGGCGAGGTTCTTCATCGACCTGAAATGCAATTGAAACCGGTATTCGTCCTGGTCGATGCTTTCCAATATGCGCTCAAAACGTTGATTGATTCTCGCACGGACTTCGTCCGATTGTACCGAATCTCCCAATATCCACTTATCGAGCCCGGCCAGCGTGCCACTACCGAGTTTTTGATAAACCCCGACCGGCATCGAACGCGCGATTTCGGTCGAAATCCAGGGTATTCCTTTCCAGATAAAGCCACCGCTAACCATTATTACGACAATGACCGACAGAATCACCCAACGCCATTGGCTTTCTAGCTGGTGCAACAGATGGTGACGACCATCGCTGTGCTTTGTCTGCAGTAGCCAACGGTCTATCGCGTCGTTGTCTTCGCAGACAAATACCGAACCATCGGCAAAGGTGATACGACGAGGAATATTCCCAATGCGGTGACTGAAACTTAGCCTGTCCTGTTGGCCCTGGAGAACCTGAACATCGACCTGCAATCGATAAGTCTGCTGATCGAGCTCAAGTACCGCAGTAGCTTGTGCCGAGCTATGTTCCGGGAACCAGAATCCTGTCAGTTCGATCAAAGGGCGATATCCATATCGAAATCCAGTGCATCACCTAGTTCATCGCCTATTGCAGATTGGTATTCCTGCTGTTTGGTTACGTACTTGGACAGGTTTCCTTCAATTAGAGCGAAGGTATTATTAATCTTGTAACGCGCGATTCGGACTGCGGTCCAGGGATACGCAAGCCCGAGGGTGACGATCAGTAGAATGATATTTCCGAGGTAAACACCAAATAATCCTGTTACTTTCATGGCCGAATGCAGTTGCAGGTTTTTATCCAGATTGGTGCTGTCAAACAGGTAGTTTCGAATCTTAACGCCCACATAAGCGCGCAGCCAGATACCGAACAGGATAAACAGCAGATAGATCCAGCCAAACACGCCAAGCATCCCACTCTCAGGCATCTGCTGCGCCTGCATGCCAGTAAAAATTCCTTTGCCTAAAACCAGGAAACCAATATAGCCACTCGCCACTATCACCAACATGAAAATCAGGAAAACCTTGAGGTAAGTCATGTAGTAGGTACCCGAAGTAATTGTGGCGGCAAACTTTCCCTGGCCGAAAGCGACGTGATTGATATAGTAATTAGCAATTTTAGCCTGAATCAGTGGAATGATCAGATAAACACTCAATAGGCCAAGACCCGCCAATGGCGCTATCCGGCCGGGATCTACCAGTGACGAAAAATAAAGCGCAGCGACCACAGCGGCTAATATTAACACTGGAATGAATGGTAAAATCAGCATATAAAAATATACCGGGCGGAGCCGGCCATTGAAGCTAAATCGCACGTTTCTATATTGGCTCATGCGTATTTGGAAACGCATCGAATTCCACACTATCCAGGGCATAGCCAGTATCAACAAAACTGCTAAAATGCCCGCCGCCAGGGGGTAAAATTGCCCGAGCACGAAGTAGAGGATTAGCACTGCTATCGCGATCAGGCGGCCCCTCAAAATCATCCAGGGCGTGGCCAGATATTCGAATTCGGTGCCATCGAGCCGGGTGTTACCATAAAAATAACGTCGTTTGCGTACCGTCGCCCAGGCCGAATATATCCCCAGCGTGAGTAGCGTGAGTACAATGTTAACAATCCAGATGCGAAAATACTCACCACCACGCCCGGTAAACTCGAAGGGTGTTGCCTTTTCATTAGTATGGATTAGCATAATATGACCCCTGTTGCCGTTTTGAATCAGGCCATATAATAGTGCCCGATAATTCCACTAAACACGATCGCTCCAACCCAGTGATTATGCAAGAAAGCATTAAAACAATCTTCGGGTTCACGATACATGATCATTAGCTGCTCATAAATCAGAAATGCCGTCGCAACGACTAGCGCATAAACATAGATTCCAGAAAATTCCAGTTCACGGCCGATCAACCAGAGAGTCAGAATAAACAGAATTTGAAACAAACCAATCATAGCTCGGTCATATTTTCCGAACAGGATCGCAGTCGATTTGAGGCCAATTTTTAAATCGTCCTCGCGATCGGCCATGCTATACATAGTATCGTACGACACTGTCCACACCAATGTAGCAAGATACAATAGCCAGGCCTGTTTAGGCAGGCTTTCAGTCTGCGCCGCAAACGCCATCGGCACCGCCCACCCGAAAGCAACCCCAAGGTGCACCTGAGGCAAATAGTGGTATCGCTTCATGAAAGGATAGCTGGCGGCGAGTAACACGCCACCTATAGAAAGCCAGATAGTCAAGCGATTCAAACCGAGCACTAATATAAACGAGAGAAAACACAATAGCGCGAAAATCACCAAAGCTTCCTTCCCACTGATAAGGCCATTGGTAAGAGGCCGGTCTTTGGTGCGTATCACATGCAGGTCAATATCACGATCGGCGAAATCATTGATCGCGCACCCGGCCGAGCGCATCAGGAATACCCCGGCAACAAAGATCAGTAACACCCTGAGATCGGGCGCTCCTTCACCAGCAATCGCAAGTGCCCATAAAGTCGGCCAAAGCAGCAGGTAAGTTCCAATCGGCTTTTGGAGACGGATCAACTCCCCATACAAAACTAGTTTTTGTTTTATTGAGGAATTCATGTTCGACAATTTATATCGGA